>NZ_JAHAIF010000004.1 GCF_018372875.1 Clostridium sp. | reverse complement strand
ATATTAATATTATACGGAAAGAAGAGAATTCAAATTCATGAATTCTCTTCTTTCTTTTTATCGGATTGTATCAAATTTATTTTGATACAGCCCCTTTTTTATTGTATATTATATGTAAAGAAAATAAAAGTAGATAATAGCGAAAAAATATGAAAAATGGATAATAATAAAAAGGTTTTCATAATGAGCGAAAAAAATAGAAAACAAGAGGAAAAGCTAGTAAAATAGTGTATTGATAATATAATAAAGGGAATACTTATAAAGACGTGCTAACTTGACATAATTTGATTTTTCAGATAAAATAATAACAAATACTGGTTTATCATATTCCTATAAACAGTGAGAATTATATGATACCTACTATGCTTTCTTGTTTACTTATAATAGAAAGTTTACAAGCTAGGAGGTGTTTACGTGCAAACGTATATGATAATATTAATAGACATTGTTGTTTTATTAGTTTTAGGAATAGTATTTTATAAAACGATTCAAGCAGCATCAAAAAAGAAAATAGAATTACTTGAAAAAGAAGCTACAACTGTTTTAGAAAATTCAAAGAAAGAAGCAGAAGCTTTAAAGAAAGAAGCTATTTTGGAGGCAAAAGAAGAAGTTCATAGATTAAGAACTGATTGTGAAAGAGATTCACGAGAAAGAAGAAATGAAGTTCAAAGGCTTGAAAGAAGATTAATACAAAGAGAAGAGTCTTTAGATAAAAAGAGTGACTCTTTACAAAAGAAAGAAGATGCACTAAATGAGAGAGTGAACGAAGTTCAAAAAATGGAGGAAAAGGTTCAAGAAGTTTATAATCAAAGAAGAGAAGAACTTGAAAGAGTTTCTGGGTTATCATCTGATGAAGCAAGACAAATCCTTTTAGAAGAAGTTCGTAAAGAAGTATCTCATGATGCAGCTTTAATGATTAAGGACATCGAGAGTAGGGCAAAGGAAGAAGCAGATAAAAAGGCAAGAGAAATCATTACCACTGCTATTCAAAGATGTGCAGCAGACCATGTGTCTGAAACAACAGTACATGTAGTAGCCTTACCAAATGATGAAATGAAGGGTAGAATAATAGGTAGAGAAGGTAGAAACATTAGAACCCTAGAGACATTAACAGGAGTAGATTTAATTATAGATGATACTCCGGAAGCAGTTATCTTATCAAGTTTTGATCCAATTAGGAGAGAAGTTGCTAGGATGGCACTAGAAAAGTTAATAGTGGATGGCAGAATACATCCGGCAAGAATCGAAGAGATGGTTGAAAGAGCTCAAAAAGATGTTGAAAATGACATTAAGGAAGAAGGAGAACAAGCAGCACTAGAAACTGGTGTGCATGGACTTCATCCAGAACTTATAAGACTACTTGGTAGATTGAAATATAGAACAAGTTATGGACAAAATGTTCTAAAACATTCCATAGAAGTTTCATATTTGGCTGGTTTAATGGCTTCAGAATTAGGATTAGATGTTACTCTAGCTAGAAGAGCTGGCTTACTACACGATATTGGAAAGGCTGTAGATCAAGAGCAAGAGGGACCTCACGCTTTAATAGGTGGAGATCTTGCTAAAAAGTATCATGAGTCACCAATAGTAGTTAATGCAATTGCGGCCCATCACGGCGATGTTGAAATGCAATCTTTAGAAGCTATATTGGTTCAAGCGGCAGATGCTATATCAGCAGCTAGACCAGGTGCAAGAAGAGAAACTCTAGAAGCCTATATCAAGAGATTAGAAAAATTAGAAGAAATTGCAAATTCGTATGAAGGTGTAGAAAAATCATATGCCATTCAAGCTGGTAGAGAGATTAGAATTATGGTTAAACCAGATCATGTTGACGATTTAGGTGCGGTTGAACTTGCACATAACATTGTTAAAAGCATTGAAGAACAGCTAGAATATCCAGGACAAATAAAGATAAATGTTATAAGAGAAACTAGAGCAGTAGATTTTGCAAAATAAAGAATCAGAGTTGTTAATATTATTCAATATTAACAACTCTTTTAAATTTATTATTATTTTGGAAAAAAAGTAGATAAAAAAAAGGATTTTAAAAGTTTACATAGAATATATTTAATAGAGAAAGTAATTATATTTTATTTTGTAAACGATTAGTAGGTCTGGGAGGAGAAATAGAAATGGAAGTATTAAAAGTATCAACAAAATCCAATCCAAATTCAGTTGCAGGTGCCTTAGCTGCAATTATAAAAGAAAAAAATATTGTAGAAATACAAGCTGTAGGAGCAGGCGCAATTAATCAAGCTGTTAAGGCTATAGCTATCGCTAGAGGCTTTGTTGCACCAAGCGGTAAAGATATCGTTTGCATTCCAGCATTCACTGATATAGAAATTGATGGTGAAGAAAGAACTGCAATTAAGTTAATTGTACAACCTAGATAAGAAATAGGCTAAACTTTATTATGGTATAAAGATAAGATTTATAAAAGTCTTGAAATTCTTTTCAATCTCATATATAATAATAAAAGTTAAGTGAAAGCTTATAGAATATTTAAAGAGGTGAATGTAATGGTTTCAAAAGAAGTTGTAGTTAAGAATGGAACTGGTTTACATGCTAGACCAGCAACTTTATTAGTTAAGAAGGCTTCATCTTTCAAATCAGATGTAAGCATAGAATTCAATGGTAAGAAAGCAAACGTTAAGAGCTTAATAGGAGTTCTTTCATTAGCTGTAACTAAGGATTCTGTAATAAACGTTATTGCTAACGGTGATGATGAAGCTTTAGCTGTTGAAGAAATAGTTAAGTTAATTGAAAACTTAGAAGACTAGTATGTCAAAAAGGTTTCTCGTAAGAGGAACCTTTTATTTGTTTTCAAAAATATATTTACATCTAAATACTAGTGATATTAGATCAATGCTACTTAAGAATATAAGAAAATAGAAAATTCTAAGTATTAAGGCAGAACCAAATGAAAGCATATAAAAAATATTGATATTTATTAAAGCAAGAATGCCATAATTGAGCCCACCTAAAAGAGAAATTAAAAAGGAAATTTTATCGAAAATATTTAATTTACACATTATATAGTTCACTCCTATCAAAAGTTTATTCTAATTTAATTTATATGTAAACAAAACATAAATATTACTAGGTGAAATATTTTTTTGATAAAGTAATGTAAAACTTAAAAATATATGATATAATACGAATGATGTTTCTAGAAAGTAAAAATATATTCGTATGGAGGCAAGTGATGAGAAATTTATATAATAGTCCATTAAATTCAAGATATGCATCAAAAGAAATGAGTTACATATTTTCAGATGATATGAAGTTCACAACTTGGAGAAAGTTATGGGTTGCTTTAGCTGAGTGTGAAAAAGAATTAGGCTTAAACATAACTGATGAACAAATTAATGAGTTAAAAGCTCATATTAATAATATAAATTATGAAGATGCAATTAAGAGAGAAAAAGAAGTAAGACATGATGTAATGAGTCATGTATATGCCTATGGATTACAATGTCCAAGTGCAAAAGGAATCATACACTTAGGTGCTACAAGTTGTTATGTAGGTGATAATACAGATGTAATAATTATGAGAGATGCACTTTTATTAGTTAAGAAGAAGATAGTAACTGTATTAGATAGATTAAGCAAGTTTGCTATGCAATATAAGGATATGCCTACTTTAGGCTTTACACATTTCCAACCTGCACAATTAACTACTGTTGGTAAGAGAGCTACATTATGGATGCAAGATTTAGTAATGGATATTGAGAATATAGACCATTTATTATCAACTTTAAAGTTAAGAGGAGTTAAGGGAACTACTGGTACTCAAGCTAGTTTTATGAACCTATTTGAAGGAGATGAAGCTAAAGTTAAAGCTCTTGATAAAATGGTTGCTGAAAAAATGGGATTTGATAAGAGCTTTGGAGTAACAGGTCAAACTTATCCAAGAAAGCTTGATTCAATAATCTTAAATACATTATCAGAAGTTGCACAAAGTGCTTATAAGTTCTCAAATGATTTAAGATTGCTTCAAAATATGAAGGAGATGGAAGAGCCATTTGAAAAGCATCAAATTGGATCATCAGCTATGGCATATAAGAGAAACCCTATGAGAAGTGAAAGAATGGGAGCTCTTGCTAGATACGTTATAGTTGATGCATTAAATCCAGCAATAACAGCTTCAACTCAATGGTTTGAAAGAACTTTAGACGACTCTGCCAATAAGAGAATTTCAGTAGCAGAAGCTTTCTTAGCTTTAGATGGTGTATTAAATCTTTATATAAATATATCAGAAAATATGGTTGTTTATGATAAAGTAATAGCAGCTCATGTTAATAATGAACTACCATTTATGGCTACTGAAAATATTATGATGGAATCAGTTAAAAGAGGCGGAGATAGACAAGAACTTCATGAAAGAATTAGAGAACATTCAATGGCTGCAGCTCAAAGGGTTAAGGGTGAAGGTTTAGATAATGATCTTATTAAGAGAATCATTGCAGATGATAGTTTTAATCTTTCAAAAGAAGAAATTTTAGCTATAATAGATCCAACTAAGTTTGTTGGTAGAGCCCCAAGCCAAGTTGTTGAATTTATTGATGAGTATATTACTCCAATCATAGAAGATAATAAGGATGCTGTTGATATTCATAGTGAAATCAATGTATAGTTTAGTAAAAAGCCTGAGCATGGTATGCTTGGGCTTTTCTGCTATAATAGTTGAAGTTAAATTAATGACTTATCTTTGATCATCATTAGAAAGAGTACGAAAAGTAACACACTTATCTACTAAAATTGAAGACAATATCCCCTCATTGATATCATCAAAGTTTGATTTTATCCTTTATGAGAGGGGATTTTTAGAGATTATATAGAAAATAAAGTAATAAAAAGAAAATTAAAGAAAAGAAGGATGCATAAGGAAGATTAATATAATTTATTGCAATAAGGAAATTTGAAGGGCACACAAATTGTGAACTAAATGAATTAAATGTTACAATTGAGTAAATATAAATAATTACAAAGGAAGGTTTAAGCTACTTTGTAATTATACACAAGATAAAAGAAAATAAAATTACAATTTTAGATCCTGCCAAGGGGGAAGAGAAAAAGACAGTTGATGAATTTTTTGAGACCTTTGACGGGATTTTATTACTTTTAGTACCTATATTTAAGAGTCTATTTAAGGAGCAGTTTCCACTATATTATATAAATAAAGGAGGTAATGGAATATGTATTATTTTTTATTTGTAGTAGGAATGTTGATATTAATACCAATTTATAGATACAGTAAAAAATCAGAAGAGCTAAAGAGAATAATGGAGAGTAATTGTGAAGATTCAAATGCACATATCGAGTACATTAGATTAAGAAGAAGAGTAAATATATTAAGTGGCATAGAATTTTTACTTATGTTAGTTTTTGCTATATTATATCAATTTTAGATGATTTAGTTATAGGGGGGTATAAGAATAAGAAATTAGTTTTAAGAATGTTAATATGAGTAGAGTTTAAGAGACGATTATTGATTAAATAAATAATATAATGCAGTGGACTAGGGAAAGATTCTCTAGTCCATTTTTATAGGAGTAAATTATTTTTTTGTATCCTTCATCTGACAAATATTTTGAGTCAACATCCAGTATTTCTGATATAATAGTTATAGTTAAAGAAAACATTTACACCATCTGATAAAAGGAGTAGGAAATTAATTATGAAAAAATATATTATTGCTTTAGATCAAGGAACAACAAGTTCAAGAGCTATTGTATTTGATAAAAATCAAAATATATTAGGGATAAGTCAAAAGGAAATAACACAAATTTACCCTAAAGAGGGATGGGTAGAGCATAATCCTATGGAGATTTGGGCTAGTCAATATGGTGTACTTCAAGAAGTAATGGCAAAGATTAATATTAGCCCTAAAGATATAGCTGCAATAGGCATTACAAATCAAAGAGAAACTACTATAGTATGGGATAAGACAACAGGAGAACCAATTTATAATGCAATTGTATGGCAATGTAGACGTACTTCAAAGATGATTGACCAATTGAAGGATAGTGGAATAGATAAATATGTACAAAAGAAAACAGGTTTAATTCCTGATGCATATTTTTCTGCAACTAAAATTAAGTGGATTTTAGATAATGTAGAAGGTGCTAGGGAAAAAGCTGACAAAGGAGAGTTATTATTTGGAACAGTTGATACATGGATTACTTGGAAGATGACAGAAGGAGAAGTGCATGTTACTGATTATACAAATGCTTCAAGAACTATGTTATATAACATAAGAGAATTAAAGTGGGATGAGGAATTATTAAGGATTTTTAATATTCCACTATCTATGTTACCACAGGTTAAAAATTCTTCAGAAGTATATGGTTATACGAGTTTAAGAGAATGGAGAGCTCCTATTGCAGGAATTGCTGGAGATCAACAAGCAGCATTATTTGGTCAGACTGCTTTTAATAAGGGAGAGGCTAAAAATACATATGGTACTGGATGTTTCTTATTAATGAATACAGGAGAAGAATTGGTAGAAAGTAAAGAAGGTTTGCTTACAACCATTGCAATTGGCATTGAAGATAAGGTTCAATATGCACTAGAGGGTTCTGTATTTGTAGGAGGAGCAGTAATTCAATGGCTCAGAGATGAGCTTAAATTGATAAGTGATGCAAGTGATAGCGAATATTTTGCTAGTAAAGTAAAAGATAATGGAGGAGTTTACTTGGTACCTGCATTTGTTGGATTAGGGGCTCCTTATTGGGATATGTATGCAAGAGGCACTATTTTTGGTTTAACAAGAGGAACTAATAAAAACCATATAATTCGTGCAGCTCTAGAGTCTATTGCTTATCAATCAAAAGAAGTAATGGAGACAATGGAAAAAGAATCAAATATAAAGATAAAAAGGTTAAAAGTTGATGGTGGAGCAAGTAGAAATACACTTTTAATGCAATTTCAATCAGACATTATGAATGTAGAAGTTTCTAGACCAATAATAACAGAAACTACAGCGTTGGGAGCAGCTTATCTTGCAGGATTAGCAGTAGGATTTTGGAAGGATAGAAATGAACTATCAAAGGGATGGTATGAAAGTGAAAGGTATTATCCAAACATGGTAGAGGAAGATAGAAATAAGCTTTATTCTAAGTGGAAAAAAGCTGTAGAGAGAAGTTTAGGATGGGAAGAATAATATAAATAGAAGCATAGTACAAACTATGCTTCTTAATTTTAATAGGTATACTAAAAATTAGCGCCATTCCATCCCCAATTATCAACTTCTTCATACTTGATATATATAGTCTCACCAGGTATTCCAAGTTCTCTAGTGAATAATTCACATAAGTGCTTTGTCATTATATTTAATGAATCCTTTGAGGTTTTGCCGAAAATTTTTACTTCTATAAAAGCTCCAAGTTTAAGTTTTTCGCCTTTAAAATAAAGTGTGTAGTCATCTTCAAAACCTATCATTAAAAAGTTTTCACTTTTCCCAGGAATGTCACAAATTATTTTTCCTAGTTCTTCCTTTAGCTTATTAACTTTATCTTCTGATAAACTTACTGTTACTTTAGAATTAATATATGGCATTTAAATCACCCCTAATCATAAATAATATGTTTTATATCCATATTATAACAATTAATTTTGAACTCTACAAATTAAAATGACTTTTTAAAAATTTTATTTAGATTAAAAAAACAACAAAATAATGGCTTAATTAGTCAAAATATGATAAAATGTAGAAAAAGTAATTTATTAATAGGGGTGAGCATTATGTCCAAGGTTGTTAGTTGTAGCCTGATTATAAGAGATGATTTTAATAACGTGTTATTGCTTAAGAAAAAGGTTAAAAGAGGACAAATTGAAGAATGGTCTCTTTTAAATCAAAAGAAGAGAAGTAAGGAAGAGCATGAGAAAACAATACATAGAGGTGTTAAGGATATATTAAAATCTATTGTTTTTGAGTTAGAGCCTATAAATGAATATTCTATAAATGAAGATGAAAGTGCTATGGTATACTTAGGTATACTAAAAGAAAAAATAACTTTGGATAAGAACTACAAAGAAGCAAAATGGATTAATGTAAATGATATAGATAATTTTGAAATTAATAACTTAGATAAAAAAATTCTTAAGGATTATTTTGCAAAAAGATAGCTAAAGGCTATCTTTTTTACTTGGTATTATGGATATTTTAATAAAATATCTATACTATAGAAGTAGGAAAAGTGTTATAGTATTATGTAATTAATCAATGAAGAAAAGAGGTGAAGCAATGCTACAGCATTTGTGGATAGGTCAGGCTATAATCATCTTAGTAATATTACTTGTATTACTTGGAATAGGTTTTATTTCAGATTTGCCATCAGTGTTAGGTCTTAGTTTCACTAAGAAAGAAACTATAGAAAAATATATTGAAGATAATTTTGTTTCAAAGAAGAAAAAAGAAAAGACAATTTGTACATTTAGAATGATTGGTAGTAGATATTTAAATGATTTAGAAAATGTATATATTTTTATTTGTATATGTAGATATAGAAAAGAAAAAAAAGATTTAAGTTTATTAGATGTAGAATATAGAAAAGGAATAGTTACTTTAATCAGGAAGTTTGGTATTTATAAAGTTATTGGTGTAGAGACAAAGGAAGAAAATATAAGCGGATATTTTCCTGAAGAAATAATGAGTAACAGTGATTATCAGGAATCTACTAATGATAGAGAGAAGAGATTATTAAAAGAAGCAAACCAAAAGAAAGCAAATAAGAAATTTAAGATGAAGAAGGTATATAGAGTATAAAAACGGGAGATTAATTTCCCGTTTTTATTTTGGTTGAATTACACGTATTTTATCGTAGATAAAAGGAAATATTTCACTAAGAGGAAAGTTTAGCTTATCATAGCTATGACAACAATATAAATATTCACCGTAGCCAAGAGCTTTAGTTATTACACCAGAGTGAGAAAAGTATCCTTTGTTATTAGCGTAAAATTGTATTATATCACCTTCTTTATAAGGGTGTTTTGAGGTTATATCAACACCAATATCATTTTTGATAAGATAATTATATAATTCAATAACTCTTATCCAAGAAGTGCTGTAAGGTCTCCAACTATTTGTTATTGGAATATGACCTGCATGTAAACATTGAGATACAAAATTTGTACAGTCTCCTCCAGAGTTATCAAAGCTTTTATATTTAGTATTATAGTTTAAAGCATGTTTTTGAGCATATTCGCTAGCTAATTTAGCATTATAAATGCCTCCCCTAAAAAGGATAGGTGCGTTTGAGGTCATAATAATTCTTTTATAGTCTATAAGAAAAGAATTAAGAGAAGATAATTGCTTTTCTAAAAAGTGTAATCTATAGTCTAAGTCAAGGCATTCCTTAATATTATTAAATAGATATCTTTTTGAAAGCTTATCATATGTAGATGGAAACATATCTTTATTGCACATATCTAATATAGTCCAAAGTCTATTTACTTTTTTTAAAATAAGGATAAAGTACAGTCTTTCAGAAGACTTGGTTTTAACTTTGCTATTAATATAGTTAAAAGAATGAATAGTCGAAATTTTTACTCGGAATATTGATTTTTCTTTCTCTATAGCTATGTTTTCTATTTTATATTTTTCATTTTGAATATTATACCCAAAGGTCTTTCTTATTTTATCTTTATATTTATTTTGTAGAGAAATTTCTTTTAAAATATTATCATTCATTATATGGGATGATAATTTCTTTAAATTAGATGATGGATTTTGTAGAAGATAGAATAATTTGTAGATGTATAGCTTTACCATTATAACCTCCTATTTTCTTGAGATATTACAGTATATATTGAATGTATGGATAAATGTGAATGTAGATGATATAATGTTTTTGAAATTAATTATGTTACAATAAGAGGAGGATTTATAATGAAGATTTTATTAATATCAATAATTTTTGTTATGATAGCAATTAATATTTCTTTATATATATATTTAAGAAAAGTATCAAAGAGAGTAAGAGAGTCAGAAGAAGAAAATGAAGTTATGAGTAAGAAGGCTATGAAGCTTACTATAATATCAATGGTATGTTCTTTTATAACAATTATAGTGGTTAGTATATTAGCAATATTAAATATATGGGCGTAGAAAATAGAATAATAAGATTCAAAGAGAAGTTGTAGAACAATTTCTCTTTTTTTCTTGGCAAATAGAATTATTAAATGGAAAGATAGGAATAATAGTAATGAAGAATATATAGGAGGTAAGATAATGAAAAAGTTTATTTGTACTGTTTGTGGTTATATACATGAAGGTAGCGAACCACCAGAAGTTTGTCCTATTTGTAAAGTAGATAGTTCAAAGTTTGAAGAAATTAAAGGTGATTTACAATGGGCTGATGAACATAGAATTGGAATTGCTAAAGATTTATCATCAGAGGTAATTGATGATTTAAGAGCAAATTTTATGGGTGAATGTACAGAAGTAGGTATGTATCTTGCTATGTCTCGTCAAGCAGATAGAGAAGGATATCCAGAAGTTGCAGAAGCTTATAAGAGAATTGCTTATGAGGAAGCTGAACATGCAGCAAAATTTGCAGAAATATTAGGAGAAGTAGTAGTTGCAGATACTAAATCAAATTTGGAAGCTAGAGTAGAAGCAGAATATGGAGCTTGTGAAGGTAAGAAAAAGCTTGCTACAGTAGCAAAACAAAATAATCTAGATGCTATACATGATACTGTTCATGAAATGTGTAAAGATGAAGCTAGACATGGAAGAGCATTTAAAGGATTATTAGATAGATATTTTAGTGGAAAGAGGTAAGATGTTATGAATAGAATAGATTGTAGTGTTACAAATTGTTCACATAATAAGTGTGGAACCTGTTATGCTAATAGAGTTAATATAGGGGGAAAAGCTGCGGCAGTAGATGAAGAAACATGCTGTGGATCTTTTTTAAATAGGCTTTTATACAGTGATCTTACAAGCAACACAAATTCTGATGGGGAGTGTAATAGCTTGGTATGTTTTGTAAAATCATGCAAGTATCATGATAATAATTTATGCTCATTAGAGGAAATACAAGTAGCTGGAAATAATGTAGAAGTGTATACAGAAACTAAGTGTCATAGTTTTAAACTAGAATAGTTTTCCAAAGAAACCTTCAAGTCACTTAGCAGAATATACAAAAGAATGCTGATAATACTGCTGTATACATTAATAAATTTGTACTAGATGGTCCAACAGAAGAGAATTAATATAAAGAAGGACATACAAGAAATTGAAGATTCTTGTATGTCCTTTTTACCATCCTCCAGAAGAGCCTCCACCACTTGAAGAGCCTCCACCAAAGCCACCAAAGTTCCCTCTGCCACCAGATCCGCCTCGAGGCCCACCTCTACCAATATTACTCCAAAATATTATTTGAAGTAGAGTTGAGGAAATTCTTCCACCATTCAGTATAATATCAATTAAAAATAAAATGAGTATTATACCTCCTGAAAATGCAAAACCTCTTGATGAACTTTCAGATGTATTATCATAACTAGGAACCGTAAGATGTAAGGATTTATCTAAAGTTACATTGTATTCTTTAGCAATTATATCACAAAATGTGCTATAGGAGTTCATTACACCTTTACTATAATTTCCTTCTAAGAAGCTTGGTTTAGCTAAGGTTTCCATAACTCTATTACTTAAAACATCAGGAATAGCACCTTCTAATCCTCTACCAACTTCAACTCTCCAAGTCTTATCATCAATAGAAATAAGAACTAATAAACCATTATCTTTATTTTTTTGGCCAATTCCCCAACTACGAAATAACTCTAATGAATAATCTTCAATAGGTGTTCCTTTAGTTGAGTTAATAATTACTATAGTAGCTTGTGCGCCTGTTTTTAGTTCAAGTTCTCTTCCTATTCCTAATATATTTCCTTTTTCAGGCTCCTTTATAACTCCAACATAATCATTTAAATATTTAAGATTTGTTTGAGTTGGTATAGAAATTGCTGAACTTATGGAGTTGCAGCTTAATAGTAGTATTAATAAAAGAGAAGATAAGAATTTTAATACTTTAGATTTCATATTTATTGTTGATTAAAATCTACTGAAGGCACCTCAACTGCACCTGCACTAGCTTTATATAAAGGTTTTTCTTGAAATCCAAAGAGTGATGAAATAATTGTGGTAGGAAATCTTCTCCTTTTAGTATTATAGTTTGTTACAGCAGCATTATAGTCTTGTCTAGCAATTGCAATTCTATTTTCGGTGCCCTCTAGCTGTACTGAAAGATCCCTAAAGTTTTGATTTGATTTAAGGTCTGGATATCTTTCAACAACAACAAGAAGTCTAGATAATGCATTAGACAATTGGCTATCTGCATCTGCTTGTTCTGTTACTGAAGTGGCTCCAGCAAGTTTACTTCTTGCATTTGCTATATCAGTAAATATATCTTTTTCTTGAGATGCATATCCTTTTACTGTGTTAACAAGGTTTGGAATTAAATCTGAACGCCTTTGAAGTTGGGTATCAATATTTGATTCTGCTTTATTAACACTTTGTTCTAAATTGACTAAGCTATTGTAGCTACCAACAATGGGAATGGCAATAACTAAAATTACAGCTAGAACTATTAAAGCTATTTTTAGTCCATTATTCATTTTGAAATTCATAGTATCACTCCTTTCTTATATTGTTAGTATGTGCAATAAAAAATATATTTATATAATAAAAGTGTGTTGTTATAATAATTAATATTTTTATAACAACACACTTTTAAGTTTTTATATATGATTATTCAAAATCTAATTTATAATCAGCTGTATAATTACCATCTTCACTATCTTTAATGAACATTTTTACTTTAGGCATACCTTTCATACAAACATCTTTCATAAGTATAGAGGTTTGATTGAATATTATTAGCATAGGATATGATATAAACATTTTATTCCCCCTTTTTTATAAGTTTTTAAATATAGTAACATGCTGTGGTGATAAATACGATATATTGTAAATGATACCATAAATGTTATAATGTTAATATATGTATTTTGTTGTGGGGAGATGAATATATGAATTTTATTAGAATGGCAAAAGATAACTTACTTAAAAATTTAAAAGAATATTACGTATGTATGGGAACTTACGCAATTTCAGTTATAGTAATATTTAATATTTTAAATTCTACTTATGATAAAGAGATATTTTATTCTAGTGATATGAGTGGTGAAGTATTAATATCTAATATGACAATAATGCTTGTAATTGTAATTATAGCTTTTTTAATGTGTTGCTATATTAGTAATTATTATGGAACTACAAAAGTACGTGATATAGGTATTATTGGCATAAGTGGAGGATCAGTTGAAAAGACGGCTATTTATATAGGTGTCCAAAATATTATATTACAAGGCATTGGAATTATTATTGGATTATTATTAGCTGTACTATCTTCACCTATATATAATTATTTCATAAAAATAAATTTAGAAATAGAAAGACCAATATTATATATATCTCCAGAGGCAATAGGACTTACTATAGTAGTTATAATAATTGAATTTGTTATGTCTGTTTTAGTATCTACAGGTTTTTGCTATAGAAGAACTATTTTGGAACTTATGAATTATAATAGAACTACATTTGAAAGAGATAAAAGGCTATTTAAAAAGCCAACGGCTATGTATTTTATAACTTATATTTTAGGATTAGTATCAATATATTATCTTGCAGGAGAAAAGGTTGGTCCTGTAATTTGGTTAAATATGATTATGTGTGTTGGAGGTGCTATGGGAACCATAAGATTTGGTATCCCCAAATATTTAGATAAAAAAAGGAAATCAGGAAAGTTATATGATTCTGAAAGAAGTGTGTGGTCAGGAAATGTAATAAATTTAATAATGAAAATATCCCCTCTAATGGCATTTATAATGGTAGCAATATCATCTACAATAGGGCCTGTATTAAATTCTATAGATGTGTCATATTCAACTATATTTATAACTAATATACAATTATTTAGTTTATTAGCATTGTTAAGCTTTGCAATTATTTTTAAGATGTTAATTGAAATAAATAATAGGAAAATAATTTATAGAAACTTAAAGTTTATTGGGTATAGTGATGAAAAGTTAAAATCTATTATAAAAAAGGAAATGTTTATATTTTACTCTATATTTTTAGTATTAACATTTATTCCTTTAATTATAATGGGAGCTTCATCAATAATTAGAAATTGTTTATTAATAAAAGAGCTAATTCAAATAATTATAGCACCCTTAATTACTATTATTATATTAGGGGTTATATCTTATAAGTTATATAAAGATAGAGTGTTTAGAATGATTAAGGGGTGATTAGAGATGGAAAAAGTTATAGAAGTTCAAAATTTAACAAAGATATATGGAACTGCAACAAGTAAGACAATAGCATTAGATAATATAAATTTGGAGGTTTATAAAGGGGAATTTGTAGGGATAATGGGACCATCAGGTTCAGGAAAAACTACCCTTTTAAATATAGTTTCTACAATAGATAACCCATCAAAAGGATTAGTTGAGTTAAATGGAATAGAAGTATGTTCAATGTATGATACTCAATTAAGTAAGTTTAGGTATGAAAATATAGGATTTATATTTCAAGAGTTTAATTTGATTGATAATATAACTGTTGGAGAAAATATAGCTATCCCACTAACTTTATCTAAAAAGTTAGGCACAAAAGAAATTAGGGAAAAAACTGTTGAGTATGCAAAAAGATTAGGAATAGAAGAAGTGGTAGATAAATATCCTAATGAGTGTTCGGGGGGACAAAGGCAAAGGGCTGCAATTGCAAGAGCTCTAGTAAATAATCCTTCTATAATTGTTGCTGATGAACCTACAGGAAACCTTGATAGTAAGAATTCTCATGAGTTGTTAAAGATATTAAAAGAATTAAATAGTAAAGAAGGAAAAACAATAGTAATGGTAACTCATGATTCAATGATAGCAAGTTACTGTGAAAGAATATTGCTAATAAAAGATGGGAAAATAGAAGAATATTTAGAAAGAGAAGATTTATCACAAAAGGAATTCTTTTATAAAATAGTGGACATGACATCTAAGGAATCACAAAGTTTCTTAAGTGAAATGGAATAATAAATAATAAAAAGCTAGAGTATAGAATTTTACTCTGGTTTTTTTAATATTATAGATATGTAAATAATGGTTTATATTGACAGTTATCTACAGTAAAATTAATATTATATTAAGAGATAGGCATAAATAAATGGTATATATAAGGGGGATCTATGAGTATTATAAAAAGATTTACAAACATAATGACATCAAACATTAATTCTATTTTAACAAAGGAAGATGCTCCAGAAAAGCTAGTTAACGAATATTTAAGAAAAATCGAAGATGATTTAGGAAGTGTTAGATCAGAGGCTGCAACTAGTATAACTGAAGAAAAGAGAATGAAGAGAACGTTAAGTGAATGTAGAGATGAGATAAGAAAGGCTGAGAGATATTTAAAAAGAGCTCAAGATGACAGGGATAGTTCAAGGGAAAGTGAGTTTCTAGATAAAATAAATGAGCTAAAGATTAAAGAAAGTAAACTAGTTAGTGATTATAATGTGATTTTAGACAATTCCAATAAGATGAAACAGATGGAAGAAAAATTGACAAAAGATATTAACAGCTTAAAGGAAAGAATGAATACAATTAAAACTACATTAGATAGAGCTAAAGTCATTGAAGAGAGAAATCTTCCAGGAAAAAGTGGTGGGTCTATAGAGGATAAGGTTTCAAAATTAGAGGAAGAGGCAGACAAAAAGTTATTTAAGGCAAAAGCGTTGGAGGAATTAAATAATTTATCAAGTGATAAAGCAGAGGAAGAGGAGTTAAAGAGGCTATTTGATGAGTTAGAAAAAGAATAAGGGGGAGGGTAATATGTCTAGTACAGTTTATAAATGTGAGGGCTGTGGTGGTGTAATGGAGTTTGATGCTAAAGCTCAATGCTTAAAGTGTCCAAACTGTGGTAATAGTGAGAATGTAAAATCTAATGATGGAGTTATAGAAGAACATACATTAACAATAGATGCTAAAAGAAGTATAAAGGTAGAAGTGAAAGAAACTCAAACGATGGAATGTAAAGGTTGTGGGGCTTTAATTGAGGTTTCAGGATTAGAGACGGCTAAAAAATGTCTTTATTGTGGTTCTTCCTATGTTTTAGCAGATAAGCAAGAGGAGACATTAATACCTGATGGTGTTGTTCCTTTTAAAATTGATAAAAATGATGCCCATGAAAGATTTAATACTTGGATGAAAAAAAGATTATTAGCACCAAATGAACTAAAGAATTTATATCAAAGAGGTGGCTTCCAAAGTATTTATGTACCTTATTGGACCTTTGATGCACAAGCTTCTTTTAATTACACTGCAGAAGGTGGAAGAGATAGGACTGTTACTAGAAGAGGAGCAGATGGTAAGACATATCGCAAGGTAGTTACTGATTGGTATTTTACCTCAGGCCATATAGAAAATTTCTTTGATGATATACAAGTGCCAGCTTCAATTAGATATAAGAGTGGGCTATTTAAAGGAATAGAGCCATTTAATTTAAAGCAGTTATTACCCTATTCACCTGATTATATATCAGGACATTTATCAGAGAACTACAGCGTAGATTTAGAAAGTGGACATAGAGATGCAATAGGTATTATGAATGATGGAGTAAGATTTATGGCTGAAAGTAATGTTAGACGTAGATATGATAGAGTTAGGAATGTAAGATTAAGTGGTGGATATTCTAATGAAACATATAAGTATATTTTAATTCCTGTATATTCTACAACATATGACTATAAAGGTAAAAATTATACGGTTATGATAAATGGACAAACAGGAAAAGTTAGTGGATTATATCCATATAGTATTGCCAAAATAGTATTAATAGTGATAGTTTTAATTATAGTATTTTGTTTATTTATGTATTTAAGCAATTCATAGGAGGAGAAGAGCATGGGTTTATTTTCAAAACAATTTTCAAATGTAGTTGAATGGGAAGAGTATAGAGATGATTTGTTATTTTGGAAATGGGATAATAAAGAAATTAAAAAGGGTTCAAGATTAATAATTCGACCAGGACAAGATGCCATATTTATGTATAATGGAAAACTTGAAGGTGTATTTACCGATGAAGGAAGTTATGATATTGAATCTGAAATTATTCCTTTTTTATCTACATTAAAAGGCTTTAAATTTGGGTTTAATAGTGGAATAAGAGCTGAGGTATTATTTATTAATACTAAAGAGTTTACTGTAAGATGGGGAACAAGACAAGCTATAAATATTCCTAATCAAGCATTACCAGGAGGAATGCCTGTAAGAGCAAATGGAACATTTAATTGTAAGCTTTCAGACCATATGGCGTTTATAGATAAAATAGCTGGTATAAAGCATCAATATTCAATTGATGAAACTAAAGAGAGAGTTTTATCTTTCCTTGATCAATTATTAATGAAGTGGATAGTTAAAGAGGGAAAAGATATGTTTAATCTTCAAGCTAATTCTTTTGATATATCAAGAGGAATTTGTGAGGATTTAGACTATGAAATGAGCAAAATTGGAATATCCATAACTAATTTTAATATAGCAAGTTTTTCATATCCTGAAGAAGTTCAAAAAATGATTAACAAAATAGCTTCTCAAAGTATGGTTGGGGATATGAGTAAGTATCAACAAGTTAGTATGGTTGAAGGAATGACATCTGGAAAGATGAATGGTAGTAATGTTGCATCTGATATGGTAGCAATGCAAATGGGTATGTCAATGGGACAACAAATGATGAATAATATGCAACAAAGTAGCAATAATACTACTAAGAATAATAATGTTCAATATTCAAGTAATGGGGCTTATCCAAAGTTCTGCCCAAGTTGTGGGACAAAGACTTCTGGAGGAAAGTTCTGTAGCGAGTGTGGTCAAAAACTTTCATAAATATAAGAACTCTAGTAAATAATTATACTAGAGTTTATTTATATTATTGAAAATTTATTATTCAGATAATATAATAAGTATAAATTTTAAACACAAGAGGTAAAGTGATGGATTTTATAAAAAACTTAGGTGATAAAGAAGCACAGGCTTTTATAGAAAATAATAAAGAATTAGTAATTCTAGATGTTAGACGATATAATGAATTTAAAACAGGCAATATACCTAATTCTATTAATATTCCTGTAGAGGAACTTGAATGGGAAATTGAGCAGTTAGAAGATTATAAAGATAAACCAATTTTAGTTTATTGTAGAGCAGGACATAGAAGTGTTGTTGCATGTAATATACTTAATGATGCAGGATTTGAAAAATTATATAACTTGTCATATGGTACACTAGGATATACAGGAAGATTAGAGCCTATTTAAATGCAATAAATAGATAAAAAAATAGAGCGAATTATTTTCGCTCTAAGTCTGGGTTTAAATCATATATGAAATTAAAATATTGATTTGAAAGTTATTTATATCTTAATTATTGACAGAACAAATTATTTTAAACAAGTAAAGTTAAAAATATAAATTATTAGGGTATAAAAAAATTTTAGTTTGGTAAACTAATAGTAATCCTAAATTCATAAAAAATTATAGTTATTAGGTGGAATAAGTTTAAAATCTATTCCACCCTTTTTTTATAAAAAAAAATGATGTAATATATAATTAAGCTTACAAGGGGAGGAATAAGGATGGGTTTTTTAGAATTATTAAAGAGGTCTCAAAAGGAAAGCTTAATGTTAGTACAAGCTAAAGAAGCAGAAAAATTTTTAAAAATGAAGGAAAAAGATGATAAGCTAAAAATAGAAAAATATACTGAAGAAGGTATTTTATATTGTCCAAAATGTTTAGCTACAAATTTAAAAACCACAAAGAAAAAGTACAAGATTCTAAATACTGGTGGTGAAGCTATGCTTACAGATTTTGATGGAAATGTTTTGGGAAGTGTATCATCTAAAAATTTAGATTTAGTATGTGCATGTTGTGGGCATAAGTGGAATAATAAATTAAATAAGAAATAATAAGATAAATTTATAATATTAAAGGGTTATTGTTGAAACATACAATAACCTTTTCATTCTTTAGGAAAATATAAAATTTTAAATTAGCTATAAATTAAAGTTATTATTACAATTTCATATTAAAAAATATAAAATAAAGGATAATAATTTTATACTTTCCTTACCTTTAGTACGGGTGGGGTGGATATTTGTTTTGATGTGACTTGGAGATTGCGACGGAACAAGCAAAATAAATATCCACCCCACTTTTTTAATATACATTAAGTTTGTAGAATATTGTACCAGTACAATTGAACAAGTGTTCAGTCTATGTTAGTATTTATCTATATTTATAGAGAAAGGAAGATTGGGGATGAATAATAAATTTGTTTATACACCTGGGCCAACAAATGTAAGAGAGAATGTTAGATTAGAAAGAGCTAAAGTAACTACTAATCCAGATATGGACACTAATTTTGTTGAATTTTATAAAAATACATGTGATAAAGTTAGCAAAATTCTTAATACTAAAAATGAAACATATATTTTATGTGGTGAAGGGATATTAGGCTTAGAGGCTGCTTGTGCAACACTAACAGAACCAGGAGATAGGGTTTTAGTCATTGATAATGGTATCTTTGGAAAAGGGTTTATGGATTTTGTAAAAATATATGGTGGAGATGGTGTGTACTATTCATCAGATTATAGAAAAGAAATTGATATTGACAAATTAAATGAGTTTTTGCAAATGGATCATGATTTTAAATATGCAACTTTAGTACATTGTGATACTCCTACTGGAGTTAAAAATAATCTTTCTACAATATGTAGCTTATTAAATGAGTATGGAATTTTGTCTGTAGTAGATTCTGTTGCAGGAATGGGTGGAGAAGAGGTTAAAGGCGATGAATGGAAAATAGATGTAATTTTAGGGGGTTCTCAAAAGGCTTTTTCAGCACCTACTGGATTGACTACAGTAACTTTAAGCAATAGAGCTAAGGAAGTTATGGAAAGTAGGAAAACTCCTGTTATGGGGTTTTATTGCAATTTAAATATATGGAAGAATTATTATAGAGAAAAATGGTTCCCTTACACAATGCCTATTAGTGATATTATGGCACTAGATCTAGCTTTAGATAACATACTTAAAGAAGGAATAGAAAATGTGATACTTAGACATAATAAAGTTGCTGAGGCTACAAGAAAGGCACTCCAAGAGTTTGGATTAGAATTATTTTTAGAAAATGGATTTTGCAATACTGTAACAGCCTTCAAAGTTCCAGAATATATTGGGGCAGTTAAATTAAAAAATTACATAAATGATAAATACAACGCAATAATTTCAACATCACTTAAACCTTATGATAATGAAATAATTAGAATTGGACATATGGGGGAAAATGCTAGAATAGAGGAAATATCCTATGTATTAAACTTGATTGGAAAAGCTTTAAAAGATTTAGGATATGTGTCAGAAAAAAATCTATTAGATATATTTAATGGTTATTATTCATCTATTCATTCTTTGTAAAAAATATTATATAATTGAGAGAAGGAAGTTATTTTTTGGGGGATAAGATGATAAAGAACTACAGAGGAACTACATTAAATATTATATATTCATTAATTTTAAATATTTAAAGAAGGAGAGAAGCTCCTTCTTTTTTAATCTATTTCTAATATGAGAAATTTACATTTAAAGTCTTGGATATTACTTTCTCCAGTATTAAGTATTTTTATATCAGTAGGTGTGGTAGAGGTATAAAAAATATAGTTGTTACAATTAAGGTCACCATTAGTTGAAGTTTCTTGAGTTAAAGAACTTATTGGAATATTATTAGCATAAATAATGAAAGAATTAATGCTATTAGCAATATTTTTTCCAATATATCTAGAAAGAAGAATATAGGTATGGTTTTCAGTTATAGAAAAAGAACTCTCCTCCTTATTATAAGTGATATCATTAGCTCCACCAAACTCAATATTATCAAACTTAATATAAGTATTTATCTCGAATAATGATATGTTAGTATAAGCAGACATAAAGCCTATAAGATCCAATTCTTTGGACAACTCCTCGAAGGTATCAAAAGATTTTGAGTTTATAGTCATAGTATCCTCCTTTGGCCTATTCAGGTGATTGCTTTCTATTATAAGTTATTCAAATTGGATAAAACTTGTGACATTTACATAATTATTGATAAAATACATAAGTGTGATATAATATGAACGTAAGTTTTTTTAAATTAAAGAAAGGCATAGGTATTTAAGAAATGAGAATATAATCTATTGTTAAATTTTAGTGCAATAAGAAAAAAGTCACCTTATAATAAGGTTTTTTTGTTGTGCAAGTTTGAGGGTAGATTAGTTTTACATTACGTTATTTTTCTGCTCTCTCCGTTTAAGATTGGAGGGATTTTTTTGTTGTTAGGAAGCTTATTTAATGTTAAAAAAAGTTATGGGGATAGAATGATTCTAGATATAGATGAATTAAAAATATTCCAAGGTGATAGAATTGGATTAGTTGGGGAGAATGGTTCGGGAAAATCAACCTTGATTAAGATACTTATTGGTGAAGAGGAAAGGGATAGTGGTGAAGTGACTATATGTAATAGTTATTCCTATATAAGCCAAGGTGTAGATTTTGTTGAAGAATGTGACTTTGATTATGAGTGGAATTCTACTAGTATTAAAGCACCAAACCTTTTTGACAAGTATTTGTCTGGAGGGGAAAAAGTAAAGTTTAAGATAGTAAATTCATTAAAGAAGAAATCCAAACTTATAATTGGAGATGAGATAACTTCTAATTTAGATAGAAGTACAATAGATTCTCTAGAAAAACTATTATTACAATATGACGGTGCCCTTCTGCTAGTATCTCATGATAGGGAGTTCTTAGATAATGTTTGCAACATAATCATAGAGCTAAAGGACGGTAAAGTTAAAAAGTATAATGGAAATTATTCTAAATATTTAGAAGTTAAAGAATTGGAAAATTTAAGTAAAGAAAGAGAATATATTAAATATATTAATGAAAAAGAACATCTTGAAAGAGCTATAATTAGAAAAGAAGAAATTAAGAATTCTATAAAGAGAACACCTAAAAGAATGGGAAACTCTGAAGCTAGGCTTCATAAGATGGGTGGACAAAAGGGAAAGAAGAAGCTTGATGGTAATGTAAAAGCATTAAAAAGTAGAATTGAACATCTAGAGATAAAAGAAAAGCCTAAGAAAGTTAAAAATATAAAGATAAAAGTTCAAGATGGACTAGAAATATACTCTAAAATAGTTGCTGAGGGTAAAAATATATGCATAAAGCGTGGTAATAAAACTCTTATAAAAGATAGCAATTTTGTAATTAATAAGGGGGATAAAGTTGCCTTAATAGGAGATAACGGTTCGGGTAAAACCTCATTAATTAAAGAAATTATAAATAATGTTGATAATATAAAAGTTAATAAAAGAGTAAAGATTGGCTATTTTGACCAAGAACAAAAAATATTAAATGACAATTTAACTATTTTAGAAAATATAAAATATAACTCTAGATTTGAAGAGAGTTTTATAAGGATATGTCTTAGTGGATTTGGATTTAAAAGAGATGATGTTCATAAAAATGTGGGAATACTAAGTGGTGGCGAGAAAGTTAAGGTGAGTTTATGTAAAGTATTATTAGATGACAATAATCTTTTAATATTAGATGAGCCTACTAACTATTTAGACATAAACTCTATAACTGCTTTAGAGGAAGCTCTTAGTGGAACTGATAAAGCGTTTATTATAATAAGTCATGATAGAAAATTAATATCTTATATATGTAATAAAATTTTTGAAATTAAAAACTGTAAGCTTATAACTTTTAGAGGAAATTATTATGATTATTCTCAGGACCATAAAAAAGTAAGAGATAACAAAGAAGATGAGAAAATGCTTTTAAGGACGAAACTTTCAGAGGTTTTATCAAGGTTATCAATAGAAAAAAATGATATTATTAAGGAAAAGCTAGAAAAAGAATATAATAAAATCTTAGAAAAGCTGAATAATATCTAATAGATAGAAAAATATCACAGCTAAAGACTAATTTTTAATTTACATTAGAAGAGTTTTGGAGGAACAAGTTTATGACAATTAATTTAGATATATTTGAGACTATGGCACTTGCAACAATAGTGTTTTATATAGGTCTGTATTTAAGAAAGAAAGTAAAATTACTTTCAAAATATTGTATACCAGCTCCAGTAATAGGAGGATTATTATTTGCTGTACTAGTACTGATTTTAAGAATAACTAATATAGCTACAATAAATTTAGATATAACGCTTCAAAATATTTTTATGACTGCATTTTTTACAAGTATAGGATATACGGCAAGTTTAAAAATATTAAAAAAGGGTGGAATTAAGGTAGGAATATTTCTAGCTTTAGCTATGCTTTTAGTGGTATTACAAGATGCTTTGGGTGCCTCTTTGGCTACCATATTCAATCTTAATCCATTATTAGGTTTATGTACTGGATCTATACCTATGGTAGGTGGACATGGAACAGCAGGTTCTTTTGGACCGTTATTAGAAGAGATGGGTGTGGCTGGTGCAACTACAGTTTCCTTTGCTTCAGCTACATTTGGATTAGTTATGGGAAGCTTTATTGGAGGTTTTGTAGCTAAAAATTTAATTGAAAGAAAAAATATAGATACACCAAAGCATTCAGAAGACCATTCATTACCACTTAGCGATTTTCATGAGGACAATCAAGCTATACTTTGTCATAAAAGATTGATGAATGGTGTTGCGTGGATATTTTTAGCCATGGGAATAGGGTCAATTATTTCAAAATTTATTCAAGATTTAGGATTAACTTTTCCGTCATATATTGGTGCTATGGTAGCAGCTGCAGTTATAAGAAATATCTGTGATTTTAGAAAAGTAGAACTTGAGGATAAAGAGATTGAAACTATAGGTGGAATAAGTCTTTCATTCTTTTTGGCTATGGCATTGATGGGGCTAAAATTATGGGAGTTGTTTGATTTAGCACTTCCTATGGTATTTATGTTAATAGCGCAAGCTTTATTGATGGGATTATTTGCATATTTTATAACCTTTAGAATTATGGGGAAAGACTATGATGCAGCTGTTTTTGCCTCAGCCAATTGTGGTTTCGGTATGGGGGCAACTCCCAATGCAGTTGCTAATATGGATGCATTAACAGCAAAGTTTGGATATGCACCAACTCCTTACTTAGTGGTTCCAATTGTAGGGTGCTTATTTATTGATTTTGTTAATTCAGCAGTAATAACGTTATTTATAAATATATTAAGATAATTAAGTAAAAACTAGAGGTGAAATACTCTAGTTTTTATTTTAGGAGGACTTGATATGCCAAAGTATAAAAATAAGTTTGAAGCGATGGTTGAAAATGCAAAAACTAATATTAATGAGATAAGTAATACAAATGATGATGTTGAAATGGTAACCCAAATGAGTAGTGAATTAACAACAATGAATGTAGGAGAAGATTTTTCTAATGGACAACAAATAAAATTACAAATGCCATTGGAAACATATAATTCAAAGAATAAGGTTATGGATTCATTAGATGTATCAGATAGGGGAGATGAAGTAGTAGATAGAACCAAAAATAATCATAATGGCCCAGATTTTGCTTCTACACATCTTATAGATAGGTGATAATAATGAGGTATGTTGTAGTTTCAGTTGTACATGGAGAGGGAGGGGATTTTAATAATGATCTAAGAAGAGAAATATTTGAAAAGTTCAAAGCAAAATCCTCTAAACTTCCTGCACACTTCACAATAAAAGCACCTTTTGAGGTAGAGGGTGAAATAAAAGAAATAGAATATATTCTTGAGAGCTTTACTAAGAATCATAACAAAACCCCTTATAAGATAGACGGATATAACCATTTTGATGATAGAGTTATATATATGGATGTAAAAATGTCTAAGGAAGGGAAAGAGGTCCATGATAGACTTATTGATGAATTATCAAAGGTATCTTATATAAATTTCCATAAAAAAGATGGGAAAAATAAAATAATTCACGTGACTATCTCTTCGAAAAAAATAAGAAATATTTATAATGAACTTTGGGAGTATATAAATGAATATCCTTGTAACTTTGATTGTAGCTTTGATAATGTAACAATATATAAGTGGCAGGATAATACATGGAAGCTCCATAAAGAATACGTGTTTAATGAATAAGACCACACTTTTTGTGTGGATTTTTTTATTCTTTAGGAAATTATATCTATTATTAAATTGTGGATAACTTCAACAATTTAGCTATATATTAGTTCATTTTTTCCTAAAGAATAAAAAATAAAATATATGCCCCTGCAAGATTTTCCTCAGGCAAGCTTCGGAAGCTCTAATAAGTAAGTTCTATTTACCAAATTTAAATTTGGAATATCACTTATGCAGAGTGCGCTGAAAAAAATCGACGACTCGTCAAGCTCGTCTTAACTATTTTTTTAAAAATTTATACCACAGAAATTACTGCAATCCCACACTATTACTATATATTTATATATTTATATGTTTAAAACAATATATAAATATTTCTTGTTACTAGTATTAAAGCTACCAAAATGATTTGTGCAAATATTTTTTATACAGCTGCACCGTGATTATCATATTTAGTTTGGGGTGTAGCTTCGCTACATAATTTATTTATAGCTATATTTATGGGGACTTTAGCCCTACATTATTTTATGCTGGTTAAGTTAAGGATTAATGAGAAGTTAAATAGCCATACTCTCATCAAGTATTTATTTTTGCGTGATTCTGTGTTAATATTTGAGTGGTCTATAGTGATTATCAATTTATAGGTGATAGGATAATACATGGAAGTTCCATAAGTAATATTTATTTTATGGATAGTTTCACACTTATAGTGTGGGTTTTATTTTGAAAGGAGATAATATGAGAAAAGGTGATTTTATATATACAGGTAAAGAGGTTAAGTTTTACCCTTTAGATCCAATAGAAGAGGAAATCCTAATAGAAGATATTGGACATGCATTGTCTTTAACATGTAGGGGGAATGGACATACAAATCATTTCTATAGTGTGGCACAACATTCAATAAATTGTGCTAAAGAAGCAAAAGTAAGAGGGTATTCAAGTAGGGTTCAGCTTGCTTGTTTGTTACATGATGGTTCGGAAGCCTATCTTTCAGATATTACAAGACCTGTTAAAAAGGAACTTAAAGAATATCTTATTATAGAAGATAAATTACAAAATGCAATTTATAAGAAGTATGGTATTGGAGATTTAACAGAGGAGGAACTTAATCTAATTAAAAGTGTTGATGACTCAATGCTAAAATATGAGATGAAGTACCTTATGAATTTTCATGAAATTGTAGGAGAGGATTTAGTAGGTAATTATTCATTAGAGTTTGTTCTTATGAGTGAAATTGAAAAGGAATTCTTAGAATTATTTGATGAAATAAAAATCTATGTATAAAAATAGGACAGTCTTGGTTAGGGACTGTCCTTTGACATAGGGGGATTATATATGGTATTGCTACCATATATAGTAGGTTATTATGATTACATTAATATTATGGACAAATTAAAAAAATATATACAAAGAATAATAAAATTTTTATAAAAAATAAAAGAAGAGTTCAAGGCTCTTCTTATTTTAGTAATAGGTTATTAACTTCATTAAGAAAATTTTCAAGAATATCTTTATTCATACTGTAGTAAATTCTATTATTTTTCTTTTCAACTTTAACAAATCTAGCATTTATTAGTGCAGTCATATGGTGCGATATTGTTGAAGTAGAAAGGTTGAATTTTTCAGATAGTTCTTGGCCATATGCGGAAGTATCTTTAATAGATACTAATATATCAAATTTACTTTTATCACCTAAAAGCTTTAGGTTTTGATATACTTCCAAATGATTTGAATTAACTCTAGTTTCAATAGTAAATTTATCATTAAATAAAACACCGATTTTTATAACATTTTTATATATATTGTCATTATCTAAAGAAAATGAAATGTTTGAAGGATTTAATATTGAGTGACATACAATTATTTCTTCATATCCAGAACCTAAATCATAGTTTAGAGAAGAGGTAAGAAAATGCAATATATCATTTTGCTCAATAAATGCTTCCCAATAATTAGAAAAATCTTTAGTTAACTTAGAGAGTTCTTTATCATATTTTTTTAGTTCTAGCACGCAAGTATTTAACATTGATGAAAGTTCTTCTATTAATGAGTCTATATTTAAAAAAGCCAGTTGAATATTCCACTTATTTTCTATGCTTGTATCTAATGATGATATAAGAGACACAAGTTCTTCAAAAGAAGCAATTTCAGTATTTTTAAGCTCTGTACCTGCAATATCATTGGAAGAAAGAAGTTGGGCAAAGTTATAAATCTTTTCTTTATAACTTAGATTTTTAATTAAAGTCATTTGTTCTTCTAATGAAATATCTAAAAATCTGTTTTGATTTAAAAGTAATATATCTGCAATGCTCAAATCATTTAAGTTTAAATCTTTAAAAAAGAAGTCTAACCTTTCTTTTGAAAAATCTATATTTGAAAATACTTTGGTAGCAACTCTTGATATTATATCTATTACGGTGCTTGTATAGTCATTACATAATGGATAGTTTCTTTTTAATCTATTTTTTAAATCTTCAAAGCTAAAGTCATTAGTCATTAATTTTAAAAGATCTAGTGATTCAGAATAATAATTTATATCTTTTTTTAAAATTGTTTTCAAAATAAACACCTCAAGTATATAATAGCAATTATTGTTAACTTTTGAAAGAATCTAATCAGTATTTATACATCTCTTTTATTTATAAATTTAAATAAATATAGGGAGAATATACAGCTAAGTAAAAAACCATTGATTATGAATATACTATTAACAGACATAGAATATGATGCAATAGAAATAATAAAAGACATAGCTGGTACTGTAGAGCATGAAGAAGCATTAAAAATTGCACTACACCTTGATAAATAGTTTTCTTCTACAGATTTAATAAATAAAACTTGTAAGGAAGCAGAGAGCAATGATACAAATAGTCCAAGTATAGCAGAGATTATTCCCAATAGAATATTTGCCGTAAAGTAGGATAAATTTAAAGTTGATATAAATATTACTAATATATAATAAATCCCTAAAAATAAGCCGGATATAGACATAAGGATTGTATTTTTAATGAGTTTATTTATTGTAGGATAAATAAGAGAACCAATAATCATACCTAAACTAAGGGTAATACTTAAAACAGTAAGAAGTCCTACATTACCATTAAAAACAGTCTTTACAAGTGGAGCTTGAAGTGAATTTAGTGGTACAAGCCCTGTATTTAAAAGTGCACATATAATACATAGAGTTAATATAATTTTTTTTGTTTTTATATACTTAAATCCGTCTTTTAAGTCAGTGAAGTAAGTATTTTTATCACTAAAAGAAGAAAAAGATTTACTAACATGAGTATTTAACTTTATGAAGCTTATTATAATTGCTGACATAATAAATGTAATTGCATCTAATAAAATAGCTATTTGAATACCGAATGCTGTAATAATTCCACCAGCAACTGCAAGTCCAACTAATTCTGAAATTTTACATGCTGTATTACTAAAAGATATAGCATATTCGTAATAATCTTCAGGCAGTAGTTTAGGCAGAATAGAAGAACTTGCAGGAAGTCTAAATGCTTCTACAGATGAGTTTATAAAAGTTATAAACAGCAATATAAATGGATTTAAGATACCTAAAATAAATAGTAGTGATATTAGAGAAACGCATACCCCCCTTATGACATCAGTTATAATCATAATTTTTTTCTTATCCATTCGTTCTACCCAAACACCAGCAAATGGTTGAAATATAATAGATGGAAGCATGTTTACTCCAAATATAATGGCAGACCAAGATGGATTATTTGTAATTTCATAAACTAGCCATGTGAAAGCAATTGAGTCTATAGAATCCCCAAATCTACTAACAATATTGGCAATAAAAAGCTTAAAGGCCTCTTTCTGTTTAAAAATATCTTTATAGGTTATAGAATTATTCATAAAATATAGCCCCCTTTTATTATAGTTAGATAAGCATGAAACATATTGTTCGATTATAGTATAATTATATATTTTATGAATATCAAATAAAAGTGTTCGACAAATATAAAAGAAGCTTAAAAATATATTAAGCTTCTTTTATATTTAAAAATTAATATTATCAGGATCTACTCCAGAGCCTTCACAACCTTTTAAGTTTTGTATTAGGTCCATATCTTCTTTTAATAATTCAAAGTCAAATATCATAGAATTTTCTTTTATTCTACTTGGAGTAACGGACTTAGGAAGTGGAAGAATTTCATTTTGAATATGCCAACGTAAAGTTATTTGAGCAATTGATTTATTATATTTATCAGCTATATCTTGCATTTCTTTAACTTTAAATATTCTACCAGTGGAAAGAGGTCCCCAAGCTTCAACTAATATATTATTATTCCTACAGAATTTAACTGTTTCATCTTGATTATGGCTTGGATGTAATTCAATCTGGTTAACCATTGGTTTAATATTACAATTTTTAAATATCACTTTTAAATGATGAGGTTTGAAATTACTTACTCCAATAGCCCTAATTTTACCTTCGCTATAAAGTTTTTCAAAAGCTTTCCAGGTTTCACAAATTGATTCTTCCCAATCTTCTTTATGTCCTTTCACTACAGGCCAATGAATTAGATATAAATCTAAGTAGTCTAAGCCTAAGTCTTTTATAGTTTTATCAAAAGCTTTTAAAGTACTTTCATATCCTTGATCAGTATTCCAAAGCTTACTTGTTACAAATAACTCTTCTCTATTAGTTCCAGAAAGTTTAATGGCTTTACCAACGCTTTCTTCGTTGCCATAGCAAGCTGCAGTATCAATATGACGATATCCACATTTTATGGCTTCCAAAACTGAATTTATAGCAGTTTCCCCATTTGGAGTTTGCCATGTACCAAAACCTACACAAGGAATATTCACACCATTACTAAGGGTATAGGTATCTTTTAAATTATTCATATTATAAATCCTCTCCTTAATTCTACTATATATAACATTATACCTTATATTACCACGTTATAAAATTATTACTTTTTTTAATTATTATTTTAATGACTAATTGTAAAATGAAATTGAACTAACAAGAAGAATACTGAAATATAAAACTCCAGAAGAGTTATTTGAGTTACATTTAAGTCATGAAGGATATAAAATTCTTAATGACTTTCTTTGTTAATTGTATAAAAATATATTCTTTACGCAAAATATAAGTAAACAATAGTATAATTTAATATCTTGCAAAGGAATGAGATTAATTATATTATAAAATAAGAGATTATAAACGATTTTAAATAATATTAAAATAAAGCAATAAATTATAGAAAAGGATAGGAGAATAAATTTGCAAAAGTATAAGAGCGTAAAAATAATCCCGTTAGGGGGACTTGGAGAAATAGGAAAGAATATAACTGCATTTCAATATGATGATGAGATTGTAGTTGTTGACTGTGGGTTAGCTTTCCCAGATGAAGATTTATATGGAATAGATTTAGTTATTCCAGATATAACATTCCTCAAAAGAAATAAGGACAAGGTTAAAGGAATATTTATAACACATGGACATGAAGACCATATAGGAGCCTTACCTTACATACTAAAGGAATTAAATGTACCAGTGTACGGAACTAGATTAACTTTAGGATTAATTGAAACTAAATTAACAGAGCACAAGATGCTGAATGATTGTACTTTAAATGTTGTTGAACAAGGAGAAACTGTAAAGCTAGACAACTTTAAAATAGAATTTATAAGAACAAATCATAGTATAGCTGATAGTTGTGCTTTAGCGTTACATACTCCAATTGGAGTAATTATTCACACAGGTGATATAAAGGTTGATTATACACCTATAGATGGAAAGGTTATAGATTTAGGTAGATTTGCTGAATTAGGTAAAAAGGGAGTTCTACTTTTAATGGCAGATAGTACAAATGTAACTCATCCAGGTCATACTATGTCAGAAAGTTCTTTAGGTGAAACCTTAAATAGGTACTTTACTAAGGCAACAGGAAGGATAATAATTGCTACCTTTGCTTCAAATATTCATAGACTACAACAAATAATAAATGCTTGTGAGCTTACAAAGAGAAAGATTGCATTTAGTGGACGTAGTATGGAAAAGATATCTGAAGTTGCTATAAAGCTTGGATATTTAAATATGCCAGAAGGTATGTTAATTGGGTTAGATGAAGTGAAAAATTATGCAAATGATAGGATTACTATTGTAACTACTGGTAGCCAAGGAGAGCCTATGTCTGCCTTAACAAGAATAGCTGCTGGAAATCATAGAAGTATTCAAGTTGAAAAAGGTGATATGGTAATAATATCAGCTACACCAATACCTGGAAATGAAAAATCTGTTTCCAATATAATTAACGAATTAAGTAAAAGAGGAGCAGATGTAATTTATAGTTCTATGGAAGCTATACACGTTTCAGGGCATGCTTGTGAAGATGAATTAAAGCTTATCCATGCTTTAGTTAAACCTAAATTTTTCTTACCAGTTCATGGTGAGTATAAACATTTAAAGAAACATGCTCAACTTTCAGAAATCATGGGAGTTAGACCAAACAATATAGCTATTCTAGAAAATGGTGATGTGTTTGAATTAACTAGAAGATGGGGTAAAGTTGTAGGAAAAGTACCATCAGGAAGAATATTAATTGATGGTAGTGGTGTTGGAGATGTAGGTAACATAGTTTTAAGAGATAGAAAATCTCTTTCTCAAGATGGAATTATTACAGTTGTAGTTGCTATAAATAAAGAAAGTAAAAGCATTACATCTGGACCTGACATAATTACAAGAGGATTTGTTTACGTAAGAGATTCTGAAGAACTAATGAAGGAACTTAGAAATATTGCAACAGATTCAGTAGAGAAATGTCTTGATAATGATATTACAGAATGGGCAGAAATAAAGAAAAATATAAGAACTGATATAAATAGTTATGTTTATGAAAAGATAAAAAGAAGACCTATGGTTGTGCCTGTAATTGTAGAAATTTAATATTAAAAGGAGTTTGACTTTAATGTTGAACTCCTTTTAATATATAATAAATTTTGATATAATTTATAAAAAAATATGTGAGGTTAAAAATGAATTATATATATAACATGGATATTACTATTTTAGATTGGATTCAAAATGTTTTTAAGTGTGCTTTTTTAGACTGGTTTATGCCTATTGTAACTTCTTTAGGGAATGCAGGTATAGTTTGGATAATTATTTGTGTATTACTTCTTATATATAAGAAAACTAGAAAATATGGAGTTATGATGGGATGTGCATTAATTCTATGCTTATTAATAGGTAATTTATTTTTGAAACCAGTAGTTGCTAGAGTAAGGCCCTTTGATATTAATACAGCTATAGATATTTTAATTAAGAAGCCTTTAGATTTTTCTTTCCCATCAGGACATACAATGTCTTCATTTGCAGCTGCTACAGTTTTAATTTATATGGATAAAAAAATTGGAGTAATTTCCTTAATTTTAGCTACCATAATTGGATTTTCTAGATTATATCTATATGTGCATTATCCATCAGATGTAATTGTAGGATTATTTATGGGTATTTTATTAGGATTAATAAGTATTAAAGTATGTTCTATAATAAAGTATGAAAAAAATAATATTTAAACTTAAAGTTGGTAATAATACGTAGAAATACTAAGGATATATTTACTAATGGAATGTACCTCCTGAATTTGAGCACCATAATTGTGGAATTAGTTATATAGTAAATATCAAAGGGTTAAAACATAGTATACTATTGAAAAATCCTTGAAGATAGTTGAGAATTTAGGGCATAGAGCTGGCAAAGATGCCAAAGGTTATGGTAGAAAAAGAAGCTTTAGAATTTGATAGAAAACTTTATATTTCAAGAAGAGTATTTGAGCAAAGTAATTATGATACTTATTTAAAGGCATATAGATGCTTCTAAATAGTCATATTTCTCTGAAGATAAAGAAATTATGGCTGTAAAGTTATGTTATTTCTTAACGAGAATATATTATAATTACAAGTGAGGTGAGGTAATATGACTAGTGATATTTTATTAGAATCAGGTACTGGAGAAGTTGAAGTAATTGAATTTAGAGCTAATGACGTTAATTATGCAATAAATGTAATAAAGGTTAAGGAAATTATTGATATGCCAGCAAGTGGTGTTACAAAAATGCCTGAATGCAAAAAAGAAATAGCTGGATTAATTTTATGTAGAGATGAAATACTTCCAGTAATTGATTTAAAATATATTTTAAATAGAGAAAATACCAGCGAATTAGGATCAAGATTAATAGTATGTGAATTTAATAAGGTTAAAGTAGCATTTAATATTGATGATATTATAGGAGTTCATCGTATTAAGTGGAATGAGATTAGGAAGCCAAATAATATATTTGATAAAACATTAGCAGTTGGAAACATTGTATTAAATGGGAAAATTATAGTTATGTTAGATTTTGAAAAGATAGTTACAGATATTAGTCCTAAGTCTGGTATTAGCGAAGATAGACTTGTTTCTGTAGAATATAAGGATAGATCTGATCTTAGGTTAGTTTTAGCTGATGATTCTCCACTAATTAGAAAGCTGTTAAGAGAAACATTAACTAAAGCAGGATTTACAAATATGAAGATATTTGATGATGGAGAACAAGCTTTAAGTTATCTTAAAGGATTAACAAATGATTTGGGAAAATCATTTGTTAAAGAAGTTCAACTTCTTATTACAGATATTGAAATGCCACAAATGGATGGATTAACTTTAACTAGAAAGGTTAAAGAAGATGAAGTGTTAAAGAGATTACCAGTAGTTATATTTTCATCATTAATTACTGAAGATTTAAGACACAAAGGTGAGTCTGTTGGAGCTGATGCTCAGTTAAGTAAGCCTGAAATAGAAGAACTTATAGGAGTTATAGACCAACTTTTAGGTGTATAAGCTAGATAATTTGCAATTTAAAATATTAGTATTGGTTGAAATGTATTTAAGAAAAATATTTAATAGGTATGGAAGTAGGAAGTAATACAAGCATAGAACACTGAAAATGTGATATGACTAAAAAAGTGACCTCTTATCTAAAGGATGGGAGGTCACTTTTTATACTTTATTAAATTAATTTGTAATGCTTAAGTGCATTAAAGATCCCATCTTCATTAATATGAGTTGTAACATAAGATACTAATGGAAGTAGGGCTTCATTACTATTCCCCATTGCAATACTAGTATGTGAGTATTCTAACATTGATAAATCATTTGTACTATCTCCAATAGCAAAAGTGTTTTCATGTGGGATATTTAAATGATTAATTAAAAATTCAATTCCTGTTGCTTTAGAAAAACCTTTAGGTACAACTTCGTAGAAATCATCACTTCTTTTTATAAAGTCAAGCTTATCTTTATATTTATTATAGAATCCTTCAAAATTACTATCTTGGTTTAAGAAAATCACAAATTTATCAAAATAAAGTTCATCTAATTGAGAAAGGGATTTGAAAGGAAATCCTTCTTCAGCTAAATCAACAGTAAGTTTTAAAACTTCTTTATGTTTTATAGTAGATTTTTCTGGGAAGTATATAAAATCTTTTCCTTCACCTATTGCATCTAATTTAAACTCTTTAAAGTCTAATGCAATTTCTTTTGAAAGGGCGTGTCCAAGTTCGTTATCTAATAAAACTTGTCCATCACATTCTATATAAGTTCCACAACCACAAATATATCCATTAAAGCCAGAGTTCTTAATTAATTCAGGTAATATAACTTTAGTTCTTCCAGTATTAATAATAGCTAAATGACCATTTTCTTTAAGTTTTCTTATTGCTTCTAGTGCACTCTCTGGTATTTTATTTGTTTCCTCATCTAAAATTGTTCCATCAATATCAAAAAATATTATTTTTCTATCCATAGTTTTCTCCTATCTTCTGTTATACATAAACTAATTATAAATAAAAAAAATGAAATTTTCTATTATTTATTTGAAACAAAAGGGGATTAATATACACTAATAATATGAGAGGGGGATAAGATGGAGGATTTTGATAAGATTTATAAACTTTACAATAAAAAAATTTATAGTTACCTTCTTTATTTATGTAAGGATTCACTTGTAGCAGAAGAGTTGTTACAGGAAACCTTCTATCTTGCTATTAAAAATATAGAAAAGTTTAGAGGAGAATCTATGGTATCTACTTGGATATACTCTATTAGCAAAAATGTTTATCTTTCATGGCTTAGGGATAAAAAAAAGAGAGATAATATACATGATTATGATTTGAATAATAAATTAGTACAGCAGGATAAAAGTGATGAAAGAATTATACAAGAGGAAGAGCTTAGAGAGTTATTTAAGCTTATAGACAAGATAGAAGAACCATATAGAGAAGTAATTTTAATGAGGGCAGTAAACAAGTTATCTTATAGGGAGATAAGTGAAATAATGAAAAGAAAAGAATCTTGGGTTAGGGTTATTTTTCATAGAGGAAAAGTAAAACTTAAAGCTTTAATTGAGAATAAGGGGGAGATATAGTATGAATATGATTGACTGCAAAGTTATAAGAGATTTAATGACTTTATATGTAGATGGGTTGTCTTCTGAAGAGAGTAATGAAATAATAGAACATCACATAAAAAAATGCAGTAAATGTAATGATTATTTAAATAGTTTATCAGATGAGTGTTTTTTAGAGAAAAATGTAGTTGATAAGTATGAGGTTGATGATAAGGTAGAGCAGAAAATAGTACAGGATATTAAGAGGAGCAATGTTAGTAAGCTATTAATTTATTCTATAGTTGGAGGAGTATTAGCAACCTTATTAACCTCTGGAAGTTTAATATTTAATGGATTTTTGTTATTACCTCTATTTGGAGCAGTTATATATTTAAAGTTTAAGAATAAACTTATAGCACCACTTTCAATATATGTTATTCAATTTCTAAACCTATCAATTGATATGTTTATAGATTTAAGCATTCAAAGCGAAAATATAGGGGTTACTCTTTGGGATTATGTAAGTTATACCTGTGGTAATGCTATATTTGCACTATTTTTTATGGGATTCACCTTTATAGGTGTTGTTATAGGAATATTGATAGAAAAAATTTTTTTAGATAAATAGGAGGTAAAATGAAAGTGAAATTTAATCTTAAAAAGATAATTTATTTTGTTATTTTAGTTGGAATATTAGCTTTCTTATTTTCTATATACAATGCTTTTAATAGTAATCCTATAAGTAAGGGAATTGCTAAAAATAAGCTGAATAAATATATAGAAGAGAATTATAGTGATAAGGATTTTATAATAAAAGATGTAGGATATAACTTTAAGTTTAATGAGTACTATGGAAGGATTATATCCCAAGAGGAAGGATTAGATTATAATATAACCTTAAGTAAGAATGGAGATATTATAGACCTATATAAAGAAAATGGATTTATAGAGGATGTTGAACTTAATAATAGGTTTAATAAAAAGGTTGAAGAGGATTTTAAAGAAGGGCTTAAGGATAAAGTATCTTTTAATAAAGATGGAAATAAGAATGATTATTTATTTGCATATTTCAATATAATCCAAGGAAAATACAAGGATAGAGATATCCAATATTCTAAGGAGCTAGATGATAAATTCTTGATACAATTAAATATACATGATGAAAAGGATGGAGATTATAGAGATAGGTTTGTGGATTTAGCCTCAGAAATTATTAAGTATGCAGAGAGTAATGGATATAAAGGTCTTAGTGCAATATCAGTAAGTACGTATATAAATGATGTTGAATATTCAATTTTAGTTAAAAGAGATGAATTTTCTAAAGATAGGGAAGAACTTTACAATAACATAGTAAAGGGTGGCTATGAGGTTAATAGAAATTCAAAGGGGGAGGTACACTTTAAGTATATTGAAAAAGAAGAGAAGAAATGAAAATAAGATTAGATAGGCTTGAGGATGTTATAAAAGAAAATAAAAATTAGTGTAAATAGAAGGAGATAATCATACTCCTTCTATTTCTATTTGGAGTATAAAAAGTAGACACATTAGTATATAAGATATAGAATTTATGTGTGTAGAGAAGATTATATTTATATAGACTAGGAGTAGGTAGTATGGGAAATATTTTTATTATTGAAGATGATAAGACAATAAGAGAAGAACTAACTATATTTTTAAGCAGATATGGCTATAGTTGTACTTCATCCACAGATTTTGAAAATATAGTAGAGCATGCATTAGAAAGTAAATCAAATCTTATTTTACTTGATATTAATTTACCTTACTATGATGGGTATTATATATGCAGAGAAATAAGAAAGTGTTCTAATGTGCCTATTATAGTAGTTACTAGTAGACAAAGTGAAATAGATGAACTTATGAGTATGAATCTAGGAGCAGATGATTTTATTACAAAACCCTATAATACTCAGATTTTATTAGCTAGGATTTCATCTGTTTTAAGAAGGATGTATCAGAATATAGATATGGATTTTTTAGAGTTTAAAGGGCTAAAATTTAACATCTCTCAAAGCCTTATAGAGTTTAATGGTGAAAAGATTGATTTAACAAAAAATGAATCTAAAATACTTTATTCTCTTATTAAAAATAAAGAAAAGATAGTCTCAAGAAATAAACTTATGGATGAATTATGGCAGTCTGATGAATTTGTAGATGATAATACGTTAACAGTTAATATAAATAGGCTTAGAAAAAAGATGGAGTCAATAGGAGCTATTGACATGCTACAAACTAAGAGAGGACAAGGTTATATTCTACAATGAGATTCTTAATATATTTAAAAGATAGATTTTTATTTATTATATTTACACTTTTAATTGTGTTATTACATATTGGACTATTTTTGGCTTTAGATGTAAGTTATTATGCAATATTTTTAATAGCTACACTATATATATTATGCAATTTCCTTTACCTTTTTATTGAGTATAAAAATACTTATAGGTATATAGATAACTTAAGAGATCAAATAGATTTACTTGAAGAAAAATATTTATTAAGTGAAATGATAGATGCACCTAACTCAAAGGAGAGTAATGAATTTTATAAAATTTTAAAAGAATGTAATAAGTCAATGAATGATAGAATTTCTGAAATTGAATTAAAAAATAAAGAATATAGGGAGTATATTGAACTTTGGGTGCATGAGGTAAAGACTCCAATAGCATCAACTAAGCTAATAATAGAAAATAATCCATCCCCTGTTACTGATATTATACTAGGTGAGATAAATAAGGTTGATGATTATATAGAGCAAACTTTATTTTACACTAGGCTTAATAGTGTAGAGAAGGATTATATAATTAAAATATTAAATCTTGAAGAGGAAGTTAATGCTGCTATAAGAAAGAATTCCAGATATTTAATTCAAAGAAAAGTTAAAATAGTAAAGTCTAAACTAAGAAAAGAAGTATTTTCAGATACGAAGTGGCTTCAGTTCATCTTAAATCAGATAATTAGCAATTCTATTAAGTATTATCATAAGAAAGAGAATATATTGGAATTTTCAGCTGAAGAAATAAATGGGGAAGTGATTTTAAATATTAGTGACAATGGTATTGGTATGAATGAAAAAACTCTAATTAAAGCATTTGAAAAAGGTTATACCGGTGAAAATGGTAGAAAATTCAAAGAATCTACGGGTATTGGACTTTATCTTTGTAAAAACCTATGTGATAAATTAGGTCTTTCAATAAAACTGTCCTCAAAGGAAGGGGAGGGTACTAAAGTTTCTATTCTTTTTCCTAAAAATAAAATGTTACTTTTAGAAAACTAACAAAACTGTAAGATTAATGTTAGTTATATCAATGGAGAAACTTTTTTAATAAATGTAACATTTAGGTATAAGGAAAAGGAGGGATAAAATATGAATAAAATTTTACAGGTTGAGAATATTCATAAATTTTATGGAACTAAAGGAAATGTGACTAAAGCTTTAAACGGAATAAGCTTTACTGTAGAGAGAGGTGAATATGTTGCAATAATGGGGGCTTCAGGAAGTGGAAAAACTACACTTCTTAATTGTATTTCAACTATAGATAATGTTACTAGTGGACATATTTATATAGGAGGAGAAGACATAACGAAGATTAAAGAAAAAAAGCTTGCTAAATTTAGGCGTGAGGAACTAGGGTTTATATTTCAAGACTTCAATTTATTAGATACATTAACTGCATATGAAAATATTGCTTTAGCACTTACAATTAATGATGTTAAAGGAAAAGAGATAGATGATTTAATAAGGGAAATTGCAAGCAGACTTAATATAACAACCGTGCTTAATAAATTTCCATATCAAATGTCAGGTGGACAAAAACAAAGGGTAGCAGCGGCAAGAGCAATAGTAACACATCCAAAGCTAATATTAGCAGATGAACCTACAGGAGCACTTGATTCAAAGTCAGCAAAGATGCTTTTAGAAAGTTTAGAAACATTAAATAAAGCTATGAATGCAACAATTATGATGGTAACTCATGATGCATTTACTGCAAGTTATGCTAAGAGAATTCTTTTCATTAAAGATGGTAAGATATTTAATGAATTAATTAGAGGAAATGATTCTAGAAAAGAGTTTTTTAGTCAAATAATTGAGGTTGTTTCTCTTCTTGGGGGTGACCAAAGAGATGTATTTTAAGCTATCTTTAAGAAATATTAGAAGAAGTCTTAAGGATTATACTATATACTTTTTAACATTAATTTTTGCAGTTTGTATATTTTACACTTTTAATTCTATAGAGTCTCAAAAGTTACTTTTAGACTTAAGTGAATATCAAGGTTCAACATTCACAGCAATTAGTATGGCAATAACTGTAGTATCAGTCTTCATTTCATTTATTTTAGGATTTTTAATTATTTATGCAAATAATTTTTTAATAAAGAGACGAAAGAAAGAACTTGGAGTATATATGACTCTAGGAATGGAGAGAAAGTCAATATCAAGAATTTTGTTTGCAGAAACCCTACTAATAGGTTTTATATCACTTGGAATAGGATTATTTCTTGGCGTTTTATTATCACAATGTTTATCGATAGTTACTGCAAAGATGTTTTCAGTAAAACTATTATCATTTAAGTTTATTTTTTCAGAGTCAGCTTTCATAAAAACAATAATTTGCTTTGGATTAATCTATATAATAATTCTTTTATTTAATTCAAGATCAATAAATAATGTTAAGTTAATAGATTTAATTTATGCTTCTAGAAAAAATGAAGAAACAAAAGTAATAGGATTAAAGATTTCAGTAGTATTATTCATATTAAGTGTTATAACAAACCTTTCAGCCTATGTTATTTTAATTAAAGGTGGTGCTGCAGCTATTACAGTAACTATGTTTATATGTGTAATATTAGGTATAATAGGTACATTTTTATTCTTTATGTCACTTACAGGCTTTTTACTTAAGTTAGTACAAAGTAGTAAAAGATATTACTTTAAAAAGCTTAATATGTTTTTGTTAAGACAAATTAATAGCAAGATTAATACAAACTTTATTTCTATGTCTTTTATTTGTCTTATGTTATTTTTAGCTATTTGTACTTTGTCTGGAGGACTTGGAATAAATTTTGCTGTTAGTTCTCAAGGAAAAGAATTAACACCACATGATGCTACAGTTCAGGATGAGATAAATAAAACTGATCTTGAAAAAGTATTTATGGATGCCAATATTAATTTAAATAAATTTACAAGTGAATTTTCAGCATATAAACAATACAATAGTGGCATTGGTTATAAGGAACTATTTAATGAAGAACTAGTTAATGAATTAAAAAATTTATATCCAGTTACAGCAAATGTTGATGTTAAAGTTGTAGGACTTAGTGATTTTAATGAAGAAATGAAATTAATTGGTAAAGAACCTATTATATTAAATGATAAAAGTTTTGGCTTGTTTCTTAATGATGAGATTTGCTATAAATATATAAGTATATATTTAGAAGATAGAAGAAAAATTAATTTAAACAATAATCAATTAGAGTTTGATAAGAGTAAGGTTGTTTATGTTAATTTTAATAATACTATGATGCAAGGAAATATAGGGACAATAATAGTAAATGATAAATATTTAAATGGACTTAAGATGTATAATTCCTATATAAATTTAGATTTTGAAAATCCTGAGGATTTAAAAATATTAATGGATGAGGTTAATAGTAATCCACTTATAGAAAAAGATAAGTTCTTTTTCGTTCCAAGAGAGATGATAGAAGCTAATTCTCAAATGCTTGGAACAATGGTAGCTTACCTTGGTATTTATTTAGGAATAATATTTATAATAACTTCCGCTGCAGTACTTGCACTTCAACAACTATCAGATTCCTCTGATAACATAGAGAGATATAGATTACTTAAAAAGATTGGAGTTGATGAAGAAGAGATAAATAAAACAATTTTAAAGCAGACAGGAATATACTTTATGCTACCATTATTTTTAGCAATAATTCATTCCATAGTTGGAATTACATTCTCTGAAGAAGTAATAAAGTTATTTGGATCAACTAAGAATATGATTTATGTTATAATAACGGCTATAGTATTTATAATAATATATGGTGGATATTATTTGGCTACCTATATAGGTTCTAAAAATATGATGAAAAATAGAATATAAAAAGCAGTACATTGTACTGTTTTTTATATTCTTTATTACATTCATAGAGAGAAGAATAGCATTATTGAACAGGAGATGAGAATATGAAAAACTTTGATTTAGGGATTACATATAGTGAATATTTGAGCTTGGCAGATGAGGAGCAAATGGGAATAATTGATAGGTTTAATGAACAAGGCCAATTAATTAATAAAGATTTACATAAGGTAAGAAATATAGAAAATAAACTTAATATACTAGTTTTTGGAGAGCCACGCTGTAAAGATGTTGCAACAGAAATACCTTTTTTACTTAAATTAAGTGAACTAAACAAAAATATAGAAGTTAAGTTCTTAAGAAGGGAAGGAAATGAGGAACTATTAGAAGAACTTTCAGGGGAAAGAAAAGTGCCAACATTTTTAATACTTAATGAAAAAGGTAATACAGTTAGAAAATATATTGAGTTTCCTATTGGGGTTAAAGAAATTCTGTTAAATACCGAGAAGGAAAAAGTTCAAGATATTATAGATAATATGAGAAAAGGTAAATACAATAATCTTATTCAAGAGGATATTATTAGATTTCTAACAGGAGAAAATTATAGATATATTAACTTTACTAAATAAATTTTAAAAATAATTTTTTGACTATTGACTTTAACGTTACGTCATAGCTTATTCTATTTTTAGGAGGTGATTTTATGGAGTATACTGTAAAAAGTTTAGCGAAGATAGCCGGCATTAGCAGCAGAACTTTAAGGTACTATGATGAAATTAATTTATTAAAACCCTGCAGGGTTAATTCTTCAGGTTATAGAATTTATGGTGAAGAAGAGGTAGATACTCTTCAGCAAATTATGTTCTATAAAGAAATGGGGTTGCCTCTAGAAAAGATTAAGGAAATAATTTCAAACAAGGATTTTAATCAAAAGAATGCTCTTATAGCCCATAGAAATAAGCTTAAAGAGGAGCAGCTTAGAATAGAAGCCTTATTAAGAAATGTAGAAAAAACAATAAAGTCAATGGAAGGTGATTTAGTAATGTCTAATAAAGAAAAGTTTGAAGGATTTAAAAGAGATCTTATAGAAAAAAATGAAAAACAATATGGTAAAGAAGTTAGAGAAAAGTATGGTAATGAAGCTGTAGATGAAAGCAATAGAAGAATATCAAAGTTAAGTGAAAGTGAATGGAATGACTTAGAGAGTCTTTCCAAGAAGGTTAATGAAAGCATAAAAAAAGCAATGATATTAGGAGATTCTAATAGTGAAGAAGCAAGAGAAGCAGTTAAGCTTCATAAAGCATGGCTTGATCATTATGGAAATTATTCCAAGGAAGCTCATATTGGGCTAGGTGAAATGTATGTCTATGATGATAGATTTAAAAAGTATTATGATGATAATGTTGGGGAAGGTGCAGCAGAATTCTTAAGAGATGCTATAAACAACTTTTATAAATAAACCCTTATTAATATAACTTATATAATTATTTTTTGTTAATGATGAAATATTTATTGATAAACAATAAAAAAGTATTTATAATTAATATATAAGTATGTTGGAGGGATATTTCATGTTTATAAAAAATAAAGTGAGGTTATCTAAAGAAAAAATAATACTAAATTTATTAATTATATTCATTATTCTATCAAATGCCATGGAGATATATTTTATTGTTAGCAATGTACCGAAAGAAATAGCTGTAAATGGAGAAGAAATCATAGCTGTTTTTAGTCGGTTTAGTAAATTTATTTTATCATTATCAAGCATATTAGCTATGATATTAATGGTTTACCCCCTATTCTCATTAAAGAAAATAATATACTCTATAGATAATGATGAGGTATTTAATAATGGGAATATAAACAGATTAAAAAGAAGTGCCATATCAATGGGGGGATATGTATTATTAAAAGTTTTTAATTTAATTGATTCTGGGGGAAAGTTAAGTATACTTTTAGCAGAAAATAGCACAGTGTTATATGGAGTAAATTCAAAAGTGCCAGAGGTTTCTATATTTAAGTTGGGAGTTACATTTAATATGGAAATAATATATTTTATATCGATTATAGTTTTTATAACTATCCTAATTCAAGTAATTAAGATAGGTAAGAACATTAAAGAAGAAAATGATCTAACAATATAGGTGAATTACAATGAGCATTATAGTTAATTTAGATGTTATGATGGCAAAGAGAAAAATTTCATTAAATGAACTTTCTGATAAGGTAGGAATAACCAATGCAAATCTTTCAATATTAAAAACAGGAAAAGCAAAAGCTATTAGGTTTTCTACTTTAGAAAAGATTTGCGAAGTTTTAGAATGTCAACCAGGAGATATACTTCAATATGTAGATGATGAAAGGTAAAAAGAAGCTGCAAGTAGTAGCTTCTTTTCTTATAACAATAAAAGAGGCATAGATAAAATCTATGCCTTAAAAAATAGGGTAATGAGGTAATTTTAATATGTATTAAAATGTTTCATTAAAATTATTGACTCATTATTAAATTTCTAAACATAAAAAAATAAAATTTTATGCATTAGTTGGTGGCGTATAAACTCTACTAGCTAGTTCATCATCCATTAAGTATAATGCAGCAGGATTTCCTTCAGATCTTCTAACCTTCTTAACTAAAGCATTAAAGCTGTTTTCCTCTTCAACTTGCTCATCTATAAACCATTTTAGTAAGCTCATAGTAGCATGTTCTTTTTCATCATGAGCAATATCAGCTAGGTTATATATTTTCTTAGTTACAAGTTGTTCATGCTCGTATCCCTTTTGGAATACATCAATAATACCATCATATTTAGCTGTTGGCATAGGAATTTGTTTTAATTCTACAACGCCATTCTTTTGGAAAATATAATCATAAAGCTTCATTGCATGAGCTAATTCTTCTTGAGCTTGAACTCTAAAGAAGTTAGCAAATCCACTTAGATCAATAGATTCACAATATCCTGCCATTGCAAGATAAGTGTAAGAAGAATAGAATTCAAAATTTACTTGTTCGTTAAGTTCATTTAATAGCTTTTCACTTAGCATATGTTCATCTCCTTTAATCTTATGTTATATACAAGATTATTCTATATACATAATGGAGAAATATCAATTATTTTATGGAAATAAAATTAATATATGAAGAAATTATAGTATAATGTATATTATAAAAATTTTTGGAGGAGTAAAATGAAGCACGATTTTCTTTTAGATAAATTTGAAGGCTTTAGTAAGGCATTAGCTAAAACATTATTTGATGTTAAAGAAGATGTAGATCCAATACAGTTTGATAATCTATCAGATAAAGACATACTTTATATAGTTTTAAAGAAACTACTTAAAGAAGGAGAATTTAATAAAGGAGAAGATTTATTCTATAAGGAGCTTTATAAAAATAAGACTCAAGAGTTTTATGAGTTAGGACAATGGTTCTATAATTATTTATTAAATCAAGATGATAAGTTACTTGAAGAGAAAAACTTCCCTAGAAGAGAAATATATCAAGGGTTAGAAGATTTACAAGAGTTTAAAGATAAGTATTTGATAAAGGGATAGTATCACTAATTTATAACTAGTCAAGCCACTTAGTAATAAAAAATCTATATTGGTGGTACTTTGATTTTAACTTTAAATTATTTAAAATAATAGTATAAGCACAAGGGAAAAAGAGGGGATCTTTACATGGAAAAGATATACAGACCAGTATGGGCAGAAATAGATTTAGATAAGATTGAGTTTAATATAAGAAATATAAAAGAGTTAGCTAAGGATAAAGAAGTCATAGGAGTTATTAAAGCAGATGCTTATGGACATGGTGCAATTGATATTGCTCCAGTTTTATTGAAAAATGGTGTTTCTAGATTAGCAGTGGCAACTCTTACAGAGGCAATGGAATTAAGAAGAGAAAATATAACTGCACCAATAATTATTTTAGGATATACTCCAACGGAATTTGGTGAAGATTTAATTAAATATGATATAGAACAAACTGTTTATACTTTAGAAGATGCTGAAAGGTTTTCCTCTATAGCAGAAGATGTAAAGGGAAAAGTTAAAGTTCATATTGCCCTTGATACAGGAATGGGAAGAATAGGTTTTCTTCCTAATGAAGAAAGTATAGAGGATATAGTTAAAATAGATAAATTAAAAGGAGTAGATATAGTAGGTTTATTTACTCATTTTTCAACAGCAGATGAAGAAGATAAAGAATTTACAAATAAGCAGTATAAAATATTAGAAGATTTTTATAGAGAGCTAAAGAGTAGAGGAGTTAGTATTCCATTTAAACATGCAGCCAACAGTGCTACTATAATGGATTTACCTAATATGTACTTAGATGGAGTAAGAGCTGGCATTGTAATATATGGTTATTATCCTTCAAATGAAGTTAATAAAGACAGATTAAAAGTTAAGCCTGCCATGACACTTAAGGCTAAAATTGCTCACATTAAAACTTTAGAAAAAGGAGCTTTTGTAAGCTATGGCAGAACCTATGAAGTTAGTGAATCTACAAGGGTTGCTACTATTCCCATAGGATATGCAGATGGCTATTTAAGAGCTTTAAGCAATAAGGGAAAGGTTATAGTAAATGGTAAACTTGCACCTGTAATAGGAAGAGTTTGTATGGATCAACTTATGATTGATGTAACTCATATTAATAATGTTAAGGTTGATGACGAGATTATACTCTTAGGAGAATGTGATGATATTAAATATAATGCTGATGATATGGCAAATGCTGTTGGAACAATAAATTATGAAATAATATGTATGATTAAAGGAAGAGTACCTAGGGTATATGTTAAAGATGGTAAGGTAGTTGAAATTAGAAATTATATTTAAATAAAGAGTAGAATAATTAAAAACTTAATAGAATATTTTTAAGAGGAATTAGAAATAATTTCTCTTTTTTGGTTTCTAGGAAAATATTTGATTTTTAATGTTTGACAAAAGATAAAAAAAAATGTACTATTGTATTAAGCTATTAATACAGTAGTACAAAGGGAGTGAAAAAATGGCTTGGGAATTAAAAAGTGACAGACCAATTTATAGTCAGCTTATGGAATATATCAAAATAAGTATTGTATCAGGAAAATATAAACCAGGTGCAAAGATACCATCTGTAAGAGAATTAGCTAGTGAGGCATCAGTAAATCCTAATACAATGCAAAAAGCCTTAACAGAGTTAGAAAGGTTGGGGTTATTGTTTTCAGTAAGAACAAGTGGAAGATTTATTACGGAGGATTCAAAGATGATTGAAGAAATGAAGTGTAATCTTGCTAAAGAAGAAATACAAGCTTTTTTAAAGAAAATGGAACAAATAGGTTTTACTAAAGAGGAAGCTATAGAAACAATAAAAGAAATTGCAGAGGAGATGAAATAATTGGGGGAAAATATTCTAGAGTGTAGAAATCTTGTTAAATCCTATGGTAATAAAGTTGCCTTAGAAGGAATTGACTTATCTATGAAGAGGGGGAGAATAGTAGGACTACTTGGCCCTAACGGAAGTGGAAAAAGTACTTTAATTAAGTTAGCAAATGGATTGTTAACACCAACTAGTGGAGAGCTTCTTATAAATGGTAATAAACCTGGGATAGAGACAAAGAAGATAGTTTCTTATTTACCTGAGAGAACTTATCTTGCTGATTGGATGAAGGTATCTGATATAATTAACTTTTTTAAAGACTTTTATGAAGATTTTAATGTTGAGAAAGCTTATGATATGCTATCTAAGTTGAATATTAATGCTAATGATAAGTTAAAGACAATGTCAAAAGGGACTAAGGAAAAGGTTCAGCTAATACTAGTTATGAGCAGAGAAGCAGAACTTTACTTTTTAGACGAACCAATAGCAGGGGTTGACCCAGCTGCTAGAGATTATATATTAAATACTATTATTTCAAATTATAATGAAAATGCAACAGTAGTTATATCAACTCACTTAATATCTGATATTGAACAGATTTTAGATGATGTAATCTTTATTTCATATGGAAAGATATATTTATCTAAGAGTGTTGATGAGATAAGAGAAGAAGAAGGTAAGAGTGTAGATGCCTTATTCAGGGAGGTATTTAGATGTTAGGAAAGTTATTAAAGTACGAATTTAAAGCAACTGGAAGATTAGTACTTCCTTTATATGGAGCATTATTAGTATTTGGTCTAATAAATAAGATTTTTCTTGAGACAGAAATAGGTTTTGGTAGCGCATCAGGAACTATTGGAAATATAGCATCTCTTATAACTATGTTTGTATATGGATGCATAATGGCAGCAGTATTTATAGTAACATTTTTTATAGTGCTACAAAGATATTATAAAAATCTTTTAGGTGATGAAGGTTATTTAATGAATACTCTTCCAGTTCCTGTATGGAAAAATATATGTAGCAAATTAATCGTTGGTATAGTATGGAATATTTTAAGCGTTATTGTTGCAGTTATATCTATAGTAATTTTAGCCTATTACCCAGGTATGATTGGTAATGCTTTTGAGTTTATGGGAGAAGTATGGAGAGTTGGAATAAGTGAGTTTGGATTTAGAATTCCTTTAGTAATATTTGAAATTATAGTATTAGGAATTTTGTCTTGTGCCTCTTCAACTTTATTACTTTATTCATCTATGTCAATTGGACATTTAGCAAACAAGAGAAAAATACTTTGTTCATTTGGAGCATTTATAGGAATAAGTATGATAACAAGCTTTATTACATCAGTGTTTAATACATCATTTATAAGTTACAATTATGCTTTTGAATTTATGGATTTTCAATGGAGTTTATTAAAAGTAGCAGCTAATTTAATTATTACCTCTGTAATATATTTTGTTATATCTAGCTATATTATGAAAAATAAATTGAATTTAGAGTAGTGTTTAAGATAGTATATCAATATGATTTTTGATATACTATCTTTTTTTTATGCCATAGTAAAGTATAAAATGATAAATAAAATAAGTAATATTTACAAATACTTATTTTAGGTAGCTTAAGGAGTGCACAAAAGATGATGTCAGATATAATTAAAAAATGGGATGAAGATATTTTATATTTAATAAATAAATATTGCAAAAATAGATTTTTAGATAAAGTTATGCCATTTGTAACATCTCTAGGGAACTTAGGGATGGTATGGATTATTCTTGCAATATTAATGATTAGGAAAGTAGATTATAGAAGAATTGGAATTATAGTATTAGTAACATTAGTTTTTACAACAATTATTGGAGAGGGAATAGTAAAGCATATTTTTAAAAGAAAAAGACCATTTATAGGTAAGAAAAATAAAGAATTATTAATAAAAGAACCATCATCATTTTCTTTTCCATCAGGTCATACTGCATCTTCTTTTGCAGTAGCTGTAGTGTTTTTGAAAAGTAATAGCAGCATTAGCACAATTATAGTATTAATTGCTCTTGCTATTGCATTTTCAAGGCTATATTTGAAAGTACATTATCCATCTGATGTTATTGGTGGAATAATATTAGGATTAATTTGTGGAGGAATTGTATTTAATTATCTTTATATTTATTAAAAAGATAATGTATAAAGAAGAACCCTCCTGTACTAATACAGGAGGGGGTGTTATATTGATTTTAGCCAAATTGTTCAATATTGTCTAAGCATACAATTATAACTCTATTATCATCATTAATTAACCAGGCAATATTATTAGTTACAGTAATGACAGTAAATCCAATAAGTGGTTTTTCAAATGCTGATGAAGATATTTTTAGGTTAACAGGTCCTATTGAGTCAGCTAAGAATAATGCTTTACTTGAATTACAACAACAAGAACCGTCCTCAACACAGCATAATGATCTAGGATTTATTGGAGGAATACATCTTGTTATAGCACGAATAAATCTATCTCTATTAAATCCTTGAAAGCAATTGTTTCCATTGTCAGGTTGAAGAGAAAATGCAACTAAAACTAAATCACAAATTGTAGTTGAATTAAATAATGGATTGCAATCGGAATAAGTTACTAGTCCATCACTGCAATTAGATACAGTTTTAAGGGTTGTTGCACAATCCTTAGTATTAAAGTTCTTACCTACTAATGTAAAGCTTGATAAGTCTATTAAACTCCTTATTAAAGGGTTTAAAAGAATATCTAAAGATCTTCTTAGAGATTTTTTACAACAGCAGGTATCTCTGTTTCTTTCATTTCTTTCAAAACCTATAGGTAAAACCTCTTCATTAGCTACTGTAAGATATCTTGAAGAATTATTATTTTGATTCTCATTACATCTACACTCATCATTCCTACCTGAATATCTTCTATTATCCATTTCTAATGTTTCTCTAATGTTTCTCTCTTTGCTCATACTTGTTCTCCCTTCATATAATATGGGGGTCATTACATTATATTTATGAAAGTTGGTAAATGCTACTTAAATATTGAACCTTTTTCCCTTTAGATAATAAAATATGGTAAAGGGGAGATAATAATGGATTTGTTAACTTTATTTGTTTTAGCAATATTGGCTGAAAGTGTATGGGAAACCTTGAAAAATTCCTTGAAATATACTAAACATACCCATTAGTGGCATTGAATATAGGATATAGTTTAAGTATGTAATACCTTGATCTATTACAGTTAAGTCATCCTTAGATTGCATAAAGAAGTTAATAACAAATTCATTATTAAAAAATATAATTAATGAGCCAATGCCCATAGCAGGTTATGATATTACAGATGTAATATTATTAACCTTTATTACTTTGTTTAATATATCTTTATCAAATTTAAAGTTTTTAAAGTTAGGTTTTAAAGATGATTTACTTTTCTTTAGAATTAAATAAGCAAATAGAGCTAATATTATTTTTGATAAAAGTGTAGCATATGCAGCTCCTGTAATACCTAAGTTAAACGGAAAAATAAAAATAGGATCTAAGATTATATTTAACACCGCACTAATTCCACTTAAAACAGTAGGTAAAATAGTGTTACCTTGTGCAATCATAATAGAGTTGAAAACAAAGAAATAAAATGTAAAAGGCATATTTAAAAATACTATTTTTAAGTAAATATTACTATAGTATGATAAATCTCCTGTAGCCCCCATAACTTTAATAACAAATGGAGTTATTAATTAGGCCATATAAATGATGTAGCTGCAAATTGTACTGAACCAATAATACTAACCAAAAATCCATCTGCAAGGTTATAAAATGTCTGTATTAAGTTATTTAGCGTTATTGGTAGTGCTAAGGTTATTAGAACCTTATAAATATTACCATTTAAAATAAGTTCTTTTCTAAATACTATGATACAATTAAATAAAGGAGATGATTTGATGAAATGGTTAAAAGATGGGCATATGCATTCTCACTATTGTCCTCATGGAACTAAAGATACGTTTAAAGCCTATGTTGAAAAGGCATTAGAAGTTGGACTTAACGAGATTACATTTACTGAGCATATGCCACTTCCAGCAATATTTATGGATGAAAAGTTACTTAAAGAGTGTTCTCCTAATGAAGAAGAAATATTATTATATTTAAAAGAAGCTACTAAAATAAAAGAAGAATACAAAGAAAAAATTAAAATAAATGTTGGCCTTGAAATAGACTATGTAGAAGGATATGAAGAAAAGATTAAGAAGATGTTAGATAGTTACGGTGAATATTTAGATGAAGGAATTCTATCTGTTCATTTTTTAAGGTTAAATGATGGATATCATTGCTTAGATATGAGTGTTGATGAGTTTGGAAATATAGCAAAAATCCTAGGTGGAGTAGAAAAGGTTTATGACAAATATTTTGAAACTTTAATTAAATCTATGGATGCAGACCTTGGAATGTATAAACCTAAAAGAATAGGCCATCCAACTTTAGTTAGAATATTTAATGCAAAGTATCCTATAACTTATGATAATGAAGAGTTAATTGATAGAGTTATCAATAAGATAAAAGAGAAAGAATATGAAATAGATTATAATACAGCTGGCCTTAGAAAGCCATATTGTAATGAAACATATCCCTCAGGCCTATTTTTAGATAAGGTAATTAAAAATAATATTAACATGGTTAAAGGATCAGATGCACATAGTGCAAAGGATGTAGGAAAAGGATTTTAACAAAGGTTTAATATAGTTATAGATAAGATTTAATATACATAAGGTAAAGTTAAATTAAGGAGGCTAGTAATGGAGTCAAAATATATGGTTGTAATATCTTTTGATGCTGTATCGTCAGAAGATGTAGAAGTTCTAAAGAATTTACCTAACTTTAAAAAGTTAATAGAGAATGGTTCATGGATTAAATGTGTGGATTCTATTTATCCAACATTAACATATCCAGCCCATACAACAATAGTTACAGGGAAATATCCTAATAATCATAGGATCATTGATAATACTATATTTAAAGTTGGAGATTTTATACCAAATTGGTATTGGTATAGAAATAAAATTAAGGGAGAAACCCTATACGATTTGGCTATGGAAAAGGGATTGACTACGTGTTCTCTTTTATGGCCAGTAACAGGTAAAGCAAAAATAACCTATAATATGCCTGAGATATTTGCAGTGAAACCTTACCAACACCAATTGTTTATGTCAGCTGGTGCAGGAACACTAGGATTTCAATTAGATATAAATAAGAGGTTTGGCAATCTTAGAAAAGGAATAGAGCAACCTTATTTAGATAACTTTGTTATAGAAGCTGCAAAGTATACAATAAAGAAATATGCTCCTAATTTAATTTTAATTCACTTTACAGATGTTGATACAAATAGGCATCATTATGGATATAGAAATAATATTATTGACGATGCTTTTATTAGGCATGATAAAAGGTTAGGAGAAATAATTAATGCGTTAAAAGAACGAGGGATTTATGATGAATGTACTATAGTGGCTCTTGGTGACCATAGCCATTTAGATGCATCAAAGGTTATTAAACTTAATGCTTTATTTAGAAAAGAAGGTTTAATTAAAATAAATGAAAAAGGTAAGGTTTTAGATTATAAGAGTATTTGTAAAAGTTTAGATGGATCATGTTATATTTACCTAAAAGATAAAAATGATAGTGAAACCATAGAAAAGATTAAATCATTAATCGTAGATTTACCTATAGATTTTGTTTTAGAGGGTAACGAAATAAGAGAAGCAGGTGGTGATGAAGAGGCAAGTCTTATGATAGAGGCAAGTCTTGATTATTACTTTGTTGATGATATTTACGGTGAAGTAATTGATGAAATAAAAGATGAAGAGGTGGGAGTAAAACCTCATAGGCATAAGGCAACTCATGGATATTCACCAAAGAAAGAAAATTATACTACATTTTTTATTGGTTCAGGAAGGGGATTTAAAAAGGGAGTAGTTGTTGATAAAGGAAACCTTATAAATCATGGGCCAACTTTAGCAAAGATTTTAGGCTTAAAATTTAGAGACAGCGATGGAGAGGCGATTGAAGAAATCCTTAATATTTAAAAAGGGGTGTTTTATGAAAGGGTTAAGTAAAGAGGAGTTAAGCTGGGCACTATATGACTGGGGAAACTCTGCGTATTCAATGACTATTACTTCCACTATATTGCCCATTTACTTTAAGATGGTTGCAGAAAATAGTGGAATGAGTTCTTCTAATTCTACTGCTGTTTGGGGATATACAATTTCAATTTCTACCTTATTAGTATCACTTATTGCACCAGTTCTAGGTACAATTGCTGATTACAAAGGTAATAAGAAGAAATTTTTTAAGTTCTTCTGTAGTATTGGAATTTTTTCAACTATTATGTTAGCATTAGTGCCAACTGATATGCCAATGATATTGTTATTAAACTATGGATTCACTGTTTTGGGATTTTCAGGAGCAAATGTCTTTTATGATTCATTTCTTGTGGATGCTACTTCAACTGAACGTATGGACAAGGTATCTTCTGCTGGATTTGCTCTTGGATATATAGGAAGTACAATACCTTTCATAATATCCATAGTTATAGTCATTCTTACTCAAAATGGAATATTGGGTATTTCGATATCTTTAGCTTGTAAAATAGCATTTTTAATTACAGCTTTATGGTGGGGAAGTTTTACTATTCCTTTATTAAGGAATGTAAATCAAAAATACTACATAGAAAAGGAACCAAATCCAGTTAAGAATTCTTTTGTAAGAATTGGAAAGACCTTTAAAGATATTAGATCTCATAAAAAAATATTCACATTCTTAATTGCGTATTTCTTTTATATAGATGGTGTTGATACAATTATAGGAATGGCAACATCATATGGGACCGACCTTGGAATATCAATGACATCACTATTAGTTATTCTCTTACTAACGCAGTTTGTAGCTTTTCCATTTACAATTATTTATGGAAGGCTTGCAGAGAAGTTTGGTGGAAAGAAAATGCTATATGTTGGAATTACAACATATGTTATTATTTCAATATATGCTTACTTCCTAAAAACTACTTTAGATTTCTGGATACTTGCAATGGCTGTTGGTTCAGCACAAGGAGGTATTCAAGCAATATCAAGAAGTTACTTTGCAAAACTTGTTCCAAAAGAAAAATCTAATGAATTCTTTGGATTTTATAATGTATTTGGTAAGTTTGCTGCTATTATGGGACCATTTTTAGTTGGAATAGTAACTCAAATTACAGGGCAATCAAATAAAGGAATTATTAGTTTGATAGTTCTATTTGCTATTGGAGGATTTATATTAACAAGAGTAAAAGAAGATTATGTAACCGCAGAAGTTACTGAGCTTGTTAGCGAGAGTATGTAGTTTAGTAAATATTAAAATTAAAAGAAACTGCAATTTAGCAGTTTCTTTTAATTTTATAAAACACATTATTTTTTATCATTATTTAAATAATAATATATTTTTGAAGACTTAAATTCAGAGGCAAGCATGTCCATAAGAATTAAGTCATATTTCTTTCCAGCAATTATTTTTCCTTCTCTAATTTTACCTATCATTTTAAAACCAACTTTCTCATAGCATCTAATAGCTCTTTTGTTATAGGAAAAGGTGGTTAGCCTAATATTATTTAAGTTTAGTATATTAAAACCATAGTCTAAAAGTAAAGTTATAGCTTCACTTCCATAACCATTACCGTGATAATTTTTATCTCCAATGAAAATTCCAAACTCAGCTGTTCTATTTATATGATCAATATTGGCTAAGCTTATTGACCCTAATAGCTTATCTGTCTTTGCTTCAATAATACCAAAGTTATAATCATTAGTTTTGGACTCTAAGTATTCTTTTTCTTCCATTTCTGTTTTTATAATATGAGCAGAACCGCTAAGAGTAGATATTTCTAAGTTATTAATCCATTCTGTATATTGTTTATAGTCTTCGCTATTTCTTGGAGAAAGATAAACCTTTTCCCCAACTAAAACCTTATGATGCATAGTAATTACCTCCTATTAAATAAATATAATTCTACCATTTAGAAATTTTATAGTAAATATATAGGTTATTTTGTATAATTAGGGTGGAGAGAGGAGGGGGAAAATGAATAAAAAGTATAAATGGATAAGTATTATTTCTATTTCTTTAGTATTAGTACTATCTTTCTATAATTTGAAGTCTATTGAAAATGCTACAAAGATAGCTGATGAAAAATTTTGTGAGTACTTAGATAATGCATCTAAGAGCTTAGTATATAATAAGCAGGATATTAATGATGAAGAGATACTTACTATTAATAATTCTGTAGTAAAAAACTTATTTGCGGCATTAGAAATTTATGATTCTACATCATACAAAAGTATTTTTGGTGAGGATTTAAAACAATGTATTGTTAGTCTTGAAGTTGCTATGAATGATTCAGAATCAAATACAACTATATTATATAGAGATAGGCAAAAGGTTCTTGATAGTTTTAGTTATGTAGTTAGTGATGTTATTAAAAATGAAAAGAATATTAATCATATTACTGCTTTTTTAGATGTTATGAAAGGATTATAAGATAGTAATCCTTTCATTTTTCTTAAAAGTGACTTAAGTAATTGATAAAAGTGACTTTAAGTTGTTCCATATCCTCACAATAAAAGTAGAATATAATTAAGGAAGTGACATTAAAATTCTGATTAAAAAGTAAATAATAACTCTTTACAAGGTTATTAATAAAATGTATAATGGTTTTAAAGTTACTATAGTAATATTTACTAATTTGGAGGGGAAAAGAATGAAGTTAGAAGTGAAAAACATAAAGAAGACTTTTGGTGAAACAGAAGTACTTCATGGAATTTCATTTTCTATATCAAGTGGAAAAGCTTTAGGGCTGCTTGGTAGAAATGGAGCAGGTAAAACAACAACAATTAGAATTCTAATGGATGTTTTTAAAGCTAATGAAGGGGAAATCATAATTGATGGTAAAAAGTTTAATCCTAAAGATTTTCAAATAGGATACTTACCAGAAGAAAGAGGTTTATATCCTAAGAAAAAAGTAATTGATCAGTTAATGTATTTAGGAAACTTAAGAGGGATATCGTTAAAGGAAGCCAAAGCAAACGGAAAGTTTTGGCTTAAGAGATTAGGAATTGAAGAATATGAAAATAGATTATTAGAAACTCTTTCAAAGGGTAATCAACAAAAGGTTCAATTAGCACAAACTTTAGTTTGTAATCCTGAAATTGTAATCTTAGACGAACCTTTTAGTGGTTTAGATCCAGTTAATGCACAAACTCTTAAGGATGTAGTAACAGATCTTATTGAAGATGGAAAGCTTGTAATATTCTCAAGTCACCAAATGAATTATGTTGAAGAGTTTTGCGAAGATATAGCTATTATTAATAAAGGTGATGTTGTATTAAGTGGAAATCTTAAAGATATAAAGAAGGATTTTGGTAAAAATAAGCTTATGTTAAGTGCGAATAACTATTCTCCTATAGAACTAAAAGAAAAGTGCGAAGAATACTTTGGAGATATAACAAGAGTAGATGAAGTTATGAAAGAATTCGTAATTTTAGAGCTTAAAGAATCTAGAAGTAAAAATGATTTATTGTCTGAAATTATAAAAAGTGATATTGATGTAGAAAAGTTTGGGGAATATGAACCATCCTTAAATGATATATTTGTACTTAAGGCAGGTGACGAATAATGAAGGGATTTTTATCTGTACTAAGATTTGAATTAACTAATTATTTCAAGAATAAAGGATATCTTATAACAACAGGAATAATTGCAGTAGTTTTAATAGTTGGATTAAGTTTACCATCATTTTTTGATATGTCAGGTTTATTTGGTGGTAATGACAAAAAGGCGGAATCAAGTGAATCTGTTAGTGATGAAGAAAAGAAAAACTTTATAATCTTTGATAAAGAAAATATAATTAAAGATGTTAAAGGACTAGAAAATGTATTTATTGGTTCAAGTTGGAAGGTTGCTACAAATGAGCAAGAGGTAAAGGATGCTGTAAATAATGAGGAAGCTGAGGCAGGATTTATATTAAATTCACCAACAAGCTATAAATATATAGTTCAAAATAGTAGCTTTAGTGATGGAAATCAACAGATGTTTGATTCATATTTATCTAGATTAAATAGAGAAAGTTATTTCAGCAATAAAGGTATAGATGTTAATGAAATAGATGCTTTATATAATACTCAAATAAATTCAGAGGTTGAATTGCTAGGTAAGGATACAGTAAGTAACTTTGCTTATACTTATGGATTAATATTTGTTTTATATTTTATGATTATTTACTATGGTCAATTAATAGCTGTATCTGTTACAACTGAAAAGAGTAATAGAGCTATGGAAATACTAGTAACTAGTACAAGTAGTAATGCATTAATTTTTGGTAAGGTAATAGCTGCTACAATTGCAAGTTTGGCACAAGTAGGTGTAATATTAGCTTCTGCTTTAGTAACTTATAAATTTAATAGTGCAGCATGGGGAGGAAAGCTTGATTTCATATTCAATATTTCAGGTGAAACTCTAGCTACATTTGCTATATTCGGATTACTTGGATATCTATTCTACGCATTTATATTCGGTTCATTAGGAGCTTTAGTTTCCAAGACAGAGGATATTGGTAAAAGTGCATCTCCTGTTACAATGATATTTGTAGTTGTTTTTATGGCTGTAATGTTTGGATTAAATAATCCAGAGTCAATGCTTATGAACATATTATCATATGTACCTTTTAGTTCTTGTATGGCTATGTTTGTAAGAGTTGCAATGGGAAGTGTTAAAACTATAGAAGTAGTAATTTCATTAGTAATATTAGCTGTTTCAACAGGATTTGTTGGAGTTTTAGGTGCTAAGATTTACAGAATGGGAACATTAAGATATGGTAATCCAGTAAAACTTACAAATGCCTTGAAGTCATTAAGAAAAGATGGATAATTAAGATAATATAGATAACAAGGATTAGGAGAGAAATTGCAATTGCAATTTCTCTCTTTTTTCCTTACATTTAGCATGAATGGAGTGGATATTTGTTTTGCGTGACTTGGAGCTTGTGGCTAGAATAGCAAAATAAATATACAATCTACTCTTTCTTTTATAGATTAGAAAGATTATCAGAAGCTTTTATTACTGAATCCATTGCTTGTTCTATTTTTTCTTTATTTTCGTCAGTAGCTTTTGAATGTACTTCTGTTAAACAGGTTTCTATAGAGTTTAGTTTGTTTTTTATTGAATTAATGCTATAATCATTTTTACTCAAATTAATCACTCCTTACAAGATTATATTTTCCTATAGATAAAAATCTAATTCATATTTATAAGTAAAATTAAGTATGTTATAATATTAACAACTTAGTTAAGAGAGAAATCTTTTAGGTGAGTTGAAATTTTGAATAATATCTAACAGAAAAGAGCAATCTAATCTGAAAGAGGCCAAAATTATTATAATACTTACTTAGCTTTGCTAGGTTTATTTTGCGTAAATTTTTAGAGGTCTCTATTAAAGAGACCTCTTTTGCATTATAGGAGGTATAAAAATGGCGAGAATAGCTGTAATTGGATGTATTTTAGAGAACCCAAGAGAATGTCAAAGTGAATTTAATGATGTTGTAGCATCATTTAGAGGAAGCATGAAGGGGAGAATGGGCATTCCATTTGAAGGTGAAATATCAGTAATATCTTTAACAGTTGTTGGAGAGGTTGATGATATAAATACTTTAACAGGAAAGCTTGGTAACATTTCAGGAGTTACTGTAAAAACAGCAATTGCTAAAAAGGAGATTTAAAGTGAATATTAGAGACATTATTGATAAGTTATACAATGAAAACAATGCCTCTAGGGAAGAGCTTATTTATCTATTAGATAATCTAGATGAAGAGTCTAAGTATTATCTAATAGATAAGGCTCATGATACTAGAATGAAAGCATACGGAGATAAGGTTTATATGAGAGGCCTTATTGAGTTTACTAATTACTGTAAAAGAAATTGTGAGTATTGCGGAATTAGAAGAGGGAATAAAGAAGCTGATAGATATAGGCTTTCTGTAGAGGAAATATTATTATGTGCAGAAATAGGGGACAAGCTTGGTTATAAAACATATGTTCTTCAAGGTGGGGAAGATGATTATTTTACAGATGATATAATGGTTGAAATAATAACTAAGATTAAAGAAAGATTCCCCAATAATGCAATTACTCTTTCTTTAGGTGAAAGAAGTTATGAATCTTATGAAAGAATGTTTAAAGCAGGTGCAGATAGATATCTTTTAAGACATGAAACTGCAACTAAAGAACTATATGAAAAATTACATCCAGGAGCGAGTTTTGAAAATAGAAGAGAGTGTTTATTAAATCTTAGGAAAATAGGATATCAAATAGGGGCAGGTTTCATGGTAGGATTACCAAACCAAACTACAGAAGATTTAGTAAATGATTTACTTTATGTAAAAGAGCTAACACCAGAAATGTGTGGAATAGGACCTTTTATACCTCATAAAGATACCAGTTTAAAGGATGAAAAGGGTGGTACCTTAGAAGATACAATAACTATTTTGGCCATAGTTAGATTACTTCTACCAAATGTTTTATTACCTGCAACAACTGCATTAGGAAGTATAAATCCAATAGGAAGAGAACTTGGAATTAAGGCAGGAGCAAATGTAGTAATGCCTAATCTTTCTCCAACAGATGTTAGGGACAAGTATTCTCTTTATGATGGTAAGATTTGTACTGGAGATGAAGCTGCAGAATGTAGAAGGTGCATTGAAGGGAGAATTAATAGAGCAGGATTTCAGGTTGAGATTGGTCGTGGAGATAATATTCAATGGGTTAAGGAGGAAAAATTATGTTTATAAATAAGGACTACATTGAAAGACTTCTAGATGAATCGAAAAATGCTACAAAAGAACAAATACAAGAGGTGCTAGAAAAGGCTAAAAGAAAAGAAGGTTTAAAGCATAGGGACATAGCCCTCCTACTTCAAATTAAAGATAAAGAACAAATAGAAGAAATGTATGAAATAGCTGGACAAATCAAAAAAGATATATACGGAAAAAGAATAGTTATGTTTGCTCCACTTTATGTAAGTGATTATTGTGTAAATAACTGCATTTATTGCGGATATCATAGATGTAATAGCTTTAAAAGAAGAAAACTTACTCAAGAAGAAGTGGCACAGGAAGTAAGAATTCTTGAAAAAATGGGACATAAGAGGTTAGCATTAGAACTTGGGGAAGATCCAGTAAATGCTCCTATTGAATATGTTTTAGAAACCTTGAAAACTATTTATAATACACAAAGGGATAATGGGGAAATCAGAAGAGTAAATGTTAATATTGCAGCCACTACAGTTGAAGAGTATAAAATGCTTAAGGAAGCAGGTATTGGAACTTATATTCTATTCCAAGAAACTTATCATAAACCTACTTATGAAAAAGTACATCCAAATTGCTTAAAAAGTAATTATGAGTATCATTTAACAGCTTTTGATAGAGCAATGGAAGGTGGAGTAGATGATGTAGGGGCAGGAGTTTTATTTGGATTAGCTGATCCTAAATTTGAGGTTCTTGGGCTTATGATTCACAATGAACACCTAGAAGAAAAGTATGGTGTAGGATTTCATACTATATCAGTTCCTAGACTTAGACCGGCAGAAGGTGTGTCATTAGAAAATTTCCCTCATTTAGTGGATGATGAAACCTTTAAGAAGATAGTTGCAATAATTAGAATTGCAGTACCTTTTACAGGAATGATTATATCTACAAGAGAAGATGCTGAAATGAGAAGAGATTTATTAAAGCATGGTATATCACAAATGAGCGCAGGTTCAAGTACAGGAGTTGGCGGTTATAAGGAAAGAGAAGAAGAAAAAGAAATTACACAATTTAAGCTTTCAGATGAAAGAAGTCCTTTGGAAATATTAAAGGAATTAATAGATGATGGCTATATTCCAAGCTATTGTACAGCTTGCTATAGAAGAGGAAGAACTGGTGATAGGTTTATGGAACTTGCAAAATCAGGGGAAATTCAATATTGCTGTGAACCTAATGCATTATCTACCTTAATGGAATATGCATTAGATTATGGTGATGAAGAATTTAAGAATAAAGCAGAAGCTCTAGTAAGAAGAGAAGCAGAAAAAATAAATAAAAAAGAGACTAGAGATTTTGTTATAAGAAATATAGATAGATTAAAAAATGGTGAAAGAGATCTGTATATTTAGGAGGAACTATGAACAATACGCCTAGAGGGAATAGAAAGCACGTAGTTCTATATGGAAAAACTAATTCTGGAAAGTCCTCTCTTTTTAATAGACTTTGTAACTCTAATATCTCAATAGTATCTGAAAGAGAAGGAACCACAACAGATCCAGTTAGTAAAGGTGTAGAGCTTATTCCAGTAGGACCAGTTTTATATATTGATACAGCTGGTCTTGAAGATAATACTGCTCTTGGGGATTTAAGAGTAAATAAAACCTTAGATTTACTAAAAAGGACAGATATTGCTCTTTACATTATTGATGGGAAGGATAAAGATTTATCCTCATTTAATAAAATGAAAAAAGAGTTTAAGAAATACAATATCCCTTACTTACTTGTAATAAATAAAGTAGATATGCTAGAAAATAATGAGATAAAAGAGATGAAAGAAGATTGTGAAAATGCAATATTTATATCTACTAAATATGATAGTGATATAGAAGAAGTTAAAGAAAAGCTTATTGAACTAATAGAAAGAGAAGAGGAAGAATTACCTTTGATAGGGGACTTACTACCATATGGTTCAAAGGTTATTTTAGTTGTTCCTATAGATTCAGAAGCACCGAAGGGAAGGTTAATACTTCCACAAGTTCAATGTATAAGAGATTGCTTAGATCATGGTATAAAGAGTTATGTTGTAAGAGATACAGAACTAAAAGAGGCATTAGAGGAGATAAAAGACGTTGATTTAGTTGTAACAGATTCTCAAGCGTTTAAGCTTGTTAATGAAATTGTTCCTAAAGAAATAATGCTTACAAGTTTTTCTATGCTTTTTGCAAGGCAAAAAGGAGATATAAATGAATTTATAAATGGAGTATGGGGAGTAAGAAATCTTAAACCAGGTGATAAAGTTCTTATTTCAGAAAGTTGTAGCCATAATGTCTCCCATGAAGACATAGGAAGAGTAAAAATTCCAACACTATTAGAAAAGTATGTAGGTGGTAAATTAAATTTTGAATTTAAAATAGGATATGATTTTGCAGAGGATATAGGGGATTATAAGTTAATAATACACTGTGGTGGGTGCATGGTTAATAGGAAGACAATCTTAAATAGAATTAATTTATGTAAAGAAAGAAAAGTATATATTACTAATTATGGGGTTTTACTTTCGTTTCTTACTAATACCTTAGAAAGAAGCAAAGTGATTTTTAATTAATAAAGGAGTAGCTAATGCAAATATTAATACCTTGCATTAGCTATTTGTTTTTGTGTAAATATTTGCGTTATTAGTATAATTGGTGTAGAAAACTGTTATAATATTTAAAAAGTATTACAAATTTACCAATATTCTTTCTTTATTTATATAGATAATAGTGGAAAGGTATACAGAAAAGTGTTTTAATGTAATTAGGGTTATTAATGTTTAGAGGTGATTAATATGGGTAAAAGTGTAAAAGATTGTATAAGAGATGGTGAACTATTTAGACCTGGAGATCCAGAGTTGTATAAAGATATGTGCAATGCACGTAATATACTTTATGAGTTTAATGCAAGAAATGCTTTAAATGTTGGAAGAAACGAACCTATGTTAAAGCAGCTATTTAAAGAGAGTGGGGACGTACATATATTACCACCATTTAATTGTGAGTATGGTAAGAATATTTCTTTTGGAAATAGTTGTTTTGTGAATTTTGATTGCATTTTTTTAGATACAGCTCCAATAAATATTGGAAATCATGTTTTATTTGGTCCAAGAGTTACTTTAATTACAGTTGGTCATCCTGTTGACCCTGATTGGAGAAGTGAAGGAGATATGTATGCATTTCCTATAAATATAGAGGATAATGTATGGATAGGAGCAGGAGTAATAATTAATCCTGGAGTAACAATTGGAAAGAACACTGTAATTGGTTCAGGAAGTGTAGTTACAAAAGACATTCCATCAGGAGTTGTTGCTGTAGGAAATCCTTGTAGAGTTCTTAGAGAGATAAATGAAGAAGATAAGGTTAGATATTTTAAAGATAAGAGAAGATAGTAACTTATATGAATATGATAAAAAGATAATGAGGAAACACCGTTATTGATGGTGTTTCTCTTAATGTATAAAAAGCATTGTGGGTAATTATGTGGGGGATAAGATGAAAAAGATACTAATAATTGAAGATGATAGAGCATTAAATAAAGGCATTACTTTTAATTTAAAAGAAGAAGGCTTTGATGTAAGGGGAGTATATTCTCTTTTTGAAGGTAGATTAGAAATTGAAAAGGACTATGATTTAATAATTTTAGATGTTAATCTTCCAGATGGAAGTGGGTTTGATTTATGTAGCGAGATCAGATTAAAGAACAAAAATACTGCAATTATATTTTTAAGTGCTTGTGATATGGAGTTTGATATTGTTAATGGTTTTAAACTTGGAGCAGATGATTATATAACTAAGCCATTTAGCTTAAGTATTATGAAGGAAAGGGTACAAGCTGTATTGAGAAGGTATGAAGGAAATAAAAAAACTTATATTTATAAGATTAATAATTTAGAGATTGACTTTGATAAATTCATACTTAATAAAAGTGGTGAAAGAATTGATATTACGCCAACAGAGTTTAAGCTTTTAAGGGTTTTTGTTAATTCAAAAGGAAAAGTTCTTACAAGAAATAATCTTTTAGAAGAACTTTGGGATAAGGATCAGAACTTTATTGATGAACATGCTCTAACAGTAAATATAAATAGATTGAGAAGTAAAATTGAAAGTAAGGATGATGGAGTGAAGTATATAAAGACTATATATGGTATAGGTTATATGTGGATTGGAGAGGATGTATAGAATGAAACTTTTTTCGAAAAAGCTATTTTATTTTTATATATCCATTTCTTCCTTCATGCTACTTATAGGTTATTGTTTTATGTTGGACAAGGAAAATGAATATTTAATGATTGTATTTGCCATAAATGTTGTAATTTCAGTGCTAACAGTTTTAATAAACTTTATGTACATAAAGAAAGGCTTAGTTAAAGCCTCAGATAAAAGATGTGATTTTTTAGAAGAAGTAATGGATAAAAAGATTGAGGCTAGATTTAATATTACAGAGGATACAATATCATCAAGGGAAGACAATAAGCTAAAGGAGTTAATAACCATACTTCAATCTGAAAAGAATAAGTATGAGGAAGAAAAGAGTAGAATTCAATCTTTTATTACTGATTTGTCCCATCAAGTAAAAACCCCTTTAACAAATATTTCTATGTATAATTCTACTTTAATAGAAAAGAACTTAGATTCTAATCAAAGTAAGGAGTTTTTATTATTAATGGATGGCCAAATTAATAAGTTAAGGTGGCTTATTGATGGACTTATAAAAATATCTAGGCTTGAAAGTGAGCTGATTTCATTAAGTGAAGGGGAATATTTTATTGAAGAGGTTTTAGCATTAGCTTTAAGTGGAGCTTTTTCTGAAGGAGAAAAGAAGAATATTTCTATAGAAGTGGAGTGTGACAGAACTATTAAAGGAATATTTGATTTAAAGTGGACATCTGAAGCTTTACTAAATTTAATTGAAAATGCAATTAAGTATTCTCATAAAGGAAGTAATATTAAAGTTAAGGTAATTCCTTTAGATATGTTTATTAGAATTGATATAATTGATGAAGGAATAGGAATACATAAGAGTGAGATAAATAATATATTTAAAAGATTTTATAGAAGTGAAGATGTCAAAGAGGTTAAAGGACTTGGTGTTGGTTTATATTTAGCTAGGGAGATAATATACAAGGAAGGTGGATATATCAAGGTATCATCTCAAAAGAGAGTAGGATCTACTTTTTCAGTATTTTTGTTAAAGAAATAGTAAGTTAAAAGAGGTGTTTATCACCTCTTATTTTATAAAAGTAACAAAAGTGTGATATTTAATTTTATTTTGAGATTAGAATGTTATTTTCATTTTATAAAATATAAATGAGGGGAAAAGTTATGATAGAGGCAATTGGTTTAAAAAAGTATTTTGGCAGTGGAGAAAAATTAGTAAAAGCAGTGGATAACATTAGCTTAGAAATAAAGAAGGGGGAGTTTGTAGCAATTATAGGTTCTTCAGGTAGTGGTAAAACTACTTTACTTCATATTTTAGGTGGATTAACTAGGCCAGATGAGGGTAGGGTAGTAATTGATGGTGAGGATATTTATTCTTTAGATGAAGATAGACTAACTGTTTTTAGGAGAAGACAAATAGGTTTTATATTTCAAAATTATAGCTTAATTAATGTGCTAAAGGTGTATGATAACATCGTTTTGCCAATAGAACTTGATGGACTTAAAGTAAATAGGGAGTATATTAATGAAATAATAAAAACTCTAGGGCTTGAAAATAGAATTAACTTTTTACCATCTCAGCTTTCAGGTGGTCAGCAGCAAAGAGTTGCAATAGCAAGAGCATTAGCTTCAAAACCAGCTTTGATTTTAGCTGATGAGCCAACAGGTAATTTAGATTCTAAGATGAGCCAAGAAGTAGTTGGCTTATTAAGGTATTCAGCTCAGAAATATAATCAAACTATTGTAATGATTACTCATAATGAAGATATATCTCAATTAGCTCATAGAACTATAAGAATAGAAGATGGAAAAATAGTAGAGGATTAAAATATGATTGATATCAAGAATAGAAGGATTTTATTTAAGTTATGTAATAAAATATCTAGTAATTGTAAGATGAGAAATATCTTTTTAACCTTAGCAATTATGTTTTCTACTTCTCTTATAATGATTACTTTTATTATTGGTTACAATGCTATAGAAACTATTAAGTTTTATGAAGGCCAAGAATATATACAAGGAGATACTAATGGAGATGTAAATGAATTTATAAATGGGGGTAGTGTATCTTATGATTTTTTTAAGGTTAGGAATATATCCTTTACTACTCAAGACGTTTATAGTAGTTTAAATAACAAAACTTTAATATATGAAAAGAATGGGATAGTGTTAAAACAAACTTCATCACCAGAGTTTTTTAAAAAGGAAGGGATAAATCTTTTAGTAGGAGACTTTCCAAGAAACTCAAATGACCTATTATTAAGTTATGAGGCATATAAATCCTTAGAGGGTGTCAAAATTGGAAGTAAGGTTAATGTAGGGGTTATACTTAATGATGATGGAAGTATTATACAGAACAATGAATTTAATGTTGTAGGTATTATTAAAGACAGTAATGATAATTTAAGTATATATTCTGGTAATATGACAATGCTTAAAAATTGTAATATGGCAATAACCTTTCTAATAATGTTAATATCCTTTGCATCATATCTCATAATATACACTATTTTATATATCCATGTAATTACAGAAAGAAGTACTTATAAATTATTAAGAATTGTTGGTATGAAGGGTAGGAATGTAAGAAAGCTACTATTCTATCAAGGAATGAGGTGCAGTGTTATAGGTATTCCTTTAGGAATAGCAATTGCATACTTAATAAGTAATTTTATATGTAAAGATGTAGTTAATATTACTGGATATACATTAATAGGAGAAGTAAGGTATCCCTGTTTTTTAATAGTATTAACTTTAATTGTTATTACTTTAATTATTAATTTTAGTAGTAGTAAACCATCTGATACAGTTGAAAATATAAAATTTGATTATAGTGATAGCTCTGAGACCTTAGATAAAAGTATGAGCTTTTCTTTAACAAATGGAAGAATTAAATTAAAAGATATTGCTATTTCTAATATACTTAGTAATAAGAAGAGAAGTATATTAACAATAGGATCTATTGTTTTTGCATCAATAATTATAATATTTGCAATTAATGCTTATTTATCTTTGGATATAGAGAAAAGCTTGAATATGTTTTTTAATGAAAATACAGATGGATTTTCTAGTATAAGTATTAGAAACGATATTATAAAATTACAAAATGGTTTTGCTAAAATAGGATTAATAATATCCTTGATTATAGAAATTATAGCCATAATAAATATTACTAATAGTACTTTGACAAGCCTTATATCAAGAAGAGTAGAGTTTGAAACCTTAATGGCAATAGGTATGCACAGGAGAGATGTTAAAAAGCTAGTTGTTATGGAAGGCTATTATACATTTATTATATCTTCTGTACCAATACTTATATTTGGACCCTATATAGGAAGTTATATTATTATGTTAGTTCCCTATAGTGTTGTTATTAGTGCTGTGAATATTTTTATACCTTTAATATTTTCATTAGTGTTAGGTTTAATAATAAATATTACAGTTCCGTATTTATCTTATTTATTTTTATCTAAGAAAAACTTTTTTTATGACACAGATATATAAACTTTAAAGGGGGAGAAAAAAATGGGAATGTTAAGATACGCTTTATTAAATATAAAGAAAGATTTAAAAGATAATTCTATTTATGTATTTGCTATAGTAATTTCATTTATTACTGTGTTAATGGTGTTAAATTGTTTTACAAATGCTACTTATTTTGAAGGAGTAGATACTGTAATTATTGATGAAAGCCAGAAAGAAATAGTTCAACTTGATTCTAAGCTGCAATTTTTTATAGAAGAACCTACCTTGCTTCATGGGCAAAACTTTTTAATCTTATTTTTAGTAGTTTTAGTATTTACTTATTTTTGTAATTCATATTTTATAAAGAATAAGGGAAAAGAGTTTGCCTTCTTTACAATAAATGGTGCAACTATTGGAGATAGAGTAAAGTATATAATGTTTGAAAATAGTATATTCTTTCTTGTAGGAGGAGCTATCGGAACAGTACTTGGATTTATATTTGTTCCTTTAAGCAACATTTTAATGTATAGCATTTCAGGCCATTGGGGAGATATTTGGACCATTAATTTTTATATGTTTAAGTATACTTTACTAGTGTTTTTGTTCGAATTTGGAGTGGTAGGTCTTTTAAATTTAGGTGATGTTTATAGAAGAGAACCTGTTGAATTATTAAATCTTAATAATAATAGATCTCAAATAGATTCAAGACATGTTAAAGTTCCTAATATAATTTTTGTGATTTTATTTTTAATACCAATTTTATTTGCAATTTTTTGGGGAAATACTCAAGGCGCTGAATATGCTGTATATATCCTATCCTTCGGTGGATTATTTGGATTATATGGAATTATAAAATATTTTGTCCCAACCATAGGGAAAAAGCTTAGCAGAATGAGTTTTACTTATAAGGGGTTAAGAAAAATTTATATAGGAAACTTTATAAGCTCCTTAAGAGGTTCGTTATATTTCATACTAGGTTTAGTTTTATCTCTTCTTTATTACAGTATGATTACTGTAAGATATAGTATAGTAGATGGTGCTATATCAAGTTCTCTTTATTGTTATATTATAACAAGTATGTTAGTTGGATTAGCCCTACTTTATAAAACTATTGTAGAGTGGGAAAAAAAGATAAGGGAATATAAACAATTAAAAATTCTTGGTTATAGTAAAGAGGAGATTATAAGCATTATATATAAAGAAAATATACTTTTCTTTGGATTAGGTTTAATGCTACCTGTTATACTACTTTTATCAAATTTTATTGTATATATAATAGCAGGTTATTTTTCACCAATATTCTCAGTATTTTTAATTATAAGTGCTGTTGGGCCTATAACAATTATAGGTATTCTAGCTACAATTAGAAATAAGAATAAAATTATAAAAGAAATATATCCAGTAGAATAAATATTTAAGAAAGAGAAATTGCATTTATTTGTAGTTTCTCTTTTAATTATTATTTATATAGAGCTATAATTATCGTTATTTTAAAGCACTATTTTTAGCTACTTAGTAAAAATGTTTTTTATTTTTATAAATACTCCTTGATAACTAGGCGCAATATATCTTTCCTTTGGTTTTAGATCTTCTACTGCTCTAATATATTGGGTAACTATAGAAGAAAAATTTGAAGAAGAAGTTATTTTAAAGTATCTAAATTGTTTTTTTTCTAACTTTCTAATTTTATTTTTAAAATATGAGTTTACCTTCATCCATTCAAATTGTTTACTTATATTTTTTTCATTAAAGCCTGTAGAATAGGCGCCTGGTTCTATTAAAATTACAGGAATATCAACCTTATTTAATTCTTTAAGCTCCATATTTAAGGCGGGAACTATACCTTCTATGGCAAATTTGCTACTACAATAAGGAGATAAAAATGGAATAGGAGAACGTCCAGCAAGGGAGGATAAGAATATAATTCTTCCTTCTCCTTTAGAAATCATACCTTTTAAAACTTCTTGAGTTAATTCAATGGCAGAGAAAACATTAGTTTCGAAGACATTTCTATATTTATCAACATTAATTTCACAAACAGAGCCTGAATCACCTATAGCAGCATTATTAATAAGGATATCTAAATTTAGTCTTCTTACTTTATATCTATCATTCGGATTTCTAATATCTAATTTAAATGCATACATAGGGAGACACCACTTTTTATTTAATTTATTTAAGTGGTCAGCTTGTTCCTGAGTATGAGTAGTTGAATATACAAAATGTCCTCTATTAGCTAGTGCAATTGCAGCCTTTCTTCCAAGGCCAGATCCACATCCAGTTATAAGTATGTTTTTCATTATACTTCACCTCTTATAAGTATTTTTTCACTTAAAGAAATAATAATGATAGGAAATATAATGAAACTAAATAGAGTATAACTTGAGAATACTTCTTTCCTTATGTATACTAATAGAGGAAAACGTAAGATGAGAGGAGAAAAAATGAGGAGTAAATCATTAAAAACAGTTACGGTTCTAACTGCATTAACTTATATAGTATTAAATATGGCTCATCCAGTAACGCCAATGTTTATAACTCAAAATAAATTACCTTCATATTTATTTGGAGTTTTTTTTGCAGCTATGTCTATAGGGAATTTTATTTTTTCACCAATTTGGGGAAGGTTATCTGATAAAGGTGGAAGAATTAAATTTATGATTTTAGGTATTTTGGGATATGGGATATCTCAAGTAGGTTTTGGATTTAGTAGTAATACAGTTATTATTGTTTTTTGGAGATTTATAGGTGGAGCATCAGTTATAAGTTTTTTAACAGTAATTCTTGCCTATATTGCTGATATTACAGATGAAGAGGGAAGATTAAAAGGTATGACCTATTATGCTGCTGCATCAACTTTTGGTGGAGCTATAGGGTCTCTTCTAGGTGGAGTTATAGGAAATAATAATTATAAAATAACCTTTTCTGTACAATTTGTTTTAAGTATAGTTATTTGCATACTATTTTATCTTTTCTTAGAAGAAACTGTTACTAATAAAAATATAGAAAAAGTAGAGAAGGAAAAAATGTATTCTAAATCTATAAATTCACTTAATCCAAAAGTTATTTTTATAATGAGCCAGGTAGTAGTATTTTTCTTTGCTGTAACTAGCTACAATTCAAGTATTAATTATTATATAGAGTCAGTATTATCACTTCCACCAACAGTTAATGGTATATTCTTAGCTATAGCTGGAATTTTTGGATTCTTAATTAATATATTTTTTACTGGAAAGCTTGCAAAAAGGTTTGGAGAGGTCAAAGCCTTAAGAATTTCAGGAATTTCAATGGCTTTATGTATAGGAGGAGCAACATTATTTAATTTAGTTCCATTATTCTTCCTATTTATTCTACTATTCGTAGGAAGTTCTGCTGTTTATCAACCTATGCTTCAAAATATTATTTCAAAGGTATCAAATAAGGATAATGGAAAGATAGCTGGAATACAAAACTCAGCAAGAGCAATTGGGATGATAATTGGTTCCTTATACTCAGGGTTTATATTTGCTTATGGAAGCAAGCTACCATTTTTAACTGCTTCAATAGTTATTCTACTTGGATATTTAATATTTAAATTAGGCTATAAAAAGTATGAGATAATTTAATTAATAGATGAGATGACAACTATGAAAAATTATAAAATGTATAATAATATTTTTATAATTTCATTACCTTCAGTATAAGAGGAGTGGATATTTGTTTTGCTGTGACTTGGAGCCTTGTGACAGAACAAGCCAATAAATATCTACTTCTCTTTTTTCATTGTAACAAAATTGTTATATTTTGTTTTGAATTTGAGATTAGATTGTGATTTTTCTTTTATAAAATATAGTTAGGGGGGTAACAATGGGATTTCAAAATACCCACGTCTTATAGGAAAAGAAATTTATGGAGGGATATAAATGGGAAAAATAATTGAAGCTAAAAATGTAATTAAGGAGTATGGAAGTTTTAAGAACCCATTCCAAGCCTTAAAAGGGATTGATCTTGATATTGAAGAAGGAGAGTTTCTTGCTATAATGGGACCTTCTGGTTCTGGTAAAACAACTCTTTTAAATTTATTAGCCACAATTGATCAAGCAACTAGAGGAAAAATATATATTGATGGTAAATATATTAGATCTTTTACAGAAAAGCAATTAAGTATTTTAAGAAGAGAGTATATTTCTTTTATATTTCAGGATTGTAATCTATTAGACAACTTAACCATAAGGGATAATATAACATCTCCATTAATAATTATGGGAGCTGAAAAGGAAGAATGCGATAAAAGAGCAGAGTATGTTTCTAAAAGGTTAGGAATTGATACTATACTAGATAAATATCCTTCAGAATGTTCAGGAGGACAAAAACAAAGAGTAGCAGCATGTAGAGCTTTGATTACTGATCCTAAAATTATAGTAGCAGATGAACCTACAGGTGCATTAGATACAAAGAATTCTGATGAGTTATTATCAATATTAAGAAAATTAAATGAAGAAGATAATATTACAATAGTAATGGTTACTCATGACCCATATATAGCAAGTTTCTCTAATAGAGTAATAATGATAAGAGATGGACTATTAGATGCAACAATAGAGAACAAGAACAATAATCAAACTAGATTTTATAATAGTATATTAAAGGAGTCTGCAAGACAGACAATTTTTAAAGATGAAGAGGCGGCTTTATCTATTGATGATTATGAAGAACTGCTTAATGAAAACAAGAAGTTAAAAAAGAGAATCATAGAACTAGAATATAAAGAAAAGTTAAATTCAAGATAGTATAAAGATTAAGAAGTAATAAAGGCATAAGGTTTTTATTACTTTTTTCGTTCATATATATAAATTAAGATTGGTGAAAATTAAAGAAATAAGATGATTTAGAGAGGATAAATTTGAAAATTAAATAATTTGATTATCAAATAATTTGAATTTGTTAAAGGTATCATTTATACTATCTGTAACACTATGAAAAATGGAGGAATTAATAGTGAGTATTAAAATTTATACAGATTCAGCAAGTGACTTACCTTTAAATATAGTTAAGGAAAATAATATTGGTTTAGTTTGTCTAACAGTAAATATTAAAGGTGAATTCTTAGAAGATGATTTAGGACAAACTATAAAGTATGATGACTTTTATAAATCTTTAAGAGAAGGTGAATTAACATCAACTGCACAGGTTAATGTATTTACTTTTGAAGAAGCTTTTAAGAAAGAACTTGAAAAAGGAAATGACATAATTTATATATCTTTAGCTAGCGAACTTAGTGGGACATATAATAGTGCAAGAATAGCTAGGGAAAATCTTTTAGAGTCATATAAAGATAGAAGAATTGAAGTTATTGATTCTAAAGGTGTAACTTTAGGTCAAGGATTATTAGTTTATTATGCAAATGAGCTAAAAAAAAGTGGAAAAAATATAGATGAAATTGTAAAGTGGATTGTAGATAATAGAACAAAAGTACAATATGCTATTATTCTTGATGATCTTCAACATTTAAAAAGAGGGGGAAGAATATCTGGAACAACTGCAGCAATTGGAGGGTTACTTGGGGTAAAGCCTACACTAAAAGTTACTAAAGAAGGTAAGGTTGTACCTGGAGTTAAGTTAAAAGGAAGAAAGAAAGCAATAAATTATTTATTAAATGAAATAGAATTAAAATCTGTTAACTTAGAAGAACAGATAGTGTTTATTGCTCATTCAGACTGTGAAGAAGATGCTAATGCCTTAAGAGAAAAGGTAATTGAGAGATACAAATTTAAGAATGTGATTTTAAATAATATAGGTCCTGTTATTGGTACACATGCTGGTCCAGATGCACTAGCCGTAATGTTTATTGGAAAGGAAAGAGGATAAGTGAAAGGAACTGTTGCTGAGATTTGCAACAGTTCCTTTTTAAAATAAATCAGAGTATTCAAGATTTGTCTTTTGGAATACCAATACCAGTATTCCATACTCTAATGCTTAAGTCTTTATGGTTATATGTTAGCGTTAAAAAGATATTTCCATTAGTTGAAGTAAACTTTAAAGTATTAGAAAGAAGATTTAAATTTATCAAACAAACAATAAAGTTCTTCCATATTAGTATCAAAAATAAGGAACAGTACTTAAAGTTAAGTTTTCTATAACGCTTACAATATCATAATTATCTTTAGCAATGTTAAATAATATTTATTTTATTAGAATCTGAACTTTCAACTAGAGTTTTACCTGAGCCAATTTTTATGTAAGAAGTATTAGGAAGGGCGGTAGGTAGATTATACCTTTCATTCATGTAAGTATTGAATTAATGTTGTTATTCATAATAAAACCTCCCATATCACAAGTGATATTTTACAATTATGTATATAAATGGTTGAAATATATTGTAATATTTTGTATATATTAGGGGTGTTTGATTTATTAGAAATATTGATATAGAATAGAGGTAAAATTATGTTAACAAGGAGGATAAATGCGTAAATTATTAAAACTTATTTTTAATAGAATATTTATAGTTGGGGTATTAGTACTTATACAATTAATAATTTTAATATTAGGAATATGGAAATTAAGTGAATCTTTTGTTTATATGTATGCTTTATTTGTAATATTAAGTTTAGTAGTTGTAGTTTATATAGTTAGTAGAAAAGATAATCCATCATATAAATTAGCCTGGACAATTCCTGTTTTATTAGTTCCTGTTTTTGGGGGACTATTTTATCTTTTATTTGGTGGTAACAAAATTGGGAGAACCTTAAAGAAGCAAATAGATGCAGAGTATTACGAAGCTAAAGAATTACTAAAACAAGATGAAGCTATTATTGAAGAAATAAAAGACATAGATAAGAGTGTATATAATCAGGTGAAATATATTAATGATTATGCAGCTTACCCTATATATAAGAATTCTACCACTGAGTTTTTATCTCCAGGAGAAGTATTTTATGAAAAGCTATTAGAAGAACTTAAGAAAGCAGAACATTACATATTTATGGAATATTTTATTATTCATGAAGGTAAAATGTGGGACAGTATTTTGGAAATATTGGTTGAGAAAGTAAAAGAGGGGGTAGACGTAAGACTTCTTTATGATGATATGGGGTGTATAACAACATTACCTAATAAGTACCATGAAAAGATGGAGAAGCTAGGTATAAAGTGTCAGGTATTTAATAAATTTATACCTATTCTTTCTATAATCGTTAATAATAGAGATCATAGAAAAATTACAGTAATTGATGGACATACAGCTTTTACAGGTGGTATTAATCTAGCAGATGAATATATTAATGAAATTGTAAGGTTTGGTCATTGGAAGGATGCTTCTATTATGATAAAAGGTGAAGCTGTGTGGAATTTAACTGTAATGTTTCTTCAGGTTTGGAATTTCGTTGGATTTAATAGAGAGGATTATAATAAGTATAGACCTAAAATGTATCATTCAGATGACTTTGCTACTGATGGATATGTACAACCATATGGTGATAGTCCTTATGATAATGAGCTAGTGGGAGAAAATGTATATTTGAATATAATTAATAAAGCCAAGGATTATATTTACATAAATACTCCATATTTGATAATAGATAATGAGTTAGTAACTGCTCTAACTTTAGCTGCCAAAAGTGGGGTTGATGTAAGAATTGTAACACCATTCATTGAAGATAAATGGTATGCACATATTGTAACAAGGGCATATTACGCTCAGCTTATTGAGGCTGGAGTAAAAATCTATGAATATACCCCAGGATTTATTCATTCAAAAACTTTTGTTTGTGATGATGAGATAGGTGTAGTAGGAACTATTAATATGGATTATAGAAGTCTTTATTTACATTTTGAATGTGGTGTTTTCTTATATAAAACTAAATCTGTAATGCAGATTAAAGAAGATTTCTTAAACATATTAGAGGTATCGCAAAATATAACTTTAGAGGATACTAAGAAGGTTAAATGGTCCAATAGATTCCTTAGGGCAATACTTCGAGTATTTGCACCACTTATGTAAAATTAATATCACTCAATCTCTCCCTAAATTGTTGAAGTTATCCACAATTTAATAATAGATATAATTTCCTAAAGAATTAAAAAGGCTCCCTTCTAAAGGGAGCTTTTTTTGTGGAATTTCTTATAATACATAGTTATTAATGTACTTAACGCATAATCGTATACTAAAAATACTGGTTGAGCTAAAATATACATAATTCCAACTGAGAATTTCATATCTATACCAACTCCAAATAGCTTTAGAGCTAATAGTCCAATAGTCAAAACTATATTAAAAAATAAAAGTTTAATAATTATTTCAACAGGTATTTTATTTAACTTCTCTATGAAATGCTTAACTAATCCATATACCCCAAAAAATAAGGCATACATTATGGAATAGTTAATAGGCAATATAAAGAATGATATTATAGTTGAAGCAACATAAACAAAAATAGATGTTTTAATATTACTTCTTATTAAACAAATAGGTATATATACGGAGGCAAGTGTCATAATAGCTATTGTGTTTGTTGGAATAAGCAGTGTTAAATATAGTGTAACAATAGTTAATGCAACTAAAATTCCTCCAAGGGAAATATCTTTAGCTTTCATAATAAACCTCCATTATTCTACTAACAACAAGATATTAAATCTCCACCCATTGCTTCACAACAACAGTCTAAGCAAATTAAGTTGGCACAACAATCTGCTGAGTTACCACCAGTTGTTCTGTAGTACGGTTGGCCATATCCTCTAGCTCTTGAACTTAATTGCTGTAATGTTTGTCTATATTCAAAGTTATTTGGATCCATATTTGCAGCAGTTGTTATATTTTGAAGAGCAGAATCATACCAACCTTTATTAGAGTGAACTACTCCCATTAAGAAGTACCATTCAGCATTTCTATCAGAAACTCTATTTAATATAGCTTCGGCAGCCGCTGTATTTCTTCTTTGAAGGTAAGCTCTTGCTTGTGATAATTCAGAAGCAGAGTTACCATATGAATTATTATTTGAATAAGAACTTGATGTATTTGAGCTATAATTTCCTGAAGACTTACCATTTGTTAATTGGTTATAAGCATCATTTACTTCAGCTAGCTTTTGTTGAGCTAATTCTTGAAGAGGGTTATCTCTATATTGATCTGGATGATATTGCTTTACTAATTTTCTATAAGCACTTTTAATTTCCTCTTGTGATGCACCTGGTTTTATACCTAAAACTTCATATGGATTCATTAAGAATCACTTCCTTTCATCTTTTTGCAGTTATTTATTATGGCAAGATATTTGTCCATCATTCCTAAGTTAATTATATTTTCTAAAATTTCTTTGTTTTTATGTAAATTAAGCTTATCTAAGGACTCTTTACATCTGCAACCACAACTTAAAATATTAAATTCAATTCTATCTCTAATTTGTATAATTAATTCCTCATATGTAAGATTATTTGTATTATATAAATAATTTATTGGATTAAATTTATTCTTTTCCATATCTTCTTTAAGGTCATCTAAAGCGTCAACTAGATAAATCCATTTTCCAAGACCATATCCTAAATCATAGAGATTACTTCTTGATTCCTCTGAATCATTTAATATTTCATTAGGATAGTTTTTTAGAATTTCTCCAACAATTACACTAAAAGGATGACAAATCTCATCAATAGAAGAAAAGTTTTTATTATCTTCATAGTTAGACAGAATTGATAAATTTTCTTTTATTATATCATTAATTTTTTGTACTGAGTGTGAAAATTTTCTTTTATAAGGTAATAAAGTAAGAGATAAAAATTTACTTTTTAAATCATTATCATCCTTCACATCGTCCAATACTTTAAAATAGAATAGTGATATATTCATTGCAGCAGCATAATCTATTGCTTCATTTTCAATTACTATATTTCTCTTTTGTAGTGGGTGAACTATACAGTTTTTATGAACTATATTTATCTTATTTTTATTTAAACTATCTAATAATATAGCTAAGAATGTCATATCATAGTTTAGAGTCATTCTTGGTATATTGCCGAAGTCTCTTTTTATGCTGTTACAAACACCACAGTAATATGCTCTAAAAAGTTCATATTCCTTAACTTTTAATTCACCCTTTAGAGGAGTTACATATCCAAACATTAATATCTCCTTTTAAATAAATTTTTTGAAGAATGCTTCATTTAATAATTATTATTATACATAATAGGCAAAAATGGTACAATACAAACATTGAGATTATTATGAAGCTTTAGTATACTTTAAATAACATAATAAATAAGGGGAATAATGCTAAAGATTAGTAGATTATTTGGAGGCGATTTTTTATTGAAGGATTATATTCAGTTTAAAGATGTAAAAAAGATTTATAAAATGGGTGAAGTTGAAATAGAAGCGTTAAGCGGCGTTGACTTTTCTATAAATAAAGGGGAATTTGTTGTTGTTGCAGGGGCAAGTGGAGCTGGAAAATCAACAATATTAAACATATTAGGGGGAATGGATTCTCCAACAAGTGGTGAAATAATTGTTGATGGAGTTGAAATTAGTAAATACAGTTCTAAAGAATTAACTACATACAGAAGATACGACATTGGGTTTGTATTTCAATTTTATAATTTAGTTCAAAATCTAACTGTTACTGAAAATGTTGAGCTTGCAACTCAAATTTGCAAAAATCCATTAGATGTAGCTGAAACTGTAAAAGCAGTAGGGCTTGAAAAAAGAAAGGATAACTTTCCAGCTCAATTATCAGGAGGAGAGCAACAAAGAGTTGCTATAGCAAGGGCATTAGCTAAGAATCCTAAACTACTTCTTTGTGATGAACCAACTGGAGCATTAGACTATAATACTGGTAAGGCTGTATTAAAGCTGTTACAAGATACATGTAGGGAAAAAGGAATGACAGTAGTAGTTATTACTCATAATCTTGCATTAACTCCAATGGGAGACAAGGTTATTCAAGTTAAGAATGGCAAAGTTCACTCAATCAAGGTTAATGAAAATCCAGTTCCTGTAGAAAGGATTGAGTGGTAGTATGAAAAATGCACTGGTAAAAGATACAGTAAGAGAGATAAAAAAATCTTTTGGTAGATTTCTTTCTATATTTGCCATTGTAGGTATAGGGGTAGCTTTTTTTGCAGGAGTAAAAGAAGGTGAGCCTGTAATGAAAGCATCGGCAGATAAATACTTTGATGAGTATAACTTAATGGATATAAGAGTTGTATCTCCTATAGGATTAACTGATGGTGATGTAGCTGAAATTAAAAAGCTTGATGGTATAAAGGGGATTTTTCCAACTCATAGCATTGATGTTTTAACAGAGATAAATTCATCAGAGTTTGTACTAAAGGTGCATGGAATACCCTTAGAGGATGCTAAAAATGATACTGATAACTACATTAATAGGGCAGAAATTAAGGAAGGTAGACTTCCTGAAAAGTCTGGAGAGTGTATAGTAGGCGCAGGTAATTTCAATGGTATGGGGGTAAAGGTTGGAGATAAGATTAAGCTTACATCTGGAACAAAGGACGATATAAGTGAAAATCTTAAAGTTAGTGAATTTACAATTGTAGGTATAGCTAATACACCTAACTACCTTTCTTTTGAAATGGGAAGTTCCAATATTGGACATGGATCTATTAATAATTTCATCATGATTCCAGAAGAAGATTTTAATATGGATATTTATACTGAGGTTCTACTTACAGTGGATGGAGCAAAAGAACTAAATAGTTACAGTGATGAATATTTTAATGTTACAGATAAGGTGACTAAGCCTTTAGAAAACTTAAGCCATGAAAGAAGTCCAATTCGTTTTAATGAGATTCTAGAGGAAAGTAGAAAAGAATTAGAAAATGGTAAAAAGGAATATGAAGAGAATAAAATAAAGTATGAAAATGAAATAAAGTCAAATGAAGAAAAACTTCAAGAGGGAAAAATTGATCTTATTATTAGTGAAAAAGAATTAGATAGACAAGAAATGGAATTTCCTACTCAAATTCAAGAAGGTAAGGATAAAATAGCAGCAGCAGAAAAAGAGTTACAGGCTGGAGAAGAGGAGTACAATACAAATCTAAAAGCCTTTAATCAATTAAAGGAAGCAACAGAAGGTAGTATTAAAGAATCTGAAGATTACTTAAAGAATAATAAAGAAGAAGTTGATAAGTTAAGAGAGGAAGTTAAGGAATTAAAGGAAAAGCTTAATGATCCTAATCTAAGTGAATCCCAAAAAGTCATAATTCAATCTGAAATTAAGGCTAAAGAGTCTAGAATAAAAGCTTATGATACTGTTTCATATGTTGTAGAGGCTGGAAAGAATCAAATAGCTAATGCAGAACAGAAATTAAAAGATGGAAGAGCTACATTAGACTCAGGATGGGCTACTTTAAAGAATGAAAAAGCAAATCTCCAAAAAGCCGAGATTGAGGGGAAAAATGCTTTTGTTGAGGGAAGAAAAAAGATTGAAGAAGGAAAACAAGACATAAAGCAAGGTGAAGAAGAGTTAGAGAGAGCTAAAAAGCTTGGTGAGGAAGAACTTTCTCTTGCAAAAGAGAAGTTAGATAAGGCTGAAAAAGACCTTCAAGATGCAAAAGCACCAGATTGGTATGTTTTAGATAGACATAGTCACTATAGTTATATGGATTATGGTGCTTCAGCTGATAAAATAGGAGATATTGCTAATGTATTCCCAGTATTCTTCTTTTTAGTTGCAGCATTAGTTTGTTTAACTACTATGACAAGAATGGTAGATGAACAAAGAGGAACTATTGGCACATTAAAGGCACTTGGTTATAGTAAGTTAAGTATTTCTTCTAAATATATAGTTTATGCAGCTGTGGCAAGTACATTAGGAGCAGTTGTAGGATTAGCCATTGGGGTAGTTCTTTTTCCAACAGTAATATTCTATGCATGGGGAATTATGTACACAGTTCCAAAGGTAAAGTTATTAGTAGATCTACCTTTAAGTATGATAGCTATTTTGGTAGCTGTGTCAGTTACAACTTTAGCAGCTGTACTTGCTTGTTATAAAGAGCTTATTGAAACACCATCACTTCTAATGAGGCCTAAGGCTCCAAAGGAAGGTAAGAGAATTTTCTTAGAAAGAATATCTTTTATATGGAAGAGATTGAACTTTACAGAGAAGGTTACAGCGAGAAATATATTTAGATATAAGAAGAGATTCTTCATGACAGTAATAGGTATATCAGGGTGTACTGCATTACTTTTAGCTGGCTTTGGAATAAAGGATTCTATTAGTACAATTGCTTCAAAGCAATTTGGAGAAATTATTAAATATGATGGCCAAGTATCAATTGATAAAGAGTCTGCTTTAATTGATAAAGAAGATTTGTTTGATAAGTATAAGAATGATAGTAGAGTTGAAGATATTTTCGAAATGAGCACTTTTAATAGCAAGGCAACAGATGATGGAGAAGATAAGTCAGTAAAATTAATTGTACCTAAGAATATAAGTGAATTTAAGGACTTTATATCTCTTAGAGAAAGAAGTAGCCAAAAGGAAATACAGCTCGATAATAGTGGAGTTGTTATAACTGAAAAACTTTCTAAGTCCCTTGGTGTTAAAAAAGGTGATAAGATCACTATAGAAAATGAAGATGGAGATAGAAAAGAAGTAGAAGTATCAGCTATTAGTGAAATGTATGTTGATCACTATGTATTTATGTCACCTGAATATTATAAGTCTACTTTTGGTGTGACTAATGAAATAAATACACTAGCTTTAAAACTAAATGACACCTCAACAAAGGTAGAAGAAGTTTTAGGAGCAGAGCTTATGGATAATGATATAGTTAAGTCTGTTTCTTTCTATAGTGGATTAGTTAATAATTTTGATAATATGATTAGCAGTTTAAATATTGTAGTAATAGTACTAATTGTTTCTGCAGGGGCTCTAGCCTTTGTTGTACTTTACAATTTAACAAATGTTAATGTAAGTGAGCGATTAAGAGAAATAGCTACAATTAAAGTTCTTGGGTTCTATGATAATGAAGTTTCAGCTTATGTATATAGAGAAAATCTAGTACTTACTGCTATTGGTTCCGTAGTTGGTCTTGCCCTGGGAACTATACTTCATAGATTTATAATGATAACTGTTGAGTTTGATGCAATGATGTTTGGAAGAAATATAAACATTTTAAGTTATCTAATAGCTGTTGTGATTACTATGGGATTTGCTGTTTTGGTAAATTTAGTAATGTATAAGAAGCTTAAGAAGATACCTATGGTTGAATCGTTAAAATCTGTAGAGTAGATTAAGATAAGAAGAATAAAAAAGATAATATTGATTAGAAGGAAACACCGCTACATACTGGTGTTTCTTTTTATTTTTAAAGTATATAAATATACAAATATAAGAATATATATTTATGTGTTTATATATTTACATATTTATTTAGGAAAGAAGTTTTTAAAATGGGATTTAGAAAAGATTTTCTATGGGGTGGAGTAGAATTTTTCCAAATGTGGATGATGCTGAACCAAATTAAGAAGGAGAAAATAAGGAACAAGTTAAGTATCAAGAAGCTCATCATGAATTAGTTGCAAGTGCATTAGCTACTAAAATTGCTAATGAAGTAGATCAAAATAATATGTTTGGATGCATGTTAGCAGCAGGTCAGTATTATCCATACCCATGTAAACCAGAGGATGTATTTGAAGCTTTAAATAAGGATAGAGAAAATTATTTAGGCTAGTGAATGGGGATGGAAAATAGATCCCTTGGATTAAGAATAACAATGAACAATTTATATGATAGATATCAAAAGCCATTATTTATAATTGAAAATGGATTAGGGGCAGTGGATATACCAGACGAAAATGGTTATGCAGAAGATGATTATAGAATTGATTATTTAAGACAACATATAAAAACAATGAAGGATGCTGTAGAGCTTGATGGAGTTGATGAGAAGTAAGAAGAAGAGTTTTTAATGGTATAAGAAGGTTATAGCTTCTAATGGCGAAGATATAGAATAGTCTGATTTTTCTTCATTTTTATTTAATATCTATAGAACTAGTATATGTTATAATATGTATAATTTATTGGAGGTGTTAAGATGAAGAAAAAGACTGTAAGAATGGTTACTTTAGCAGTTTTATCATTCTTGTTAATAGGTTGTGCTAAAACAGAAGAGAGTAGTGCTAAAAAAAATAAAATTGAGCCTACCATTCCAAAGGTTACAACACAGCAAGATGTGGGGGCAGACATGGTTATGCTTGATTTTGCCTCTGATGATAAAATTATTTTTCATGGATACTTTGGACTTTTTGTATATGATTTAAATACAGAAAAGATTACTCAAAGTATTGATTTAAAACCAATTAATTGTAATTTTACTCAAGGTGATAATACATGTGTAGTTACAGTTAATAAAGATGGAAGTGAAGTAAATCTTCATCCTATATCAAGTGAAAATATGTATGTATATAAGCTTGATGATAATACCTTAGAAGAGAAGGTTTATATAGAAATGTCAGATCCCTTCAAGATGTCAGCAGCACCAACAGATATTAATGAGAAAAACTATTCATATGTTTCTGGAAGTGTAAAATTTTCTGATGGAGATATAGGATATCTAGCGGGATATGATATGACTTTAGGGTCATTAAGATATGTTAGAGGAGATAAAGAATACTTTATTTTTAAATAAATAAGGGAAGGTGCATCTAAGTAATACTACTTTGATGCACCTTCTCATTTTGGAAATTAGGTGTTTATTTTTTATAAATAAGTCAATCCTTAAAATGTATAACATTAAAATTTGGAGTGACTTATGAATACATTTATTAAGAATTATAGTTATGAAAGCATAGTGAAAAAATTCAAGATATTATACTTTCTTAATGTAGCTGACATTATATTTACCATAGTTTTATTGCAAACAAACCTTTTTGAAGAAGGAAATAAAGTTATGGCAACCATAGTAGATAATCCTTTAAAAGCAGTATTTATTAAAGTGATTTTAGTATTTTTTCTTATAAGGTTTATATTATACAGGATGAAAGATGCAACCTTAAAGCAATTAAAGATATCAAACTATATATTAATAGTAATAACTATATTATATTCTTTGGTTTTGCTTACACATATTTTAAACATATCATTAATAATAAGTATATTTTTAACATATAGTTAGGTCAGTGTCAAAACGAGAATTACACCAATGGCAACCACGATAGTTTTCAGTTTCACATAGGATTTGAACATCATCTTCACTTTCTAACATTATAATCTTTTCTTCACTTATGTTATTTATGTAGCATAAAGATGATTCATTATCAAGGTCATGAATGAGTTTCGTATCTTTATCAACTATGTATCTCATTCCATCATAAGGTAAGTTATAGCGTAGCATAAAAATAATCCTCCTATGACTTGTTTTAATATAGAAATATGTTTAAAACATATAAAAAATTACTGAAATAACTAGAAAATTTCTATACTTGAAGGAAAGTTAAGGTAGCATTATAATAGTGTTAATAGAATAAAAAGGGGAGAGTAGTTTGCCTAAGAAAATATTAAACCTAGATGAAACAATTTTCCAAGCTGCATGGAAGTTATTTAGTAATGATGGATATGATAATGTAGATATGAAAGCTATAGCAAAGGAATGTAATATAGCAGTAGGCACTTTATATAATTATTATGATAATAAAAGGGATTTGTTTTTAAAAGTTTTAGATGCTAGTTGGAACAATACCTTTGAAAAGATAGAAAAAGTAGTAAATGAAGATAATAATAGTGATAAAGTATTAGAAAGTATAATTAAAATTTTATATGAGGATATAAAGGTTAGGCGAGGAATTGGTAGTAATCTTTTAAAAAATGAGTCAATAAGTAAAACAGAAAATCAAAATATAGAAAATGTTATTATAGAAAAGATTTATAGTTATGTAATTCATGCAATTAATATAGAAAACCAATACATAAATATAGAGTATAGAGCGCAAAAGCTTACACACATTATTTTGTGTAATATAGTTTTGCTTGCAAGGATGTATCCTGAAGATGATAAGGCTAATATAGACTTTTTAATTAAGATAGTTAATGGTAATTTAAAATAGAAAAAGTTAGTTCTCTAGTAATATAGAGGACTTTTTTTTTATATGCTTTAATATAATCTAAATGAGGCAAATTTAAATTTTAGCTAGAGGTGTGATAAAGTGAATAGTGTTTATGAAAGCTTAGATCTAGCTAAAGAAATGATTAATTTTGAAGTAAATGATAAAATATTGACTTTAGCTTCTAAGGATTTATGTAAATTGTTAAATGGGAAATGTTTAATATATAAGCTTTCTTGTGGAGGAGAATATATAAACCACTATACAAAGCATATAATCAATAGACTTATATATAATAAGCAGTTAAAGGGAATATATCTATATAATATGTATTCTATTTTACTATTACTACAGGACGAATGTAATGGTAAATATCTATCAAGTACCGGACTAAGTAGGTATGATATTCCTAAGGTACGAGGTTTTGTATTAAGGGCTTTAAAGGATGAAAGATGGAAAGAGGTTATTTTAGCTGAATTAAATTCTTGCAGTGAAGGACAGGTAATTAAATTAGCTAAAGTTAATAATTTAGCTGATTTTAAAATTAATGATAAATTATTTATAATGTTAAGGGATAGTCATTCATTAAAGTGGAGGTATTATATTTTTCTTATATTTACTTTGGATAGTGAGGGGCTAGAGAAGCTGTTAAAACTATTTATTGAAAAGGCCGATATAGTAAATATAAAGTATCCAATACTTGAACCAAAAGAGAAAAGAAGTGATGAATATATAATTATTAATAGACTACTATCTAGTAGGAGGGAATATTCAAAAATATATGAGGATATTATTGATTTAGTTATTGATTGTAAGGATGAAGGAATAGTTTTAAAAGCATTAAATATAGTTAATAAGTGGAATATACCATATTATAAGAAAATCAATAAAGCAAGAATAGATGAGTTAATTAATAGCTCTGGGGATGAAAGATATAAATGCATGTTTATTAAGATAAAGGAGTCACTTAATGAGGAGGATTTTTTATGTTAGATTTTAAGATATTTAAAGAAGAAGAGGAGCTAGAAGAGGAAAAAAAGGAACCTCTTATTTGTACAGGCTGTAAAAATGTAATTACAGAAAATTATTTTTATGATAAGATAACGCAACAAATTTATTGTTCAAAAGAATGTTATTTGGAACAAATTGAAAAAGAGTATTTTGATTAATGGCTGTATTATCTAACCTTTTCGGTACATACTAACATTGTACTAATGAGGAAAGGAGTAGATATTGTGCCTATACCTATAGTTACTTCAATTATTTCTGCAATCTCTATTATTATAGGTTCTTTAGTTGGAGCGTATTGCAGTTGGATTATTAATAAGAATATGCACAACAAGGAGATAGAAGATCAACAAAAGATTTTAAAAGAAAATAGGTTTTATGAGGAAAAATATAGAGTTAAAGAAGTCTGTAATAATGCTAATGTAATAAGGTTAGATATAGCAACTTCACTTTTTCAAAGTATAAGAAGTCTTCAAAATACAGAGGAAGAGAAGAAATATCTATATTTGTTACCTATAAATAAAAATTACTCTGCTTCTGTAGCAAGTTTAAGCGATAAGTACTCATTAAAAGAGCTTAGTTATCTTTATCAACTTTATGGTATTATTGAGAAGGTAAATAGAGATATTTATAGCTGGAATACTTCAGATAATTATGCTTATGAAAGAGTTAAGAAGGGGTTTAACTGTATACTATATAAAATTTATGGTGACAATGTAGATAAAATTTTGAAGGTAGATGCAGATAAAATATCCTATAATGAGCTTTATAATAATGAATATATAAGAGAGTCTTATAAAAATCTATTAAGTAAATTAGATGATTTATGTTTAGTTGAAAATCTTCTTAAAGAAAAAGAGAATACTGAGATTAAGAAATAATTAAGAAATGCTAAGAATTTATTAATTGACCTTTATAATAGATGTATATAGAATTAAAGTGTACTACTAGAAGTAGTACACTTTATTTTTTAGGAGGTTATAATCTTGAAAAAATCAATGATGATTGCTTTAAGTGGTTTGTTTGTTGTGGTAACTATAATGCTATGTACAAATACCAATAAAGTATATGAAAAGAAGAAATACTTTAGCTCACCCAATGAAATTATTGATATAATAAACCATAAACAATTAGGAGCATTAAATAAGGATGGAGTTTTTGTTACTACATCTGATTTTAAGGAATGTTTATCTAAAAGGAAGAGGGTAACAGATTCAAATTTTAATTATTATAAAATTGATGGGGAAATACTTCCTGAAAATAATACTAAAGAGAGCAAAGAATTTATTCTAGATGATTATAGAAGAAGAGTTAGTATGTTAGAAGGTTATACTGTACCTGAGAAATTAGAAGTTTTAACGCTAACAGGTATAGGGTATTCTACTAGTGATTTATATATACAGAATAAAGAGGTTGAATGTAGTAATCCAGAAAATATAGATATTAACATTGTCTTTATAGATGAGGGTGAAGGTTGGGTAATTGATTATTTTTGGATTTCAACTAATGGGGGAGAAGATGTTTTATATAATCAATAATAATAGACCCATATATGAGCAAATTAAAGAAAAATTTATTGAACTTATTATAAATAATGCCTTAAGAGAGGGTGATAAATTACCTTCTGTTAGAGAACTTGCTTCAATGCTTACAGTAAATCCTAATACTATTAGTAAAGCCTATAGTCGATTAGAAGATGAAGGTATGATTGAAACCTTAAAAGGTAAGGGAACTTTTGTAAGGGCAGGAGCTAAGGAATTAGTTTTGGCTTATAATTATGATATTTTAATGAAAAAGATTAAAGATGTATTAGAATCAGCAAAAAGTTTAAATATTAAATTTAATGTGCTAGTTGATTTAGAAAAACAAGTCTTAGATAAGTTGGAGGGAAATTAAGTGATAGAGATTAAGGACTTAACCCTTAAATTAGAGGATAAGGATATATTAAAAAATATTAATTTATCCATAGATGAAGGGAAGATATATGGACTTATTGGACCAAATGGAGTTGGTAAGACATCTCTTATAAAATGCTTAACTGGAATTTACAAAATGACTACAGGGGAAATACTATATGATGGAATCAATGTATATGATAATGCTGAAGTAAAAAAGAATATAGCATATGTAGCTGACGAAAATAATTTCTTTACTTCTTTTTTAGTTAGGGATGTTATAAAGTATTATAAATTAGCCTATGATAATTTTAATGAAGAGAAGTTTCACAAAATAAACAAAGTTTTTAAAATACCTTTAAATAAAAGACTTCATCAATTGTCCAAGGGTATGAAAATGAGAGTATTTTTAATGCTTGGGTTTGCACAAGAAGCAAAATACATAATTTTAGATGAACCCACCTCGGGTTTAGACCCAATATTAAAAAATAAATTACTTAAATTAATAATAGAAGAGGTATCAACTAGAGGAACAACAGTTTTAATTAGTTCTCATCACTTAAGTGAACTCGAAAAAATTTGTGATGAAGTTGTTATTTTAGATGGAGGAGAAGTTTCATATAAAAATACTCTAGAAGAGATGAAAAAGAAGATTAAAAAGATACAAGTTGCTTTTGATGGCCCTGTTTACGAAGAGGACTTAAATATTGAAGGCATATTTAAAATGTCCAAGGTAGGTAGAGTATTTACTATATTAGTTGATAATTATGGAGAAGAATTTATAGAAGAAATTAATAGGTTTAAACCACTATTTATAGAAGAGATAGACTTAAACTTAGAAGATATATTCATATACAGGTTAGATGAGGGGGATATTAATGAAAAAATATTATAATAAAGCACTTTTTTATCAATCCTTCTATAATGGAAAATGGGGAATATTAGGGGGGAGTATTCTTTTCTTTTTAATTATGTATTCTAGTATGAATAGTTATATAAATAACTTAAAATATCAAATAAGTAATTTAGAAGGTAACTCTATATATTTAGATAGTTCAATTTTTGTCATTACTACATTTTTAATAATACTATTAGTATATGTTATGATTACTGGCTTTAATAAAAGAAACAATATTACCTTTATTACAGGTGGCCCTTACACCAAGGAAGAGGTTAAGAAAAATGAGTTTTTATTTTTATTTTTAACTTTATGTTTATTTGTATTTGTAGCAGCTTATGCAATTATATGTGTTTATATAAGTAATAAAGAATTATTACCTTATATTTTTAACCCTTGGGAATATTCTATATTTATTATAATTAAAATTTTTACTTTAGGATTAGCTTTTATTGTTTATTTGTCATTTATGGATATGTTTTTTTCAAATTTAATATTCACATTGATAGCATTAGTAGGTTTTCCTATGGCAATTTTCTTTGATGCGTTAGTAATTGGTCAGATATATTTTTATAGAGTAGATATCTATAATACAGTTGCATTAAGGACTTATGATATATTAAATAGTATTATTAATTATATAGGAGATATAATTAGTTTTATAAGCTATGATTATACATTTTATAGAGGTAGTAGGAATGTTTTATTAATAATAATAGCTTATTTAATAGGATCCATTTTTGTATATTATTTATCTAAATTTATTAATAAGAAGATCATTATTAATAACATAAATAAGTTTTTTGTTTTTCCTTTAGTGGGAAAGATAACAATTTTTACTGGTGTGTTTTCTCTTTTATTAGGAGGGCTTTATTACATAATAGTATTGGGGGACTTTAATTGGCTTTTATTAAAAAATGAAATATATATTAGTAATTTCGTTTATGTATTAGGTATTACTTTCATATTAGGATTAATTATAGTTGTTTCTATACATTTAACCCAAATAATCTTAAAGAAAGTTAATAAATATATTTAATAATTGAGTTATGTAAAATTTTTTTGATGTAGAACAAATTTCCATTCTTAAGAATACAATATATTAAACTAAAGAATAGGAGTTGATTTACTATGTCAAGAGGATGCTGTAGATGCAACAATTGCGGCGGTTGTTGTAATAATGGTTGTGGAGGAAGACGTGTTAACCCAGGCTGGAACTGCGGCGGCTGTGGTGGATTCGGCGGCGGCTTTGGCGGCGGAGCTTGGTGGCCAATTTGGATCTTATTATTATTTGGATTTGGTGGCTTCGGTGGCGGCTTTGGCTGTGGCGGCTTCTGGTAGGATTTAGAAGGTAAAGGGCATCTATTATGATGCCCTTTAAATTTATTGTAATAAAAAAAGCGAAATTACTTACCAATTTCGCTTTTTATATATTCCATTAAAGTGATTCATAAGTGTCTTTTAATAATTTTGCATCTCTTTCAAGTATTGGACTTTCGCAAATTACACATCCTTTTACCTCATAATCAATAAAGGCCTTCATACATGCTTGGTAGTTAAAATCACTTTCTAAGAAAGGAAGGTGATGCTTTTCTCCTTTTTCGCTATATGCAATACCAGCAAGGTGAATGTGTAAATCATCTAAAGCTTCTCTACCTAAACCTTCGCCAACCTTTTCTAATATTCTAGCAAAATCATCATATTCTTTTAAAGCACCATTTCCTCTTGCGTGAACGTGTGCAAAGTCAATACATAGCTTACAAGTATCAATTTCTTTACATATATGAATTAGTTCATCAATATCACCAAATTGAGTACCTTTACCTGTTGTTTCTAGTCTATAATCAACTCCAAAGTATGGAAGCTTCCTTAAGTTTCTTTTAACTTCTTCAAGAGCATCCTCTTTTGTAGATTTTAAATAGAAACCAGGATGGAAGATTAAGCTTCTTCCTCCAACTGATTTTAAAGCTTCAGCTCCAAGTGTTATTCTTTCTAAGGACTTTTCTTTTTTATCATCTTCAACTGCATTTAGATTTATAAAGTATGAACCATGTGCAGAAAGGTAAAAGTTATGTTTTTCCTTAGCTTCAATTATTGAGTGCATATTTTTGGGAGTTACATTAACAGAGCGTACAAAAGGTAGCTCCATAGCATCTAAGTTCATGTTACTTAAATATTCAATTCCAGTTGCATATGTAAATTTATCTCCTTCATTACCTAAAGGAAGACCAGATATTCCAAACAAAAGTTTCTCCATAATAATAATTCTCCTTAAGTCTTTTTATAAAAGTATATCAAATTTCAAGTTTTTATACAATCCTTCATAGTGTTTCATAAAAGTTGTAATTTATTTGACATAAAGATATAATCTATTTGAATATAAAAGTGGAGTGATTTAGATAATGGAAGAAAGATTACAGAAGTACATGGCAAGATGTGGTGTTGCATCTAGAAGAAAATGTGAAGAGATTATTTTAGATGGAAAAGTAAAGGTTAATGGAGAAGTAATTAATGAACTTGGTACTAAGGTTAATCCAAGTATAGATAAAGTAGAATTTGAAGGAAAGATTATTTTACCTGAAGAAAATAAGGTTTACATATTACTAAATAAACCAGAAGGATATATAACATCAGTTAAGGATGAGAAGGATAGGAAAACTGTTATTGATTTAGTTAATGTTCAGGAAAGAATTTATCCAGTAGGTAGATTAGATTATGATAGTTCAGGTTTAATTATTTTAACTAACGATGGTGATCTTTATAATAAAATAATGCATCCAAGAGTTAAAGTGGTTAAAAGATATATAGCAGTATGTAAGGGAGAGTTTACACCTAGAGAGCTTGATAAGTTTAGAAAAGGAATAGATATTGGAGGATATATTACTGCTGATGCTAATATTAAAGTTATTAAAGTGGAAGATGGAAAGAGTACAGTAGAAATTGGAATTCATGAAGGGAAGAACAGACAAATTAGAAGAATGTGTTCTGCATTAGGTCATGATGTGCAGTCTTTAAAAAGAGTTGCAGTAGGTAAAATTAAACTTGGATATCTTAGAAGAGGAGAATGGAGAAACTTAACTAAGGAAGAATTAGATTATATAAATAGCTTATAGAGAGGTAAATATGTTTAAATACGTTGGAGATATAAGTGAGATTTCTCATCATATAATAAATAACTTTTTGGAAAATAAAAATGTAGCCATTGATGGAACTTTAGGTAATGGCTATGATACTGACTTTTTATCAGAAAATTTTAATAGGGTTTATTCTTTTGATGTACAAAAGATAGCCTGTGATAATTATAAGGGTAAGAACAAAGAGAATGTTAATGTTATAAATGACTCTCATCATAAATTTAAAGAATATATAGATGAGGGAGTAGATTGTATAATGTATAATTTAGGGTTTCTACCAGGAGGAGATAAGAGCGTAACAACTATGCATGAAACTTCCCTTCAAAGTATTAAGGAGGGGCTTCAGCTTCTTAATAATGGAGGCATTATGACAATATGTATTTATAGAGGGCATAATGAAGGTAAAAAAGAGGAATCTTGCATTTTGGATTATGTAGTAAGCCTTCCAAAGAATAAATTTGGAGTTATGGAACATAGTTTTCTAAACAGAAGTGAAGTGGCACCAATGCTTATTGTTATAGAAAAGAAGTAATTGTAATATGTCAAAAATGAATGGAGTTTGTTAAAAGACTTTCAATTATTTATTGATTAATTATTAACATAATGATAAAATTAAATTGCAAATTATATAAGTTTTTATGAATAGGATGGTACATGATGGATAACGAGCTAAATGAACAAGGCAAAGACTTAATGAGATTGATTCAAGTAAAATTTCCTAGGTTAAGTAAGGGACAGAAGTTAATTGCTGAATATATACTAAAAAATTATGACAAAGCTGCTTTTATGACAGCTGCAAAACTTGGAATTTCTGTAGGAGTTTCAGAATCTACTGTTGTAAGATTTGCTAATGAATTAGGGTTTTCAGGATATCCCAAGCTTCAAAAAGCATTACAAGAGCTAATAAAGAATAAATTAACTACTGTGCAGAGACTTGAACTTTCTAATGACTTTGCATCTCATGGGGCAGCTCTAAAAGGTGTATTAAAGGCTGATATGGAAAATATAAGAGCTACTTTAGAAAAAATTAATCCTTACACCTTTGAAGATGTGTTAAATTCTATATTTGAAGCTAAGAATATTTACATTATAGGTCTAAGAAGTTCTACAGCACTTGCTGAATTTTTAGGGTTTTATTTAAATATAATACTTCAAAATGTAAGAATAGTTAGTTATGGAATTTCAGATATATTTGAGCAAATGATAAATATAGGGGAAGGGGATTTAGTTATTGGAATCGGGTTCCCTAGATATGCTACAAAGACAATTGATGTTTTGGATTTTTCTAAAGCTAGAGGAGCTAAGGTAGTTGCTATAACAGACAGCTTACTTTCGCCATTGGCTGCAAAGGCTGATAGCACTTTGATAGCTCAAAGTAATATGGCATCTTTTGTTGACTCATTAGTAGCGCCACTTTCCGTTATAAATGCACTTATAATAGCAGTGGGAATGAGAGAAAAGGAAAACATTGCAGATATATTTGCAAACTTGGAAAATATATGGCAAGAATATAATGTGTATTCATACAATAATAGGAATGTAGCAGATGATTAATATTTTAAAGTACTATGAGAATAGTAGTTATAGGTTAGGAGAAGTTGTTTTTGCAACTTCTCCTAATTTGTTATTATTTATTTAACTAAAGGAGATACTAAATGTAAATTCTTTTAGGAGGTTTAAATAATGATTGAAAAAACATTTCCAAAAACATTTCCTACTAATACAATTAAGGAACAACCTGGTATTGAGAAAAATATGAATCCTAGACCTATTTTTCAACATGAGGAGTATGACGTAAGAGGGGATAGACTCAAAAATAAAGTTGCTATAATAACAGGTGGAGATAGTGGAATTGGAAGAGCTGTTTCTGTAGTATATGCTAAGGAAGGAGCCAAAGTTTGTATAATTTATTTTAATGAAGATGAGGATGCAAATGAAACTAAAGTAATTATAGAAGGGATAGGAGGAGAGTGTCTATTAATAAAAGGTGATATTGGGGACGAATCCTTCTGCAATAACACTGTAAAAACAGTAATTGAGAAATACAATAAAATAGATATTTTTATTAGTAATGCAGGTGAACAACATCCAATTAATAATTTGGGAGAATTGACTTATGATCAAATAGATAGAACTTTTAGAACTAATATTTATGGAGCATTATTTATGTGTAAGGCTTTAGAACAACATTTAAAGGATGGGGCAAGTATTATATTAACAACATCAATTACAGCCTATAATGGTCATGAAAGGTTAATTGATTATTCTGCAACAAAAGGAGCCTTAACTTCCTTAACAAGGTCTCTTGCTCTTATGTTTGCACCAAAGGGAATAAGGGTAAATGCTGTTGCACCAGGCCCTATATGGACTCCTTTAATTCCATCAACTTTTACAGCTGAAGAGCTTTCTAAGTTTGGTTCTAAGACAGCTTTAAAAAGGGCAGGGCAACCAGTTGAACTTGCAGAAGCATATGTGTTTTTAGCTAGCCAAGGAGCTTCCTTTATAACAGGAGAAACTATTCATGTTAATGGAGGGGAAATAGTTAATAGTTAATAAAGGTAAAAAGAATAATAGAAAGAAGGAGGAGAGATTGCTTTGCAATTTCTCTTTTTCTATATAATTGTACAATGGGATAGAATAATAATTTAGTTTGTGTAATTATCCCATATGAAAAGCTATAGCATAAGATGTATTAAAGAGAGTACGAGGTGATATTATGAATTCGCTTGAAATTGGTATTTGTATCACTGTAGCTTTAATGACAACTTTTGTTGAAGTATATCCATATATACAACCAATGATAAAAAATCGTAGGGAAAATAGATAAAAATTTGGTGAGAAGCTTCTTAAAATTAAATTTATCTTAAAACTTTGTAGGAATGTATAAAATACATGTAAAAGGTGGTAAAATTAAGGTGTAAGTATAAAAGGAGGGATAATTATGATAGATCAATTAAAAGTAGCTATTAGTGAAAAGGATATAGACAAGGCACGTAGGGTGATGATAAGTGAGTTACTTACAACTGATTATCCCCATGAAGTATTCAGGGATGCTATTGATTTAGCTGATGCATATGTGATTTTTGAAACACATGATAAAGAAAAATTATTATCAGACCCTAAAGATTGGACTGAAAGTTATTTTGAAAAGCTTAAAGATGGTTTAAATAATAACTTTTCTAAAGAAAGATTTATGAAGGCATATTATGTTGCTAGAAAGCTTGAAAAAGAAACAGGTACACCTAAAGAGGAATCATGTCCTGTTAGTGTATATGATGAATACAAAGATTTCTTTTTATTAGCTCAAATAGGAGCAGCAGTAATTGGTGCTGCAGCTGTAGGTATTGGTGTTTGGCTTTATAAAAGAAATAAGAAAAAATAGTTCGTAAATATTTAAAACCCCTGATTTATTCAGGGGTTTTTACATATTTAGCATAAAGTTCTTTAAATATTTTAAGATGAAGCTCTTCATCTAGAATTATTCTTTCTATTATTTTAACTATGTTAGGATCAGAAATTTCATTCAGTGCTTTATTGTAGTCTCTTATGGCAACAACTTCAGCTTGTATATCGTAATCTAGGTATTCTTTTAGAGTATTTCCATAATCAACAAATTTAGCATTCCAATAATAACGTTTATCTTTTTTCTTTATCCAATAGCGAGGGTCTTCTCCTAATAGTAAAATGAGTTCCCCTAGCATTTCTAAGTGGTGCATTTCAACCATAGCAATTTCTCCAATTGCTTGTGAAACAGCAGGACAATCTTTGAATAATTTAAACTTGTGGTATACATATTGATCTACTGCTGTAAATTCAGATACTATACCTGAGTAATTGTGTAATAATATGTTAGCATAACGTGAGTTTTCTTTTTCAACTTTTATGTCTGGATAAGGTAGATCTACATGGTAAGATATATTAGTCTCATTATTTAACATTTAAATTCTCCTTGAAAAAGTTCTTATTATAAAATATGAGTGAGTTTGGAATAATATTAGTTATAAAAATAATAAAAGGAGAAGATTTTATGGCACATAAAAGTAATTCTGATAATTTTGAGAACATGGCTAGAGTAGGAAACTTTACGAAGAATGCAGTTGAAAATTTTGAGAAAAATATAATAAATAAAAAGAATTATTTAGAAGAAGTGAATTCTAAAAAATCTCAGTAGGTTTAATCCTACTGAGAAAAGATTAAGTTATGAGCTATAAGGAGGATTACTTGCTGTGTGTCCAGCGTTATACTATATACTATGAGTAATTTACAATTATGTGATTATGTAAATGAAAAAATATGATATAATTTTTGAGGGAGTGGTGATATGGAGAGTATAACTTTTAAAAATAATGATTTAAGTGAGTGGGACAAGACCTTTCTTCAGAGCTTATCTCTTTATGAGAGGCATTCCAAGTGTGCTGCTAAAAATGTAGCTTGTATACTTACTAAAGATAATAACATTCTTTCTATAGGTATTAATGGAACATTACAAGGCAAGATAAACTGTAATGAGCTATTTAGAAAGAATAATAATAAATGGTTTAAGAAAGATAAGAATGGTGAATGGATAAATGCAGATAATGGAGAGCATTCAAAGTGGTCTCTTTTAAATGAGATTCATGCTGAAATGAATGCAATAAAGAAGGCATCTCAGAATAATGGGTTCAATTTAGGGGGAGCTACAGCATATGTTTCATATTCACCATGTTTTAATTGTGCTAAAATGTTAGTTCTATTTGGTATAAAAAGAATTGTATTTAGAGAGGCTTATGATGATATCAATGAGGTAAGTGAGTTTCTTAAAGAAAATGAAATAGAATTTATTAGAGGATGAAAAGATAATAAATATGATGAAGAAACACTGCTAGAGCTTGTGTTTCTTTTTAGGTGTGCCCAGCATGGGCACGTACTAATCGGTGAAAGTGCGTGTTCTTATCTGAGGTAGTCTGACAGATACGTACCAAAAAAATTACAAAGAAAGCAGAAAACTAAATATATAGACCAAGAGGTGGAAGTAGAAATGGAACTTCAAGGTAAATCAAAGGTGCCAAGTAATTTTATGGTTTTACCAAATAGGGCAAGCGTAAACGGTGAAGAGTTAGCAAATACCTAGATCCATTAGGATTTGTTACTTTAACACAAACATATCAAATGAAACATTAAATTCTAATGAACCGGGTACATATGGTTGTGTGAGAGGTCGGTAGATAAAATAAGTATCTACCTCCTACTCCATTTTAACCTCTATAATAATTTTATAATTTACTTACCTTTATTATGAGTGGGGAGTTAATATGATTGATATAAAAATGAGTATATGGTAAAATATAGAAGAATAGTAGTGCGAAGTTGTTAGAAGGAGATTACTATGCTGAAAGATAAAAAGACTATAATTTTATTTATGTTTTTTATTTTACTTGTTATAGTTGGTGGTATTTACTTTACTTCCTTTAAAAAAGATGGTAAGAATATATATTATTCTGGTAATAATGATATAGCTGATATAAAAATTATAGGATATAAGGATTATTATGAATTTTGTGAAAATATACCATCATCATATATGCTATATGATGATAAAAAAGAGTTTTCAAAGAAGGAATATGGGTTTGTAGGTGAAATAAAATTTTCTAGTGATAATTTTAATAAGGAATCGAATTATTGTTTGAACATTATTACAAAAAATGGACAGAGTTACAATTTAGTTTTGTTAGCTATTGATAAGGAAAGTGAGAATGGCATTGTAACAATACCATTTATATTCTATAATTTCTTAGATTCTAATGGTAAGACAATAGATAAAGCTGTCTTAACTAAGGATGGAGATGAAATAACTTCAATTGATATAATTAAAAATTAGTATTTCACTGATAAATTTAAACTCCCCCTGCGTAAAGCAGAGGGAGTTTCCTTACCTTTAGTACGGGTGGGGTGGATATTTGTTTTGATGTAACTTGGAGCTTGCGACGGAACAAGCAAAATAAATATCCGCTACACCTTTTTTATTCTTTAACGAACTGGCTATTATAAAGATTAGCATAGAAGCCGTTAGCTGCTAATAGTTCTTCATGTTTTCCTTGCTCAATTATCTTACCAGCATTCATAACTAGGATAAGATCAGCTTCTTTTATAGTTGAAAGTCTATGGGCTACAATGAAGCTTGTCCTTCCTTCCATCATTTTATCAAAAGCCTTTTGAATATATATCTCTGTCCTTGTATCAATGTTACTTGTAGCTTCATCTAGAATTAGCATTGGTGGTTTTGTAAGCATGACACGAGCAATACATAACAGTTGCTTTTGTCCTTGAGATATATTGCTTCCATCATCATTTATAAGAGTATCATATCCATTTGGTAATCTCATTATGAAGTTGTGAGCATGAGCAGCTTTAGCAGCTTCAATAATTTCTTCATCTGTAGCATCTACCTTACCATAAGCTATATTTTCCTTTACAGTACCAGAGTATAACCATGTGTCTTGAAGTACCATTCCAAAGTTTCTTCTTAAACTTTCTCTAGTTAAATGAGTTATATTAGTATTATCAACTTTAATTTCTCCTGATGTTACATCATAGAACCTCATTAAAAGGTTTATTATTGTGGTTTTACCACATCCAGTAGGGCCAACAATAGCAATTCTATTACCTGGTTTAACCTTTAAATTAAGGTTTTCTATAAGTTTTTTATTTTCTGAATAAGAGAAATTAACATTATTTATTTCTAGATAACCATCTGCTTTAACTAAGGATATTGCATCCTTATCTTCTGGAGTTTCTGGTAGCTCATCTAAAAGATTAAATACCCTCTTAGCTGATGCAAAGGCTGTTTGAAGTTCAGTAACAACTCCTGATATTTCATTAAATGGTTTAGTATATTGATTAGCATAGGAAAGGAAACAAGATATATCTCCAATAGTAAGTTTTCCTTTTATAGCCAATAATGCACCAATAACACCTACTGCAGCATATACAATACCATTTACAAATCTAGTAGAAGGATTAGTAAGTGAGGAATAAAATTGAGATTTTACTCCAGATTCATATAGCCTAGCATTTATTTCTTTAAATTTTTCCTCGGCTTCATCTTCATAAGAAAAAGCTTTTACTACCTTTTGATTACCAAGTATTTCTTCAATGTAACCACTTAATTCACCTCTTGTTGCAGATTGAACCTTAAAGCTATTGTGTGATTTTTTAGCAATAAAGGAAGCTACAAATAGTGAAAGTGGAGTAACAAGTACAACAACTAGGGCTATGGAAACATTTATTGATAGCATAAATAGTAGTGTTCCAATAATTGTTACAATACCTGTAAAAAGTTGAGTGAAACCTTGGAGTAACCCATCAGATATTAAATCAATATCACTTACAACTCTATTTATAATATCACCATGGGGATTACTATCTATATATTTTAAGGGAACTTCATTTATTTTATTAAAGGAAGCTATGCGTAAATCCTTAACTGTTTTTTGAGTAACAATATTTGTACATAAACTCATTAACCATTGAAATAAAGCACCTAAAATAATTGTTGCCATAAGAATAACTATTATTTTTAAGATTCCATTAAAATCTACATTGTTTGGTCCAATTATTAAATCTATTCCTTTACCTATTAAAACTGGTCCTAGTAATGTAAATGTAACTGAAAAAAGAGCGCAAATTAAAGCCATGATTAAGTAACCTATATATGGCTTTGTAAACTTTAAAAGCCTTTTAATAACTTGTTTATCCATATTAATTATAAGCCTCCTCTCTAGTCAGTTGGGACAAGCATATTTCTTTATAGACTTCTGAGTTTTCAAGAAGTTCTTCATGAGTTCCAATTCCAGCTAACTTTCCATCATCTAAAACTACAATTTTATCTGAGTTTTTAATTGAAGATGCACGTTGAGAAACTATTATTGTAGTTATATCTTTAGCATATGTATTTAATGCTTGTCTAAGTTTTAAATCAGTAGCAAAATCTAATGCGCTTGAGCTATCATCTAAAATTATTATCTTAGGAGAACCTACTAAAGCTCTTGCTATAGTAAGCCTTTGCTTTTGGCCTCCAGAAAAGTTTTTGCCTCCTTGAAGAACAGAGGTATCAAGGCCGTCCTTAAGATTACTTAAAAAATCACTACATTGTGCAATATCCAGTGCCATTAAAATTTCTTCATCACTAGCATTCTTATTAGCCCACTTCATATTTTCTCTTAAGCTTCCAGTGAATAATACAGCTTTTTGTGGAACTATTCCAAATAGATTTCTTAAGTTTTTAAGAGAGTAATTTTTAATGTTTTCTCCATTAATAAAAATTTCACCTTCAGTACTTTCATAGAATCTTGGAATAAGGTTTACTAGAGTAGACTTTCCTGAACCTGTTCCCCCTATAATTCCTATGGTTTCACCTTTATTTATTGATAATGAGATATTCTCTAAAGAATATTGCTTTGAATTATTATAGGAAAAAGAAACATTCTTAAATTCAATTATTTTAGATGAATTATTAGTAGCTTGTACCTTAGTTGAGCTAGAAGCTTCTTTAATACTTGATTTTGTATCAAGAACCTCATTAACTCTAGTTGCAGAAGCAGATGCTTTTGTAAATATAATAACAAGGTTTGCAACTACTATAAGAGTTAGAAGTATTTGAGTCATATAGTTTACGAAAGCTATTATTTCACCTTGTGTAAAATTACCGTTATTTACGCCAATACCTCCAAACCAAACTATAAAAGCTATGGAGAAGTTCATAATCATGAAGGTTAATGGATTTAAAAGTGCAGATAGTTTACCTACCTTTATAGCTGTATTACTGTGGTCTAATGCTGCTATATTAAATCGATCTTTTTCAACCTCTTGTTTAGAAAAAGCTCTTACAACTCTTACCCCCTCTAAGTTTTCCCTAGTAATTAAAGAAATTTTATCTAGCTTTTTCTGAATTACCCTATATAGTGGAATAGCTTTTCCCATTACCAAATATAAAGTAAGTACAATTAGAGGGATAGATAGGAAGAATATTAGTGAAAGTTTTAGATTTATAAACATAGCCATTATTGCTGAACCTAAAATTATGAATGGAGCTCTAACCCCAAGTCTTATAGCCATAGCTACAGCAACTTGTAGTTGGTTTACATCATTTATTATTCTTGTTATTAATGATGGAGTTCCTATATTATCAATTTCTGAGTGAGAAAGACTATTTATATGACGGAAAAGCTCATTTCTAAGCTTTGTTCCAAAACCTTGAGAGGCTTTAGCAGCAAAGTACTGACAAACTAGGGCAGATCCTAATCCTACTATACCAAGAATTATAATCAATATACCCATTTTAATTATGTATGATGTATCATAAGATTTAACTCCAATATCAATTATTTTTGCCATTACTAGAGGAACAATAAGTTCTAATATTGCTTCTAGTAGCTTAAATAATGGACCTAAAAAGCATTCCTTTTTAAAGTCCTTTAAATAAGGTATTAGTTTAAACATTTCTATCAAATCCTTTGTATCGCTTATTTTTAACGAATTTATTATAGCATTATCAAGTTGGTAAAGGAAGGAAATTAAGTAGAGAAAAAGGGGATAAATCAAAAAATGAAGGTAATGTGGTATAATATTAAAAAGTTTCTTATCTGGATTTAAGTAATAGGACATAAAGATGTCTTATTTATAGATTTGAAATCCTTGTAAGAGGAGGATGAAAATGTATTATATAGATGCAAAGCAAATACTTTCGGGTTATGCAGAAAACAATAGATGGTTTGGATTAAATTACAATATGAATCTTTATAAAGGGTGTTCACATGGATGCATCTATTGTGATTCAAGGAGTGAATGCTATGGAGTTAAGAATTTTGATTCAGTTAGAGCTAAAAGAAATGCATTAGATATTTTAAATAAAGAATTAAAGAGTAAGAGAAAAAAGGGAGTTATAGGTATTGGAGCTATGAGCGATACATACAATCCTTTTGAAAGGAACCTTAACTTAACTAGAGGAGCCTTAGAGCTAATTAATAGATATGGATTCGGAATAAGTATTGCAACTAAAAGTGACTTAATTCTTAGAGATATTGATATACTTAAAAAAATTAGTAATCATTCACCAGTTTTAATAAAGATAACTATAACTACTTTCCACGATAGTTTATGTAGAAAGGTTGAGCCTAACGTAGTTCCTTCTTCAAATAGATTTGAAGCAATTAGAAAGTTAACGAGTGAAGGGATTTTTACAGGTATATTACTAATGCCAGTACTTCCTTTTATAAATGATAATGAAGAAAATATTAGATTCATTGTTAGAAAAGCTAAGGAGTGTGGCGCTAAATTTATATTTGCTTATGGAATGGGAGTAACATTAAGAGGTAACCAAAGAGAATATTATTATGAAAAAATATCAAAACTATTTCCTAATGAGCTTTTAGTAAAGAAATATATGGATATTTATGGAGAAAAGTATGAATGTCCTTCTCTAGAGTATAAGAAGTTATGGGATATATTTAAAAATGAATGTGAAAGATGTGGAATTCTTTATAAGATGAATGATATTATAAATGCATATAGAAAAGATTATGAGGAAACTCAAATTTCATTATTTTAAACTGCAAATGAGGAAATTTATATGAGAATTAATAAGTTATTAAGCAATTATGGATACTGCTCTAGGAAGGAAACTAATAAGCTTATTCAAGATAAAAGGGTTATAGTGAATGGAGAACTAGCAATAGAGGGACAATGGGTTGAGGAAAGTGATACTATACTTTTAGATAATGTAAGAGTAAAACCTAAGGATAAGGTATATGTTGCTTTTAATAAACCAGTAGGAATTGTTTGTACAGCAGCAAAGGAAACTGAAAATAATATTATAGATTATGTTGATTATCCTGAATATATTTTTCCAATTGGAAGGCTAGATAAACCTTCTCAGGGATTGATTTTATTAACTAATGATGGAGATTTAGCTGATAAAATATTAAGCTCTGAAAACTATCATGAGAAGGAGTATATAGTTGAAGTAGATAAAGATATAGATGATGAATTTATTTTAAATATGTCCAATGGAATTAAAATAGGGGATAGGATAACTAGAAAATGTAAGGTTAAAGCTTTAGGTGAAAAGAAGTTTTCTATTATATTAACAGAAGGCATGAATAGGCAAATAAGAAAGATGTGTAAGTCTTTAGGATATGAAGTTACATTGTTAAAGAGAATTAGAATTATGAATATTTTAATTGATGGAATAGAGGAAGGAAAGTGGAGAAATCTGAGTATTAAGGAAATAAATACTTTGAAAAATGGATAAAATTTAAAACTATATTGATATTGAAGGAAGTTTGTGGTATTATTGATGCGTAAAAATAAAGAGTTTAGATTATGAGTGAATATATATTTCTCCTTTATGAGAGTTATATTAGTCAAATTTGAATCTCTTTATAATTTAAGGAGGAATATCAATGCAAGATAAAGTAATTACATGTAAAGATTGTGGTCAAGAATTCACATTCACAGTAGGAGAACAAGAATTCTACAAAGAAAAAGGATTCGAAAATGATCCAGTTAGATGCCAAGCTTGTAGAAGAGCTAAGAAAGAAAGAAACAGACAATAATTATGATTGTTATGAGCTATAAATTTAATTTATAGCTCTTTTTTAATGTAAGGAAACTATAAAATTTTAATTAGCCATATTAAAAAATATAAAATAAAGGATAGTAATTTTATATTTTCCTTACCTTTAGTACGGGTGGGGTGGATATTTGTTTTGATGTGACTTGGAGCTTGCCACGGAACAAGCAAAATAAATATCAGCTATACCTTTTTTAATAAATATAATTAGATAGATAACGCAGAATAAATATTGTAAGGTATAAGTATTTGCTATATACTAGTAAAAGTTAGTAATAAAAAATGAAGTTAGGTATTTGGAGGCAAAATGGATAAGAATAAAAGTAAGGGATTCCATTATAATAAAGAAATAAAGCAAAATAAAAACTTTATGTATAGTGATTTAAGAAGAAGCAATTGTTATGGCACAGATTTTACAGGATCAAACTTTAACTTTTCAAGTTTTAGAGGAGCACATTTTAAAGGCTGTAATTTCTTTAGTTGTACTTTTAGGGGAGCAGAGTTTATAGGAACTAATTTTAAAAAGAGCAAGTTTAGAAGAGCTGTATTTGAGAATGTTGTTTTTGAAGGTGTTAACTTAGGTGATGTTGATTTTAGAGATGCAGAATTTAAGAATGTTATATTTGTAGGATGTGACCTATCATCTGCAAAGAGCTTAGAGTATAAGGAAAGTGAAGTAAGAGTTTTTGATGAGATTCCAGAATTAGATATAAGTAAAGAGCTAGAAGAGGCAGTACTTAAAGCTATGGGAAATGAGAAGGTAAAGAGTTCAAGAGTATTAGATACTAAGAATGGAGGAATTAATCCTATAAGCATCATTATATTATTAGAAAAATTCAGTGAGAAGAATTTAATTTCGGGATTAAATATATTGGCTGATAGATTAGATAGAGATTTCTGTACCTTAAGTTACATAACAAAGTGTATTGAAACTTATGGTAAAGAGGGAATTCTATAAGATACAAAGCGCTTGCATTGCAGTGCACATTATAGATAGAAGATTAGAGGAACACTACTAGTAGTGTTCCTTTTTGTATACCACATGTTACAGGGCTTAAAGAGCTTTTAGTGATTAGTAGATCAAATGGAATAATAAATTATAATATAGTATTTATATGAAAAATAATACAATATATAGTAGTGTAATTATACATAAAGTATATTTACATTAAATGTAATAAATGGTAGAATTGTTAATAAGAAGGGGGATGATTAAATGTCAGGAAATATTAAATTTAGTCCAGAACAAGGAAGAGAGATGGCATCAGAAATTATTAGAAGAAGAGATACAATTGAAGGTGAATTAAATGCTCTTTCTAATCTAATTTCTGGTGAGTTATGTGCTCAGTGGGAAGGTGCAGCAAGTAGGCAATATGCAGATCAATATGAACAATTAAAATCTTCCGTTATGGCAAACTTTGTAACAATGCTTGAAGATTTAAGTGCACAATTAAATTCTATTGTTGAAGCAATGGAAGCAGCAGACCAAGATATAGCTAGTAAAATTAAAATGGTCTAACATAAGATGAGGCTGTATTAAAATGATAAACCATTTTGATACAGCTTTTTAATTTAGGGCCTTATTTAAATATAAATGATTGTGAGGGGAGAATATTTTGGGGTACTCTTATGAGAGAAATACAGACGCATATTATATATATAAGGATAAATATAAAAAATATAAAGATTTAAGCAAGAATCTTAATGAATACTATAATGAATTAATAGTTAAACTTAACAAGCTTGATGGATATTTAAGCGCTTTGAGAAAAGTTAGCACAACAAATTATGATAATATTTATGGAAAGCCTATTAATGTTTTTAATGATAAGTGTATTAGGACAAGTAAGGATATTCAAGTGAGAATAAAAGACTATAAAATTATTTGTAGCAGTATAAAAAATAGTCTTGATACTGCAATATCAAAGAGAGATTATTATAAGTCTAAAAGAGATTATGAGGAGTCTAATCCTGAAATTGTTTATGTGAAGTGGTGGTGGGAAGATTGAATTTTAGGGGAAGTGATGAAATGCAAAAAGCTTACGATTATATAAAAAAAGCTAGTAACAATATTAGCGATAGTAAAGATAAAATTAGTGAGATAGTGAGCTTAGTAGAAAATTCTTCTTGGAGTGGAGAGTCCAAGAAATCATTTCTTAACTTAATTATGTTATGTGAGCAGTTAAATGATAAGTTAAAGGATGCTGCAGAAGAAAATGTTAGAAAAATATCTAAGTTTATTGATGAACGTGATGAGTTTATAAATAATTCGCTAGTTATAAAGGAGTTGGAGGAATAGTTATGCTTAAAGCAAGTGAAATATACTTACTTAATGAAGCGTTAGATGGAAAAGATATCTATGGTTTAGATAAAGAAGCAGCTCTAAGAGAAAATTTATATTCTGAAGTAAAAGCATTAGATAGCTTAAAAGAAAAAATGATTTTAAATGAAGATAATACTATAAATGCTTGTTCATATCAATTAATAAAAGGCTTAGAAAAATTTAAGATGGCAAAATCTTATATTTGGGTAAACGATATATTATTATCAAAAGATGATACAGATTATATGATATTTTTCAAAAAAGATACAGAAAGTAATGTGTTTGAACTTAAAAAAATGGCAAACTTTCATTTGGTTTTAACTATACTTAAGGAATATGAGTTTCTAAGAGGAAGAGATACCATAGTAGATAGTTCAATTAATAATATGGAAGTTGAGGAGTTTATAGAAAATTATATTATAAAAAATGATAATCAAAATTTTTTAATATTAAAAAAAGAGGAAAATGTAAGAATTCCTTACGTTAGCCTTTATATAACATATATTGAGGTTGAAGGTAAAACATATAAATATGACCTATTAAAAAAAGAACTATGTGAAGTAAGTCCTAAAGTAGCAAGGTTAGATATAAGCAAATTATTGGGGGTAGAGGTGAAATAATTGAATGAAATAATAGATATACCTGTACAGGATTTATCTGAAATATATTATGGAATTGAACTTACAAAGAAACAAATATTTGAAGCTGTAATGTATTACTCAACTGCTTTAGCTATATTAGAAAATGAAAGAAACTATACAGGAGGAGCTCAGGAATTTCTCAAAGTTGTTAATAGTTCAATGAATGCAGATTTAGATAAGTTAAGCCAATATTATGAGATATGTTATATGTATATTATGAATGTTATGAATACATTTATAAATGTGGATGAAGAAATTACTAGAAAAATATATAAAGAATTTTTAGAATTAGAATAATATGGTGAGGTAAAAGGGAATGTCCGATTTTTGTATTGAGGAAGAATCAACTCAAGCAAAAGCAAAAATAGCTACTGATGCTATAGAGAACATAATTGAGACTATGATGAGGGCAGAAAACTATATAAACTATGCAATTAGTCTTATAAATGAAGATGAAGAATTAAGTAACCTCAATTTTCCATCACAAAGGGCTTTTTATGATAAACTTAGAGAAGATAAAGATAAGTTATCAAGATTTGGAAAAATATGCTCCCAATATGATGATGAAGTAGATAAGCCATTTACAAAAGATTATGAAAAGCTGGTAGCTCAAATAAGTGATATAAAATCTGAAGAAATTATAGTTCCCAATAATATAGGAGCAACAGAGGTTGAATATTATAAAGATGAAAGAAATGGAGGACGTGATTGGAAATCTAGAGTTAAGCTTAAGGATACTATTTCTTTTGAAGATGTATTAAGTTATGGTGATATTGGAGAGCTAATGAAGAAAAACTATGAGCAATACTGCATCAGCTTAGAGGGGAAAGAGGGTAATGAAAAAGGTGAGGATGTACCACCAAAGTTCGAAGAGTACTTAAATGAGCTAATACATCAAGGTGAATTTGACTATAAAATAGTGGAGCCTTGGCAAGAATACGTTTCATTAGCCATAGATTGTATTCCAGTAATTGGGGATGGGAAAGCAATTATAGAAGCAGCGTTAGGACAGGAATTTTTCACAGGAAGAGAATTAAGTTCACTAGAAAGAGGCTTATGTTTAATATCAATAATACCTTTCTTTGGGGACGGAGCCAAAATATTTGGAAAAGGTGCCAAAGAGTTAACAGAAGTAGGACTAAAAAGAGGAATACGATTTAACAGTAAAGTATTTGGTACTGAACTACTAAAAAATGTTGCTATAATATCAGGGACAACCACTCTTTCTTCAATTGGGATTAATCCACTTGTATGTATGGTGCTATACTCAGGAGGAAAAGGTGCTAAAGGAGCAATAAATCTAATTCAGTCAACGGATTTATTTAAGAATTTTGAATTACCAAAAAGGAACTTTTTAAATACAATTAAATTTAAAAGTAATAAAGTAATGGAGTATCTTCAAGATTCAAAGTTAATAAATGGAGAGTACCATATTACCTTAAAAGAAAAAATTAATGGAGTAGTTGGAATAATCTTAAAAGAATCAGATTTAACACCTCTAGAAAGGTTTGGGTGTTCAATAGGCTGTTTTACAGAAGAAACTTTAGTGCTAACAGAAAAAGGATTTAAGAGAATAAAGGAAATAAGTGAAAGTGATAGGGTATTATCTCAAAATGAAGCTACTGGAGAGCAAAGCTATCAGGTAGCAAAGTTAATAAGAAAAAAGAGCAAAGAAATAGTAAGTGTAAAGATAAAAGGACAAATTAT
>NZ_JAHAIF010000003.1 GCF_018372875.1 Clostridium sp. | reverse complement strand
ATTAGTATCAACTATTTTAACAGATGAACCATGATTTAATACTCCTAGTATCTTAGTGTTTGTTCCTGCTCCTTCTCTTACTCTTAATCCCTCTGTTGCGTTTACAGTTCCATCTTTTTCTGTAACAGTTGACCCACTATTATTATTTGATGAACCACTTGAACCATTAGATATTTTTGTTATGTAATCTTTATGAGAATATCCTACTTTCCCATTGAAGTTAATTTTATACCAGTCTCCACTTTCACCAGTTATTTCAACCTCTTGTCCACTTAAAAGGTAACCAATAGTTAAAGCACTAGTGCTTGGAGCTTGTCTAACTCTAAGATTGCTTGTAATATTATTTACTTTTCCTTTAGTTATGTTAGTATTTGTACCAGATTCAGTTGTTTGAATAAGCTTAATATATTGGCTATGTACAAATCCTGTTTTATTACCATAACTTATATTATACCAATCTCCACTTTTAGAATTAATTTGTACAACTTCACCATCTTTTAATATTCCTATTTTTGCTGAAGTTGAACTAGCAGCTTGTCTAACATTTAGCCCTACTCCATCTGTGTTATACACCTGTCCCTTTTGAACTGTTCTAGATGCTTTTGATAAAGTATTAACCTCTATATATTCCTTTGATACATATGCTTCATGTCCTTTAAAGTCAATTCTATACCATTCTTCAGTTTCGCCCTTTATATTAACTACTTCACCATTTACTAAATACCCTATAACAGTTGATTGTAAGCTTGCACCTTCTCTTACTCTCAAATTACTATCAACATTTACAATCTTTCCTTCATATGATTCATTTAAATTAATAATACTTTCTACATCCAAAATATTATCATTAGTTAATTCAGTAGCAGCTACAGAACTATTAGCTAATGACATTCCTCCTGAAAAAGTTGCACCAGCTAAAATTATTTGTAGTATTTTTTTCTTATTCATACAAAATACTCTCCTTAATAACTATATTGTAATTATTTATCGAATATTATCATACTCATTTTACATTATATACTAAGTTAGCCATCATTCCTATACATATTGATAAATTTAGCAGTTTTTTTACAAAAATTGAGGGTGCATCACTTTTTGTGAGCACCCTCATTTAAATACAAATACTTATGTATCTAATAAATTTCCCTTTAGATACCTTACATCTATCAATAATTTTAAATCCAGCATTATACACAAATTCATCCATATCTTCAAATGTAACTAAAATTAATTTATCTGCTATTTTCCTTGCAGAGTTTATAATATTCATCTGTTCATTAGGTCTTATTGGTGTAAATAATCCATAAGGTAAATCTATTATTGCCACATCAAATTTCTCTTCTATGTCTTTAATATCCATTCCTTTAACCACATCATTATAACCAAAGAACTCTAAATTTCGTCTAGCATTACTACAGATCTGTTTATTAATATCAAATCCTTTAATATTAAATCCCATGGACACCCCTTCTATAACAACAGTTCCTACTCCACAACAAGGGTCCACCATTTTTATATTAAAGTCATTTCCTGCGGCTATATTAACTAAGGCTCTTGCCAGCTTTAACCCTAAGGAATTTGAATATGAGTAAGGCTTTTTATCATGAATATGCCATTCAAAGTCGTTCTTTTCATATTCACCCAAATACCACTTGTCCCCTATTTTGCTAATTCCAATTCTTACTCTAGGGTTATGAATATCAGGCTCACCAGTTATAACAAAACCAACTGCCCTTAAACTATTTAATCTCTCTTCATATGTAGTGTTCTTCTCTTCTGCTTTAACATAGATAACCTTAAAAGCTTCATAAGATAATTTGTCTTCCTTTATCTTGTCACAAATTTCTTCTACACTATCCCCTTCATAAATAACTTTTAAAGCTTCTTTTATAAATGGACTTCTTGAAGGATTAATCCATATATCAGAGAAAAAGTACTTTTCTTCTATATCATTCTTAAATAAAGACTTCATCTCCATTTTATATAACTCCTTTTCATAAGGAGGATAATTTGCAACATATATATACTTTTTATCATCTGTATTTATATTTTTTAACATATAATGATTTCCTTTCAATAACTTAGATTAATATAAGTATAACATATCTAAAGTCCAAATACAGGTAAGCTTAAATCTCTTTCGTAAATTCCCATAGCGCCCCCTTAAAATATACATATATGAAAACAGTCCAAATATATTTCCTAAATTAATATCTTCATCAGGACTAAGCGAAAAATCTATTTCAACATTATTAAATTTATCTACTAAATTTCCATATAGCTGTAAATATAAAAGCCTCAATTTTTTTACATCTTTATCTGTAAGATTATAAACTTATTTTTTCACCTTGCCTCATTTCTTTGTGATAATATTATAAAAAGACATGCATCAATAAAGACGCATGTCTACAATTAAAGTTCTATTCTCTTGTATATATTAGCTGTTACTAAATAAGATATATACATTATTAGTATTGTAATCAACATAGTTAGTAAAAATAGTATATTCTTATTTAATATATTTATGTTTATACCACTTAATATCTCAGGTAATTTCATTATAAACATAAGTGGTAAAAGTGTAAGAAGAATTACAACTATCTTACCCCTTTCAGGACCTAATATTGTTACAATAGGAGTTATTATTCCTACTATTACACTTCCAAGTACAAGAGCTGATATTATAACACTTTCTACTGATATATATGGGCTTCCCTCTAACAATAATGCTACTATGGACATAATTGCCATAGAAATGAAAATTCCTATTATTCCAAATACATATCTAGATAAAATATATTCATTTACCTTTATTGGTAGTGTTCTCACAAGATTATCAATATTACATGCTTTCTCTCTTCCAACTGTAATATTTGTAAATGCTATAACTATTATCCCAACAGCATATGTAGCCATCTCTGGAATTACAAAAGGTATAAATACACTTATTCCAATCATGGCTAAAAAAGTTCTATTTAATGAAAATAAATTTTCAAATTGCATTTTAACAAGACTTATAACATTACGCATTCTCATCACCTCTAGTATAAAATAATAAAATATCTTCTAAAGTGGCCTTATCATAAACCACTTCTTTACCAAATATCTCATAAGCTTTATTTTTATCAGATGTCATTCCTTCAAATCCATACCTATTTATTTTAATTCCTCTTAAAATTTTCTCAGATTCTATATCCAAAAGTTCAGCTTTTCCCCTTATAATGGCATGCTCTTCTAATATTTCATCTTTTATTCCAGTTAAAATTATTTTACCTTCATAAATCATAACTATATAATCTGCTCTCTTTTCTAAATCAGATGTTATATGAGTGGAATAAAAAACTGTTGCTTCCTCTCTTTCAATATGCTCCTGAAGCATTTCTAACAATTCACTTCTAACCCTTGGATCTAAGTTAGCAGTTGGCTCATCCATAATAATTAGCTTTGGATGATGACATAAGGCAATTATAAGTTCAAATTGTTTTTTCTGACCCTTTGAAAGATCTTTATATGCCTTATTTTCATCTATTCTAAACCTATTTATATAATTTTTATATAAACCTTCATCCCATTTTTCATAAAAATTACTCATGTACTTTTTTATATTTTTTACCTTAACAGTATCTAGAAAACCTGCTTCATCCCCTACATAACCAATTTCACTTTTATAAGTAAAATAATCTTGTATATCATTATTAAAAACCTTTATGATTCCAGAATCCACCTTGAGCATATTCATTATTAATTTTATTGTTGTAGTTTTACCTGAACCATTGGGTCCAATGAAACCTGTTATGTATCCACTTTCAATTAACAAATCATCTATAGAGAGTTGAAACTTCCCTCTTCTTTTTTTAACTCCTTTAAATTCTATAGCTTTCATAAAAATTACTCCTCCAAAAATAAACTTTTAAATATTTCTAAGCATTCATCCAATGTTAATCCAATAGCTTTAGCTTGGCTAATAGCATCATCTAACTTACTTTCTATTTCACATATAGCTGCTTCCTTAAGTCTGTCAGAATTACCTTCTGAAACAAAGGTTCCTTTTCCAGCTACTGTTTTTATAAAACCTTCTTTTTCAAGTTCTTCATATGCTCTTTTAGTTGTTATAATACTTACCCTCAAATCTTTTGCTAGCATTCTTATTGAAGGTAAGGCTTCACTAGGCTTTAATTCACCATTTAATATCTGATTTTTTACTTGGTTAGAAATTTGTTCATATAATGGAACTGATGAAGAATTACTAATTAATATATTCATTTTCCCTCCTAAGTGTATATACTGTCTATATACAGATATTAACACGTATATACACTACAGTCAATATTAATTTTTCATATTCTTCCACATTATGTATACTATTTAAATGAAAAATATTTCAAAACATAGTAATATAATATTAAATTTAGCTACTTGAAAACTTTACGGAACAATAAATTCCCTTATAGGTAACAATTACAGTTTTACTTTTTTAATTATCTCCGTTATATTTAAGTTAGTAATTTGAGAACTTTTGCATATAATAAAACCACGTAACAAAATTTTTACGGGAGCTAGATTTTATGAAATTAAAAACGCATTTATTTATAGCAAAAAAGATAATAAACAATAACAAGGATAATGTTTTATTAAAATATTACTCACCATTTTTTTATCTTGGAACAATATTACCTGACTTAATTGCTTCATATAAAGTTCATCCTCATTACTTTGAAGAATCATCAGAATATGTTTATAGCAAAATAGAAAAAATCTCAAACTCAGGTAAACTTAATATATTTAACTCTATAAGAGCAGGTATAATAGTTCATTATTTATGTGATTTCTGTTGTTATGCTCATATAAGAGGAAACTTCAATTCCTTAAGAAAACATCTTAAATACGAAAATGACTTAGAGAAGTTTATACTTGATGAGGAAAGTAGCGAAGTGGCAATAGATAATAATATAAACACTGAAAATTCAAATATATTATACGAACCAGAAACCTTGAATTCTTATATTATTGAACAAATTAAATTATATAGACTTGGAGACCCTAGTTATAAATGGGATTATATAAATGCTACAGAGGTATGCTCTACTGTGTTTAATTCTTTATTTAATCTTTGTACATCTTATAGCATAATTTATAGAAAACTAGCCTTCACTAACTAATAAAAAAGATAGTAACTTATAAGTAAGAATATAAAAAAAACACCAACAATAGTGGTGTTTTTTTTATATTCTTATTACTTTTTAACCTTAATTATTTAACTGTCATTCCATTTTTGTCTTTTAACAAAACATCATGTGCTCCACCTTCAACTATACTTGTAGATGAAACTAAAGTTATCCTTGCCTTTTCTTGAAGCTCTGGAATAGTTAAAGCCCCACAATTACACATAGTTGATTTAATTTTTGCTAAGGTAACTTCTAAATTACCATGTAAGTGTCCTGCATAAGGAACATAGGAATCTACTCCCTCTTCAAAGGAAAGCTTACTTGCTCCACCCATATCATACCTTTGCCAATTTCTTGCTCTTGCAGAACCTTCTCCCCAATATTCCTTCATATAGTTACCATTTATAATTACTTTATTTGTTGGGCTTTCTTCAAATCTTGAAAAATACCTACCAAGCATACAGAAATCTGCTCCCATGGCAAGAGCTAAGGTAATATGATAATCATGAACTATTCCACCATCAGAACATATTGGAATATAGATTCCTGTTTCCTTATAATATTCATCACGTGCTTTTGCAACCTCAATTACAGCTGTAGCTTGTCCTCTTCCAATACCTTTGGTTTCACGAGTAATACATATAGATCCTCCACCTATACCTATCTTTATAAAATCTGCTCCTGCTTCAGCTAGGAATCTAAAGCCTTCTCTATCTACTATGTTTCCAGCCCCAACCTTTACCTTATCACCATATTTTTCACGAATAAAGGCAATAGTTCTCTTTTGCCATTCTGTAAAGCCTTCAGATGAATCTATACAAAGAATGTCTACTCCTGCATCTATTAATGCTGGCACCCTTTCTTCATAGTCTCTTGTATTAATTCCAGCTCCTACAACAAATCTCTTTTGTTCATCTAAAAGCTCATTTGGATTTTCTTTGTGAGAATCATAATCCTTTCTAAAAACGAAAGCAACAAGTCTTTGTTCATCATTTAATATTGGAAGTGCATTAAGTTTATTATCCCAAATTATATCGTTTGCCTCACTAAGACTTATTCCTTCCTTTGCATAAATAACCTTGTCTATAGGTGTCATAAATTCAGAAACCTTTGCAGACTTGTCCATACGACTTATACGATAATCTCTACTTGTAACAATTCCAACCAATTTTCCTGTGGATGTTCCATCATCTGTTACTGCAACTGTGCTATGTCCTGTTTTTTCTTTCAAATTAAGTATATCTTCAAGAGTTTCGTTAGGTTTTATACTTGAATCACTAGTAACAAATCCAGCTTTATAGTTTTTAACTCTTCTTACCATTTCAGCTTGATTTTTAATAGTTTGAGAACCATATATAAATGATATTCCCCCCTCTTTAGCAAGGGCTATAGCCATTTTATCATCTGATACTGACTGCATAACCGCAGAAACAAGAGGAATATTCATAGTAATAGAAGGTTCTTCACCTTTTTTAAACTTTACAATTGGTGTTCTTAAACTTGCTTTTGCTGGTATACATTCTGCTGATGAGTATCCTGGCACCAATAAATACTCACTAAATGTATGTGATGGTTCATTAAAATAATACGCCATTTCTATGCCTCCAATAATATTTTTAATGATAATTATAACCATTGTACCATATTTTTACAATAACATATATTAAATATTCCAAAGAAAAAAGTAAAGTGGATATTTATTTTGCTTAAATACATCAAAATAAATATCCACTCATCTTATACTGAAGAAATAATTATAAAACTTTTATAGGGAAAATAGCATCTAATATGCCAATAACAACTGCTGCTAGTATTGCACCAATTATTGATACTCCCATATATGGAACGAAGAATTGTGCTACATAAATAATAACAGCAGAAATTAGAAATCCCTTTATCCCTTTACCAAAAGGCGATATATTCTCATTCATAAAAGACTCTACTAAATAATCGAGAGCAGATATTACAACTGCTGCAATTAAATATGACCATAATCCATAGATAGTAAATCCAGGTGTTAAAAAAGATGTAACTCCTAAAATAATAGCTACTATTACCATTCTTCCTATCCACCTTAAAAAAGTATTACTATCAGAAGTATTTTTTTTACCATTATATCCCATACAAGAACCTCCTTTATAGGTTTAGTATGTTCTATAATTTAATACCTATACATTTTATACTACCCAATGACCGTCTTTAGGTAATTCCTTGCTTTCATCATACCTTTTTAAGATATTAAGAACTGCTCTAAAAGCAAAAATATCTATTCCCAACTCATTTTTTTCAGCATAATAACAATCCTTTAGAACCCTAACTTTTCCTTTTTTAAAACAATCAAAACACTCATTATTTTCCAAAACAGATAAATTAATTTGAAGTCTACCATCTAATGAGTCAGCTAACTTTTCCTCAGCTGGAAAGCTAAAATTATCTCCTGAATATGCATATAAAGCATTTTCTTTATCAATAGAAATTAATTTGTATATCCCCTCATATCCCCCGCTCATAATACTTCTCCTTCTTTATTACAAAGATTTTATATTTTATATTTTAGCATATATATACACCTATATAGATGTCCATATTTATTCTCTTAGTGTAGAGTTTTTAACATTTTATTAACTTTCTATCTACCCCTTAATACATTTAGAATAATTGAAAATTCTAAATTAAGAGGGCTGTATCAAAATAATTTATTATTTGATACAACCCCTTTTACTTTTAATTTTCAATAATGAACTTTTTGCCATACTTAATATAATCTAATAAATCTAAATAATCCTCTTCAATAACACCTATAACATTTCTTCTGTTATCTATTTTTAACTCTTCTCTTGCAACTATTAATTCTCCTTTATAATTTAGATATTCATCATTATTTATAAGAACAGTACCTCTTTTAACAACCTTGTTTCCAGTATTATCACTTGGAATTGATGTATTCTTAAACTCTACTCTTCCCATAGAATATCTTATTATTTGCTCACTACTTTCATGTCTATCATTAATGACCTTATTAAAGAAGTTTTTTTCTACCTCTGTTAATTCTTTTGATGCTTTAAATTTAAGCTTAATTATATCTTTATCTAAATTAGCTAAAGCTTCTAACTCTTCATTTGTAGCAAAGGCATTTCCTATTATTACATCATCTACACCTAAGGCAAATAATTCATCTGCTTGAGCTATTATATCTTTATATCTGTGTTTTTCTAATGTTGGAAGACCATCATTAGTAGGCCAAGGTCCCATCTTGCCACCTTTAGTTCCATTTACAAAAGCTCCTGTCTTTAATCCCAATGATTTATGCCTGTCCATACAGTTATTAAAGAACTCTAAAGAAAGACCTGTATATTCTTCAGGATAGAAATTATGGCATACAAATAGCTTTTCTTTCTTGCACCCAAAATCAACTATATTATTTGCATAGGATGTATTTAATGAACCATTTATTTCTATATCTAAATTATACTCATTATACGTCATCATCATTTCATGAATTCCATTAAATATTCCATCTAATCTTATTCCAGTAACACCTAATTCAAGAAAAAACTTTAAATCAGTTGGGTCTACCCCAATATTCTTAAGGACCTGAGGATTTATATCTATAAAAACTCTCATTCCTAAGTTTTTAGCATAATTCATTATTTCTCTATAACACTCTATTTGTTTAAGAGCCTTTTCCTTTTCAGAATCAACCTCAAGCATTGATGTGAAAATTCTTGAATAACCTAAATCATAAGCCTTTTTTATATAATTTAAGTTATCTTCCTTTGAACTTAATAGTGGATAAACACTTATACCTATCCCCATAATACCACTCCTATATCTTAATATTTATGCTTACAGTTACATATTATCTAATTTATATATTTTTTTCAAATTCAATATCCTCAATAAGTCCTTTAATATACTCAATGACTTCAGAATCTGTCATCTTTTTAGCCTCATCTAATACATCTTTATCTTTAAAATTTTGCATCATCAATCCTTAACACCTCAACTTTTATTTTAAGTATATTTTAACATAAAAATAAGATGCAAGATTTACGTTTGCACCTTCATATAAATTAAACTTTATCTCTATTAATTTAATATTCTAGTCATTTCTTTCTTTATAATTTAATCTCTTACTCATATATATATTACTATCTTCTATGTATCCTTTTTTATATCCATGTAACAATATCTCTTCATATAGCCTTGTTTCAATATCCTTAGTATTAAGCTTTGTTAGTATATATCCTACATCATTAGTATTTTCAATAGGTTTTACATTTATCAATTGATACATAGTATTTACATCTTCTACTGAAAAGCTACTAAATCCATAATATTTTAGCATTTGTAAAATAAACTGGATCTGTTTATAAAAGGACATACAACTAAAGTTTATTTTGCTATATTTACTATTACATGCAAACTTTATTTCATTTAAGTTTAAATTTGCCCAACCCTTCACAATTACACCTCTTATATTTTTAAAAACTAAATATCATATATATCAGAGAACTCAATTTCAGCGCTTTTAAATGCTGAATCCCATGTGTTCTCCGTATTATATACTATTTCTTTTGGTCTAATTTGGTCTATAGGTAAGTAAAAACCAAACCTAGACCCAACTCCTAATTTACTTTTTAATAATATACCTCCACCATGCATTTCTACAAATGCTTTTATTAAGCAAAGCCCTATTCCACTCCCCTCTGCTCTTCTAGAAAATGTACTATCTACCTGATTAAATATATTAAAGATAGTTTTTATATCTTTCTGTGGAATACCTACACCGTCATCTTTAACATATATATATACTCTACTTTCTTTCCAATCTGTTTCTATATAAACTTCAATATTGCCACCCTCATCTGTAAACTTAATAGCATTTGAAATTAAATTTAAAATTACCTTTTCTATTCTTTTAATATCTACAGATAGAAAAACCTCTTCCTCATCGGTATCAAAAATAATATTCCTTTTCATTCTACCAACATAATCAACTATAGAATTAACTATATCTTCTACTAATGAAACAATATTTATAATTACTTTATTAAGTTTTATTTTTCCACTTTCAATATTATTCAAATCAATCAGATTATTTATAAGCCGTAATAATCTATATCCATTATTCTTGACAGTAGTAAGATATCTATATCTTTCACCACTTTTATTATCTCCTTCATATAGCTCTAGTAGCTGTATTGTTGAAAGTATAATATTAATAGGAGTTCTAAACTCATGAGAAATGTTAGATATAAATTTTGATTTATAAACCTCCTCCTTCAATTTATTTTCAATCTCTTTTAGTTCCTCCTCTAATCTAAAAATAAAGCTTATCTCACTTCCAACTATGTATATCTGCTCAGTAGCGGATTCATTATAATAATACCATTCCATAACTTTAAAAAATCCATTTTTACATCTAAGCTTAAATATACCTCCATAACATTTATGACTATGATTCGTATAAATTTCATTTAAATCTATACTTTGCTCTGTTAACTCTATAATATTATCAATTGTCATTTTAGATAGTTCTTCTTTTCCCCACCCTAAAAGTTCTATTGCATTAGAACTAACTTTCTTTATATTTCCTTTTAAGTCTATTAAGATACATAAGTCAGTTGAAAGTTTCAAAAAAATATTCAGATCATTTTCTATTCTCACTTTTTTAGAAAACTGTTCTGCTATTACTTTTGATAACTCTATATTTTGAATTCTATAGGCAATTCTACTAGCCACACTTTTTAAATACTTTTCAGTTTTCTTTGTATAATTTTCCATATTACAAAATAAATTTATGATTCCGAATAAATTGTTGTCTACTAATATAGGAATGATTAATTTATCTGTGCCCTTAAATAGCTTATCATAGATTTTATAAAGTTTATTTTTTCTGTAAAAATCTGCTATCATTTCCTCGTATTTAGGTAGTAACAAATCTGAATTAATACTCTTTAAGTAATGAATATCATGCCTAGATAAGTTTACTTCATAATCATATAAAAATTTATCTAATACACCAACCCCCACCATCTTTTTAAGTTTTGACTTATCTTTAAGTATCCATACACTAACACCAAAAACAGATTCATCATCATTAATTTCTTCTATATAACTTAATATATCATTATAATTATTTAAGTTAATCTTATCTCTATTTTCTGTAATAATAGCTGTAAAGTCGCCATAATCTAAATACTTCTCATCATTAAGCTTATTACTATCTAACTGTTTTGCTATTGCAATTAATGATACGCATTTATCATTACTATCAATTATAGGAATCTTGTGAACATGCAGCAAACACTCCTTACCATTAATACACAAATATTTATTTATAATACTATACTTCTTATTTTTAATTACCCCTCTGTCATTTTCAATATCAATCTTATAGCATCTTCTATCAAATATTTCTTTACAATTATTTTCTAATAAATATTCTTTTTCTCGTCCTATAACATCACAAAAACTATTATTAACATAAAGATATTTACCATTTATATTTTTAATCCATATGCACTCATCATATTTATCAATAGAACTTCTTAATAATTCCTCAATCTCTGTTGAAGTAACATAACTCTTATTAACAAAACTATTAAACATATTATGCCTCCTAAATTAACTCTATAATATATTATAACTTCAATTTTACATTTATCAACAATTTTGTAATATTTTATATATAGAACTTTAAGAATATTCATATTTTTGTCTTCCTACTCTTCTAAATTAAGATGTAACCAAGTAATAATTAAACAAAAAAGGACTATGAATATTTAATTACATAGTCCTTTTTACTATTTTAAATTTTCAAGTTCTAACACCTTTTGTATACATTCATCAGCCAGGTAATTCTCTTTCTTCCTAGCAATTGTAACTTCATAATCTGGAATAGTTTTGTATTCCTCGTTACATGTTCCATCATATGAAGTTCCCATATCCTTAGACATCCTTAAAATATAGCCACTTTTAGGAAGGGATAAAAGAATAGGATCACTACCTAAACCATCTCCACCAGTTGTCTTTCCTATTAATGTTGCAAAGCCTGAATCCTTAGAAAAAACTGCAAAGGCTTCAGCAGATGAATATACTACATTATCCACTAACAAATATATATTTCCTTTAAAATTAACTGAATCATTAGGGGTTATTGTCATTGTAAACTCATCATAATACTTAAATTTCTCCTCTACTTCAGGAGGAAGATTAGGAAGCTTTGTTGTATCTAGATTTTCTATACTTTCATAAGGATCTTCACTAACTTTTTTAAGTTCTTCCTTATATTTATTAATTACTTCCCCATCCTTTAGAAATACGTAAGTTGTACTACTATAGGGTTTTGATGCAAGCTTTTCAACAATATTCATCATCCAATAAGCTGAATCACCACCACTGTTTCCTCTAATATCAATTACTAAAGCTTGATAATTCTTCACCTTATTAAAATAATCACTAAGTAGTTTTTCATCTTTATCCATTTCAAAAAAGCTTATCATTTGAGGGACTTCAACATATCCCACCTTCCCCGAAACTATATCTTTAACCCTAGCATTCACATTAACCTGCTTTGATGTACTTTCTGTATTCTCTTGATTTTCACCTTTTTCTAGGTCCTCTTTATTAATTCCATATCTGTTCATAACTTTTTCATCTTTAATCACATCTACCATACTTCTTTGCCAATTATTATTATGAATATAAATATGATATAACCCCATAACTTCTTCTTTATTCCTAAGAATTTGCGTATGTCCATTATGTAATTCAAAAATCATATTGCTTATTACACCTAAATATTCTTCATCACTTTTAGTTTTTTTAGCTTTCTTTATATATTCTTCTTTCTTACTAAGCCAATCTATCCCTGTAAGCCTTTCATTAACCTCTAAAAAAGGATAATTCTCTTCTATAGTTTTACAAAGATATTCAACTTCTTCTACCTTATCTTTCTTAGAAAGTCCTGTTGACTTCTCACTCTCATTTAAAAATAACAATAAAGGAGTAATTAATATTATTAATATAACAAATATCTTGCCCCATCCTTTTTTCATACTTTCCCTCCTAAAACTTTGTACATTTATAATTTTAGCATTTAAATTTTATAATACAATATTTTACTATTTGTTGAATATTATCCATTGTTGTATTATAATTAATGCCATTAAATTCATTTTGTGAATAGGAGAAGACATATGAACAAAGAATCTAAACTTATGCTTTCAGCACTTAATTTTGAGGAGGGTCATAACCGTAGAAGCAATCATATTTTAAAAGTCTATGCTCTAGCAAAAACCATTGGGGACTGTGAAGGTCTTTCAGAAAAAGAGAAATTAGTATTACATGCCTCAGCTATATTACATGATATAGGGATAAAAATTTGTAAAGAAAAATATGGAGATGCAAGCCAAAAACTTCAAAGAAAAGAGGCTCCCCTATTAGCTCGTGAGTTCTTAAAAAATGCTGGCTATGAAGAAAAAGCAATTCATAGAATACTATATTTAATAAAGATGCATCACTGCTATGAAAAAATAGATAGAATTGATTTTCAAGTTTTAGTTGAGGCTGATCTTATGATTAATGTTTTTGAAGAAGGATATTATGAGATTGGTTTGGATAGGATGGAAGAAATTATAAAAACTAGAACTGGTAAAGATCTATTACATAATTTTTTAAAGACTAAATTGATATCTTAAACATACATATTGCTCCTTTAAACTAATTTATTGGTTATGTTGCTTCACAAAGAAAAAACTAGTTTTCTAGGTTTTTCTTTTATAATAAATAAAGACATGCTATTTTATTCTACATATCTTTAATTTTCTAAATATAACTAACCTTATTTAATACATATCATGTTAATGTTAATGTTAATCAATGATTTCACAATTACCACATGAAGTTGTTTCTAAATTTAAATACATCTCATGTTAATGTTAATCCAATGGAAATAAGCCATTTAATAAATCTATTATCTCTCTCATCACTTATTAATTCAAGTTTTATAAAAAGTTTACCAAGCAAATGAATATTTGATTTCATTTTTATTTTTTCATCTTCTATCACTGTAATAACAGTTCATTCAAGATTTTTTATTTCAAGATCACTTGGTAAAATTTCATTAATAAAAAATTTCCCAGGCCATTATTAAGCCATAATTTTTTGCCATCTAAATTTTCCAAACTTATCTGATGGAAATCTTGCTGCACATATACTTTATTTTTTAAGACCAAACAAACTTCATTAGCATTAAAATATTGAAGCTATCACAATTTAATTCCAATTATAATTTTCCAAAGATAAAACAAGAAGCCCTAGAATAATTCTAGAGCTCCCCATATTTATATATTGGTATATTTATAAAAACATATCTTTATATATTTATAAAAATATATATTTACATATTTATTTGTTTATGCACTTTTTTATAAAGCTTTTCATTACATCCTCTTGTCCCTTTGACACCTTAATACCCTTAACACTCTTTGCTCTAGACGCTTTATCTTTCAGCAATTCTAGTTCCTGCTTTTCATCTAGAGAACCTCCAACAGAATAAACTATAACATCCTTCCCTTCTAAAGGAGCATTGTCAATATATTTTTGTAATGGCTCTGATACTGTTCCCATATAGACAGCACTACCAAATACTAAAAGTTCATAATCTTCAACATTATAATTCAATTCTGAGGATGGATGATTTATAACCACAGTGTATCCATTTTCATTTAGCTCTTCAGCTAAAGCCATAGTAATATTAGTAGCAGTGTCATGCTTTGATTTTTGATATAGTACTAAAGCCTTCTTATAAGCGTTTCCATTTAATATCTTTTCATTTGGACTTAATTCTTTAGTATTAAGATTTAAGTAGATTTTGAAAAAAAACATAGCTGCAATAAACAGCACAACCAAAACACCTAAAATAATTAAAATAATCTTTCCCATTCTTCTCAATTCCCTTCTCCCCTTATTTTTTTAATCCACTAAAAATTAATGATGTTTGAACTTTAAATAACTCTTCCGCTTCTTCCATAGTTATAATATTAGTTTTACTCATAATTAAATTGAATCCTAAAAATGAACTCCAGATACAAAGGGCTGTTTTCTTAATATCAACCTTTTTAATTTCTCCAAGCTCTATCCCCTTTTCTATATTAGCTTCTAAGAGATGAAGAAATTCACTACTCTCTTCATTCCTATTTGTAGAATACTTATCCAAAACAATAAGATTGTATCTTTCCCTTTCATTAATGGCCAATTCCATTATGCTATGAAAAACTCTAGTAGCATTCTCTATAAAGCCCCCATCTGGCTTTATTACTGCTAAAATTCTTTTCTTCATCTCTAAGTTAGCATTTTTTTGAATCTCATCAATTATTTCTTGCTTATCCTTAAAGTGATGATATATAACTCCTGTCGTGTAATCCATCCTATCACTTATTTTTCTAACTGTTAGAGCTTCAAATCCTTCTTCTATACCTATTTCCATAGCTGTATCTAATATCTCTTGCTTCATACGTTCACTTCTTTTGTTTTGTCCTTCTCTTCCCATTCTCTTCTCCTCTTTTATAACTTTATTACTTTTTATAACGCTGTTATGTTTTATATATACCACAACTTCCAAAAGTTTGCAACAAAAAAAAAGAAACACTTCATACAAAAGCGTTTCTTCATTATATTAATTATCTATATTATCATTATTATTTATTTTTATTACTCCGTAATTTCCATCTTCTTTTACTTCTTCAAAATCTACATTCTTAACAACAGTACCTTTTTTTGCATCTGCACCCTTTGTCTTAACAGAGCTTATCTTTTCACTTATTTCATCTCCAATATTTCTGCAGATTTTACTTCCTGATTCTACTGCATTATCAACAACATCTACTGAACTATCAGCTATTTTACTTGCACCACTTTTAATATTAGCACCAAGTTTCTTTCCCATGTTTTGATATTTTTCCTTGCTCTCTGGGTTATCATCAATTTTTTCTGCTATTGCACCAACAGCATCAGCCCCAAGTTCAACACCTACCTTAGCAGCAGTTCCAACAACATTTATTGTCTTCTTTACAAATTTACCTAACCCCATATTCATCACCTTTCAAAAATGTACTTTATATTATTATATTACCAATTAAACCTGATGTTAAGGAGTAAAATGTAAAAAAACTAATTAATCCCTCTATATTAATCATTTTATGTATATAAAACAAAAAATTAACTGAACATCTTACTTTGTCCAGTTAATTTTTATACTAAAGTTTTTTAACAAATTCAGATTTAAGGCTCATAGCACCAAATCCATCAATCTTGCAATCTATGTTATGGTCACCCTCTACTAACTTTATGTTTTTAACCTTAGTTCCCTTTTTTAAAGCAGATGATGCACCTTTAACTTTAAGGTCCTTAATTATTGTTACAGTATCTCCATCACTTAAAATGTTTCCATTAGAATCTTTAACAACTAAAACATCATCGCTAGCTTCATTGTTTCCTTCTTTACTCCATTCATAAGCACATTCTGGACAAACAAAAAGACTTCCATCCTCATAAGTGTATTCAGAATTACATTTTGGACAATTTGGAAAATCGTTCATACTCTACATTTCTCCTTCGTATCTTATATTGAGATTTTATAATATCATAGTATTATATTATTTACAATTCTATATGCCATTATTAATTATTTCAACAAACTTAGTTGAGGCTATAGACATAGGAACACTTTTCAAATGACAAATACCTATACTTCTTCTTGGAATATCTTCTTTCAATTTCACTTGGTATATAGTACCTTCATCTAAATATTCCTTAGTGAATTCTTTTACAACACATGCTACCCCTAAATTTATCTTTGCAAATTCTAAAAGTAAATCATATGAGCCAAGCTCAAACTCTGGAGATATTTTAACACCCTTAGATAGCAAAAACTTTTCAACATACTTTCTTGAGTTAGAATTAGGCTCTAAAAATATTAAAGGATATTTACATATCTCACTAAATTCTATACTTTCTCTTGATAAATGCTTAAACTTTTCGCCACATATAAAAATATCACCTACTTCAAAGCAAGAGCTGGATTCTATTGAAGGATCTTCTATAGGAAGATTACATATAGCAATATCAATATCTCCTGATTTTAATAATTCACAAAGTTCTAAGGTTGTACTATTGTTAATTTTGAACTTTATATTAGGATATTTGTTATGAAACTTTTCTAAAAAAGGTACTAAGAAATATTTAGATATTGTATCTCCCACTCCAATCTTTAATTCTCCAATTGCAAGATTTTGAAACTCTAATATCTTTTCTTCCCCAAGTTTTATCAAATTCATTGCTGAATTAATGTATTCAAATAATAAAGTTCCCTCATTAGTAAGAGATACTCCCTTAGGAGTTCTATTAAATAATCTTATATCTAACTCTCTTTCAAGGGCCATTATAGCTTGACTAACAGCTGGTTGTGTCATATACAATTCTTTAGCTGCTTTAGAAAAACTTTTGCTTTTTACTACTTGGCTAAATACTTTATATAAATCTAACTTTGTAATCATATAAGCACTCCTTATACCTACTATTTAATCTATTTATTTTACTTATATCACTATATGGAGTATATTACAAGCATATGGAAATAATTATTATATTTTTAAATAAGGAGAGATTACAAAGTGGAAAGAGTAGTAGGAACTGTTGTTAGAGGGTTACGTTGCCCTATTATTAAAGAAGGTGACAGCATTGAAAATATAGTTGTTGAAAGCGTATTAAAGGCATCTGAAGTTGAAGGATTTGAAATTCAAGATAAGGATGTAGTTACAGTTACTGAATCAATAGTAGCTCGTGCTCAAGGAAACTATGCTTCAATAGATAATATAGCTAAGGATGTACAAGCTAAATTTGGTGAAGATACAATAGGTGTTATATTCCCAATTCTTAGCCGTAACCGTTTTGCTATATGTTTAAGAGGAATTGCTAAAGGAGCTCATAAGAAAATAGTTCTTATGCTTAGCTACCCTTCTGATGAAGTTGGTAACCACTTAGTTGATTTAGACATGTTAGATGAAAAGGGAGTTAACCCATGGACTGATGTTTTAACAGAAGCTAAATTCCGTGAGCTATTTGGATATAATAAGCATCCTTTCACTGGTGTTGACTACGTTGAATACTACAAGTCATTAATTGAAGAATATGGTGTAGAATGTGAAGTAATCTTCTCTAATGATGCAAAGACAATTTTAAATTATACAAAGAGTGTATTAGCTTGTGATATTCACTCAAGATTTAGAACTAAGAGAATCTTAAAGGCTAATGGTGGAGAAAAGATATACAGCCTTGATAACATATTATCAGAATCAATTGATGGAAGTGGATGTAATGAAGCTTATGGTCTTTTAGGTTCTAACAAATCTACAGAGGACAAAGTTAAGCTTTTCCCTCGTAACTGTCAACCAATAGTTGATAAAATTCAAGCTATATTAAAAGAAAAAACAGGAAAAGAAGTTGAAGTTATGGTTTATGGAGACGGGGCTTTCAAGGATCCTGTAGGTAAGATATGGGAACTTGCTGACCCAGTTGTATCTCCTGCTTATACTGCTGGATTAGAAGGAACTCCAAATGAAATCAAATTAAAATATCTTGCTGATAATGATTTTGCTGATTTAAAAGGTGAGGAATTAAAGAAGGCTATCTCTGAATACATTAAGAATAAAGATGCAGATTTAGTTGGTAATATGGCTTCTCAAGGAACAACTCCAAGAAGACTTACTGATTTAATAGGTTCTTTATCTGACTTAACATCTGGTAGTGGTGATAAAGGAACTCCTATTATATACATTCAAGGATATTTTGATAACTATACTAAATAGTATAATAATTAAGGGTTAAATTCTTACAATGAGAATTTAACCCTTTTATTTTTTATTTCCAAAGGCTTGGATCTTTATTGAAATATTTATAGCAAAATTAAAAACCACCTGAACTTAGGTGGGTTTTAATATACCTTATAAAATTATTTTTCAGTACCATTCATTATTCTAATAATGTTAGCTTTATGTCTTACTATTAATAATAGTGTAGATAAAAGCGCTGCAATTGTAATTGTCATATCTGCTCCTGTTAATAAACAAGTAATTGGCATAGATATTCCAAGAGCCATAGATCTAATAGATACAATTTTAGTAAAATACTTTAATATAAAGTAAGTAGCTACTCCTACCACTACTGATAAAGGACTTAATAAAAAGAAAGATCCTAGAGTTGTGTTAACTCCCTTTCCTCCTTTAAATGATAAAAAAGGTGTGAAATTATGTCCTAGTATAGAAGCTAATGCTACTAATGAAACATATAAGGAATAGTCCATATCTACAAGTCCACTTTTATGTATCCCTATTGCTATCGCTACAGGTACAAGCCCCTTTAACACATCAATAACCTGTGTTGCTACTGCCAATTTATGACCTAATACTCTTCTAACATTTGTGGAACCAATATTTCCACTACCTTCAGTTCTTATATCTACCCCCTTAAATTTCTTAGCTAAAATATATCCTGTAGGTATAGACCCTATAAAAAACGAAGCAATAATACTTAATATTGTCATAAACTCCTCCATCTGTCTTAGTTTTTCGTCTTATTATAACAAAATTTGCGCTTATAGTCAGTTAAAAATCTTATTTAATTTGCAAATTTAATAACTTAGTTAAATGTAATGCTTGCATTGTTGTAACAATAGCCCCCCTAACATCTTCAATATCTACATTTATACCATCTATATCACATGAGGTTAAATCCACCTTTTCAAAGGAAGTTTTATTACAATATGCATTTATAAAACTACTTTCCTCAACTGCTAACTTCTTATGTTTAACCTCTTGAAAGGTTGCTTCTTCAAAATCACTATTTAATATATACATACCATTTACTTTTGAAAATGAGAAATTAGAATATCTTCCTATTGAATCCTTAATTAGTACATCTTTTATATTACTTTCATCAAATCTAGTACCAACAAGCTTACAATTTATAAATTCTACCCTATGAATTCCACTATTACTTAAGTTTACATTTGATAAATCACAGCTTTCAAATCTAGTATCTATTAAATCAAGATTTTCAAAAGAACAATTAGTAAATACAACATTTTTAAACTTGCAGGAATCTATAGTTAATCCTCCTTCATTTTTTCCTTTTATAGAATATCCCTCAACAATTTTACTTACTATCTTTTCTTCATATATAACTTCATCATAAAAATCTTCAACCTCTTCTAAATCTATAAATTTAGGTTTTTGTATCTTAACCATATTCCTCTCCTATATCTATATAAACTCTTACTTAAGCTAGTCTCCTTCATGTAATTCTTTAGATATTATACTCCTACTTTGTGTAGATCCCATTATTTATTATATATTTAACTAGCATTTAAAAGCTATCTATATTATTATTAATTTAAACATTAATTAAAGGTAGGTACAAAAATGAATACATATTTAATAACTTATTATTTAAAAGAAGAATCTCATTCTTGTGGATGTGGAGACCATGGTGACCATGATCATCATCACCACCATCATGAAGAACGTGATGACTACGAAGTAACAGCACATATAAAAACATTAGGAGCATGGGCTCATTTAATGCCTACAAGTTTCTTAGTAAAAACTGATAAAAATTCTGAAGAAATAGTTTCATTCTTAAAAGACTTCTTAGAAGAAAAAGATATGATTTTTGTAAATAAAGTTGATAAAGAAGATTTAGCTTCACTTACACCTGGTGTTGTAGAGTGGATTAGGCAATAAAATTAGAGAGGGTATTTATTTTGATTATTATGTTCAAAATAAATACCCTCTCTTCTCATAATAAAATCAATGATTAATTTATTATTTTCACCTAATTTAAATAATCTTTTATTATATTCCCATCTAATACTTCTATAACTCTATCTGCCTTTTCAGCTATTCTGTTATCATGAGTTATTATTACAAAGGTTGTATTATACTTTTTATTAATATCTCTAAGTAGATTATATATCTCATTAGTCGTATTAGAATCTAAATTCCCCGTTGGTTCATCTGCCAAAATTATTTTAGGATTATTTATTAAGGCTCTAGCTATTGCTGCTCTTTGCTGTTGTCCACCGGATAAATCTGTAGCCATATTATTTTTTACTTTAGTTAATCCAACTAAATCTATAAGCTCTTTAGCCCTTTCTAAGATTTCCTTGTTTACCTTTTTTCCAGATATAGAATAAGGCATTAATATATTTTCAAGAACTGTAAATTCAGGCAAAAGATAATGAAACTGAAATATAAAGCCTAGTTCACTATTTCTTAAATTAGCAAGTTCATTCTTGTTCATACCTTCTACATTAATACCATTAATATAAAGTGTTCCACTACTTCCTTTAGATAAAGTTCCCATTATGTTTAGCAATGTACTTTTACCACTTCCACTTTGTCCTATAATAGAAACAAATTCTCCTTCGTTTATTGTTAAATCTGTATTATTTAATACCTTAGCTTTTACTTTTTCTCCATATACTTTTGTTATATTTTTAAGCTCTAATGCACTCATAACTTCCTCCTAATTGTTTCTTATAATATCTATTGGATCTAATTTAAGTGATTTTTTAGCTGCTATTATTGATGCTAAAACTGCTGCTAATATTGAAATAATTATGCTCATTAAAATAAACCCATAATACATATTTCCTGGAACTAATGGACTTCCATCAGATGTTTTAACCATAACTGTAAATATCTTAAATAAGGTTATTCCTAATATTCCTCCAGATAAAGCTCCAACTACACCAAAAATTAATCCTTGAAGTATAAAAATAGCTGCTGCACTTCTATTTCTTATTCCCATTGCCTTAAGTATTCCTATTTGCTTTGACTTTTGAATAACTGAAATAGCTAACACTCCAGCTATACTCATTGTTACAGATATTATAATAAATACTTGAATTGTAATACTTGATGTCTTCTGTCCACTTAATGCATCTAATAAACTTTCATTATCCTCTTTCCAATTTACAATATCTAAATCACTAGGAATGTAGGAAGATATACTTTTACTAATTTCATCACTCTCAAAAACATAATCATTATTAATCTTCATTTCTATAGATGAAACTTCCCCCTCTTTAGAGAAAATCTTTTGAGAGTTGGCTAAAGTTGTAATTACCCATGAATCATTCATTCCTTTTACTTTCAAGTCAACTATTCCAGTTACCCTAACCTTCTTTTCCCCAATGCTAGGAGATGAAAACCCTAATTCATCATCCACTTTTAAATTTAAATCTTCACTTAATCCCTTACCTATTAGCACTTCATTTTCATTTTGAGGAAATTCCCCTTCACTTATTTTATTACTTAAATCATAAATATCATTTTCTTTAGATAAATCTAACCCTCTAACTATAATTGATTTATTAGAATCTCCTTCTTTTACTATTGCAGGATTATCTAATACCCCCATTATATTTGTAATCTTATCTTCTTTATCTTTTATATTAGCTATAATGTCATTATAATTAGATATCCCCTTATCTTTTGAAGAAACTGTTATCTGAGAGGTATTACCTATTGTTTTATTTAATAAATTATCATTTAAGTTATTAATAAGTAACCCTAAGAAAAGTTGTACTGTAACTCCTAAAGCAATACCTAATGCTATTAAAATTGTCTGAGCTTTATTAGACTTTATAAATCTATAAGCTATTTTAAAATTATTTCTCATTGTTTTTCCCTCACTTTTTTCTTTTGTCACTACTACTTTAAGGGAGAGTTATTTATTCTAAATAAAAATGGTCTTAAATCCATCTTAATTAATTTACTTAAATATTTTAGGAAAAACTATTTATGTTATAATTTATAAAAAAACAAAGGATGATTGAAATGAATAAAATTTTATTAATAGATGATGAAATTGAAATTTTAGATATTTTAACTACTGTTTTAGAAATGGAAGGTTTTAAGCATATATATAGGGCAACTTCAGGAAAGGAAGGAATAGAACTATTTAGAAAAGAAAATCCTGATATAGTACTTTTGGATATAATGCTTCCAGACATTATAGGATATGATGTTTTTAAAGAAATAAGAAAAACAAGTGAAGTTCCAATACTCTTTCTTTCAGCAAAATCAGAAGAAGTAGATAGACTTCTAGGATTTGCCCTAGGAGCTGATGATTATATCACAAAACCTTTTAGTGCAAGAGAAGTTGCTTTTAGGGTTAAAGCTCGTCTTAGAAGATTTAGTAAAACCAGTATAGATGATAATAAAGTAATTAAATTTGATAATATAGAAATACATAAAGATAAAGGAACAGTATATAAGGATGGTAAACTATTAGAATTTACTGCAAAGGAGTTAAAACTTCTTTTATACTTTATTGATAATCCTAATAGAATTTTAAGTAAAGAGATGATCTGTAACGAGGTTTGGGGGGAAGATTTCTTTGGATACGACAATACTATAACTGTTCATATTAGAAAGCTTAGAAAGAAAATTGAAAATGACCCCTCAAATCCTAAATATATAACTACAGTAATAGGACTTGGATATAAATTTATAAGGGAGCGTAAAAATGATATTTAAACCTTCATTAAAGTTTATAGTTTCTTCTATAATTGCAATAATATTAATTTGCATAACAATAGGACTATATGATGTAAGTGTTAAGCATAGCTTTACTTCAGACTATTATCCTTCTGACTTTATTAATTCATTTAAAACACATATACATTTAGATGATAGTAATAATATTTATGTAGATTCTGAAGGGTTAGCTTTACTAAATAGCAATGATGTAAAACTCCAAATACTAGATATAAATAATAAGGAAGTTTATAGCTATAATAAACCAAAGGACTATCCAACAGAATATAATAATGAAACCTTAATTAATCTATATACAAATCCAGATCAAACCATGTTTTTATTTTCCAATTATTTCCAAGGAAATAGTTATACTACTCTTTTGTTTTTTAGTCCTAATAAAGTCGAAAGATTAATATTTGCTTATAATAAAGACCAATTGATTAAAGCTCATAATTTCCCATTGTTTATAGCAATAGTTATAATTTTTATACTACTTATTAGCTGTATATATTTAATACATATTACCCGTCCAATTAAGAGATTAGTGGATAGAATTAATAATCTATCCAAAGGGAAATATTCTATAGAGAATGTTGGAAAAGGAATATATTCAGATGTTAGAGAAAGCCTAAATATACTTTCAAATAGATTGTATACTAATGAACTTGAAAGAAATAAACTAGAGGAAATGAGAAAAGAATGGATTTCAAATATATCCCATGATATAAAAACTCCTCTAACTTCAATTAGGGGAAATGCAGAAATAATGTCTGTAAAAGATTATAAAATTAATGATGACCAAAGAATTAGGTATTCTAACATAATTATTAATAAGGTTGATTACATTAAAAATTTAGTTGAGGATTTAAACCTTTCCTCTCATCTTAAAGATAAGAACTTACTATTAAATAAAAAGGAAGTAAATATTATTACTCTAATAAGACATGTAATAATAGATATAATGAATGATGATAAATTTAATAATGGCTCAATTAATTTCACTTTTTATGAGAAAGATATAAAGATTAGTTTAGATGAAAACTTAATTAAAAGAGTTTTTATTAATTTAATTATAAACGCCTTCCTTCATAACGACTATAAGGTTAATGTAGAAGTAAAGGTTGAAAGAATAAATAAGTCTAGGGTGAAAATTCTAATAAAAGATGATGGCAAAGGTGTATGTCAAAAAGACTTAAGATACATTTTTGAAAGATATTATAGAGGCACTAATACTTCAAGTCAGGTAGAAGGTTCTGGATTAGGTATGGCAATAGCTCATGATATAATAGAGGCACATTCAGGAGCTATTTATGCTGAAAGTATTGAAGGTAGAGGAATGAAAATAACTATACTTATATAAAAGGTATAGTTTCATTTCTCCATTACCTATCTATTTTACTAAAAAAGAACTGCCTAAGGCAGTTCTATAAAAAACATTTACTATTTTATGTTGAAGAAAGCTTTTCTTCCTCTATATTCAGCTACATCTTCTAATTCCTCTTCAATTCTAATTAATTGATTGTACTTAGCAACTCTTTCAGATCTAGCTGGTGCACCAGTTTTAATTTGTCCTGCATTAACAGCAACAACTAAATCAGCTATTGTTGTATCTTCAGTTTCTCCTGATCTATGAGAAACTACTGCAGTCATTCCTGCTCTGTTAGCCATTTCAATAGCATTTAAAGTTTCAGTTAAAGTACCGATTTGGTTAAGCTTGATAAGAATTGAGTTAGCAACTCCCTTTTCAATTCCCATTTCTAATCTTTCAGTGTTAGTTACGAATAAATCGTCTCCTACTAATTGAACCTTCTTACCTAATCTGTCAGTAAGTAGCTTCCATCCTTCCCAATCTTCTTCAGCCATACCGTCTTCGATTGAGATTATTGGATACTTGTTAACCCAAGCTTCTAAGAAGTCTACCATTTCTTCAGCAGTTAAAGTTTTACCTTCATGCTCTAATACATACTTACCATCTTTGTAGTATTCTGAAGATGCAGCATCGATAGCGATAAACATATCTTCTCCTGCCTTGTATCCAGCCTTAGTTATAGCTTCGATAATAACTTCAATAGCTTCTTCGTTTGATTTAAGATTTGGAGCGAATCCACCTTCATCTCCAATAGCTGTTGAATATCCCTTATCATGTAATGTCTTCTTTAAAGTGTGGTATACTGTAGCGCACATTCTCATAGCATCTGAGAAAGTTTTAGCCCCTACTGGCATAACCATGAATTCTTGTAAATCAACTGAGTTATCAGCATGTGATCCCCCATTTATAATATTCATCATTGGTACTGGTAAAGTCTTAGAATTAACTCCTCCAATATACTTGTAAAGAGGCAATCCTAATGAGTTAGCAGCCGCTTGTGCACATGCTAAAGATACTCCTAAGATAGCATTAGCACCAAGCTTTCCTTTGTTTGGTGTACCATCTAATTCAATCATAGTTTTATCAATATATGGTTGGTCGAATACGTTACAACCTATTAATTCTTCTGCAATTATATCATTAACGTTTTTAACAGCATTTTCTACGCTCTTTCCTAGATAGTTATCTTTGTCACCATCTCTTAATTCTACAGCTTCGTATATACCTGTTGATGCTCCTGAAGGTACAGCTGCTCTTCCTACTGTTCCGTCTTCTAAGTAAACTTCAACCTCTACAGTAGGGAAACATCTAGAATCTAAAATTTGTCTTCCAACTATGTCGATTATTTCTACATAAGTTTTCATAAATATCACTCCTTAAATCTATATAAATAAAAATTTAGCTATTTTACAAAAGAGACCTACACATAGTGTATAGGTCTCCAACTACTTATAATTATGCAGTACAATTTATATAATTCACGATGTATTCAACTAAGTCAATGTAGTGTGTAAGTACATTGATAAAAATATTGTACTTTTTCATAATTGTAATTACTAATCACTATTGATTATTCTTCTCACTTAGATAATACTATTCTATAAATATTTTGTCAACTATTTCTCCTAAAGTAAATGATATAAACTATATCTATTACTCATCAAGTAAATATTCTTCAAACCTAGTTATATTATTCTTTTTTCCTATTACTACTATTAGTTCACCAGACTTTAAAATGTAATCTGGTGATACTTCTAATATGGTTCCCCCTTCTCCTTCAATAGCAATAATATTAAGCTTGTACTTCTTTCTTATGTTTGACTCTCTTATTTGAACTCCATCAAGTTTTTTAGGCACTTCCATTTCGCAAATATTTATATCATCATTAAGCTCTATAAAATCTAAAGCCTTTGAATATAAAAGTCTATTTGCAACTCTTATAGCCATATCATTTTCTGGATATACCACTCCTGCTCCAATCTTTGTTAGCACAGATCCATGGTCAAAACTTACTGCCTTTGCTATAACTCTTGGGATTCCCATATTAATTAAATTTAAAGTTGTAAGAATGCTAGCATCCATTTTTTCACCAATACATACAACTGCTGTTTCACAGTTTTGTATTCCTGTTTCTTCTAATGTTTCTCTATTTAGTATCTCTACCACAAAAGCATTACTTGTATATTGCCTTATTTGTTTTATTTTGCTCTCATCACTATCTATAACTAATACTTCTTTTCCAGCTTCTATTAAAGTTTTTGCTAGAGCAAATCCAAACCTCCCAAGACCAATTATTCCATACTCCATAGATTTATTCTCTTTAAACATAAAATCCTCCTATCCAATAATTACAGACTCTTCTGAATAACGTGCTTCTGGAAGCTTCTTTTGATACCAAATTGTTGCCATGGTAATAGGTCCAAGCCTTCCAATAAACATAATTAATACAATAATAAATTTACTTAATGATGCAAGATGTGGAGTTATACCAGTAGATAATCCTACAGTTCCAAAGGCACTTGTAACCTCAAATAGTAATTGCATAAATGAACTTTCTGGCTCTAATATACATAAGATAAAGGTTCCTATAATAACTACTAAGAAAGCTAGAATCACAAGATTAAATGCCTTCCATATTACACTTACAGGAAATTTCCTTTTAAATGCACCACAATGTTTATTAGTAGAGTTAGCATATAAACTCTTAGCTATAATAAAGGCTGTAGTAGTTTTTACACCACCACCTGTTGATCCAGGGGATGCTCCTATAAACATTAATATTACCAATGTAAATAACCCTGCATTTGTAAAGGTACCTAAGTTATATGTACTAAATCCAGCTGTCCTAGCTGAAGTACTAAAAAAGAACGCTCCAAGCCAAGATATATTTTCTGTCATCTTTAAAAGAATGGTGCCAACTATAAGCAATAAAGTAGTCATTAACAATACAACTTTTGTATGAAGACAAAACTTCTTAAAAGATCTTTTTTCAAATATTTCTTTTATTACTAAAAAACCTAGTCCACCAAAAATAATAAGAAAACATGTTGTTAAATTTAAAAGAATATTACTTTGATATGGTATGAGATTTTGTAATCCCCCTAATATATCAAATCCAGAATTATTAAATGCAGCTATGGAGTGAAAAACACTTATTCCTAAAGCCTTTAATGGTTCATAATCCTGTGAAAATACAATGTAACTTAGTATTACCCCTACTAATTCAAATAGTAAAGTCATTAAAAGCACTGCCTTAACTATTTTCACTAACCCTTTCATGCTCTCTAAATTCATAGCTTCTTTAATTAATTTACGTCCTTTAATACTTACCTTCTTACCTGCTAGAAGTATAAATCCAACTCCTACTGAGGTAACTCCAAGTCCACCAATTTGAATAAGCATGGCTACTACAGTTCTTCCAAAAACATTAAAGGTATCAGCTGTATCAACTGCTATTAACCCTGTTACACATACAGCACTAGTGGAAGTAAATAATGCATCTATAAAGGATATTTCTACTCCTTCATTCAGAGAAATTGGTAACATTAATAATATGGTTCCCATGATTATAACTAGTGCAAATCCTAATACAATTAATCTGCCTGGACTAATCTTTTTTATCAGCGGCATATGATACACTCTCCTCAGCAAAATAAATATACTTAAAATATTTAGTGCTATTATATATCCCATTTGTTTCAATAAATAAAATTTAATGTTAATTATCAGTTAATTTTTTTTAAATTCTCTTTATATGTTTTTGCAAAAATAGGATACTATAATTATGGTTTTATTTATATTAGATTTTTTATTAAAAAAGATTACACATAAAGGGAGGTGACTTATATGTTAGAATTACATGATAAGGTAGGTAATACTAACACTATTGACTTTAGTAACTATTTTGATAATAGTTCAAACTCTGTAAGGGAAATATACGAATATATATCTGATATTTATAAAGACCTGAACTTAAGTGGAGTTACTTTATGGACATATAACACTACTGCTAAACAACTAATTAAGGAATATGCATTGGGAATTTCAGAACTTACCCCACAAAATATTTGTATAGACTTAGATAAAAATAAAAAAGAAATACTTTTAGATTGTAATATTATTAGTACCACCCATAACTTGTCAGAATATTATTTATGGAAGGGTTATTATATTTTTGAAGACCCTTATTATAAAAGAATGTTTAAAAATGAATATATGACTGCTTATCCATTAGTATCTGGTCATAATCTTTTAGGACTTATAACTGTTTATTTTACTAAAGATAATTTTAACTCTACAGTAAACAATTGTATAAATAACATAGCTAAAAGACTTATATTATCTCTGGATAACTTATATCTAACCAACTCTTTAAAAAAAGAATTAGAGCTTAAAGAGGAGATTGAAAAAGAATTTGAATACTTTTTAAATATATCCACAGATTTGTATATAATCACTAATGATGATGGTGTTATAAAAAAAGTTAGCAATAGCTTTTTAAAGCTTTTAGGATGGTCAAATAAAGATATAGCAAATAAGAAATTAAATCATTTATTAAGCCCTTTTTACAAAAACGCATTACCCTCTATTAGTGAAATGAAAGAGAAATGTAACGATACTCATATCTATTGCAACATATTAGCCAAAGATACTAGCACAAAACTAATAGAGCTTAGCTACTCTTATGATAAAAGCACTGAACAGATTTTTATAATAGGAAAAAATATGGATGAATTATTAACTTTACAAAACAGAATAAACTTAGAAACTCATAAATCTGAGTTTTTAGCAAATATGTCCCATGATTTTAAAACCCCCTTAAATATAATTATATCTGCTTCTCAGTTAATTTTAGAAAGATTTGAAAACGATGCCTCAACTATTAATAGTAAGTATTGCAATTACCTGGAAAGTATAAAGTATAATTCTTATAGGCTGTTACGCTTAATTAATAACTTAATCGATGTGACAAAATTAGATGATGGTGCTATAAATTTATATAAAGAAAATGTAAATATAATACAGTTTTTAGAAGGTATTGTAACTTCTATAGCAGATTATATACATATCCTTGGTAAAAATATAATATTTGATACTGATGAAGAAGAAGTGTATTTATGCTGTGACCTTGAAAAAGTTGAAAGGGTTATGCTAAATTTAATATCTAACGCTCTGAAGTACACAAGTGATGACGGAATTATAAATATTACTATATCAACTGATTGGAATAATAAGAGATTATATGTTTCATTAAAGGATAATGGCATTGGTATATCAAAAGAAAATTCTCATTATATATTTAAAAGATTCACTCAAGTTAATAATGAAATAACAAAATCTAATATAGGTAGTGGTCTTGGTTTAAACATTGTGAAATCCATTATAGAAATGCATAGTGGGGATATTTATTTAAATGAAAACTATACTGAAGGAACAGAATTTATTTTTTATCTTCCTATTAGAAAATGTAATAATAAAGAAATCAATTCTAATAGGAAATCTATTGATTCAAGAGTGGAAAGGTTTAACATAGAATTGTCTGACATTTATAAATTTAATTAACATATTAAAAATTGGCAGTAATAAGAACTATACTGCCAATTTTTACGCTATACGACACCCCATATATTTTTTAGAAATATTTTATCTATAATATTATATTCCAATTTAATTCTTTTGTTAATTTATATAAGAGATTTATCTATAAACTTTCCTACAACTTCTACAGTAGGTTGAACATTAATAAAGGCATCTTCATCAACTTCCATAAGAATTTTCTTTATAAAAAGTAATTCATGCTTTGAAATTACTGTAACAATTGAAGATAAAGGATCATTTGTGTATCCACCTTTTAATGCTGTATGAACAGTAACTCCCCTTAAATTATTGGCTAATAACGCCTTTACAACTTCCTTTTCTTTTCTTGTATATATATTTACTGTAAGTTTATATTGTTGAACATAGAATATATCCACAAGCTTTGTTGTTGCAAATATAGATACTAAACTATAAAGCCCCATTTCTATTCCATACATTATTCCTGCAAGCGAAACTATAATACCATTTAATATAAACCCTATAACCCCAACAGATTTACCTGTAAGTTTTTGTACAACTAAAACAATTATATCAGTTCCAGCTGTAGAAAAACCTGCTCTAAAACAAAGTCCTGATCCTACTCCAGTTAAGGCACCTCCAAATATTGCAGCTAAGAAAACATTTTCAGTTACTAGGGTTTCTGGTATAACCTTAATAAATAATGAAGCTGAAATTACAGCAAATAAACTGTATATAGTAAATTTATTTCCAAGCTTTTTCCAAGATAAATATAAAAGTGGTAAGTTAATTATTAATACCCAAGTAGATATATCAATATTAACTCCTACAAAGTCATTTCCTATTGATGATAAAAGCATAGATAACCCTGTTACCCCACCTGAATATACCTTTGCAGGCGTTAAAAAGCAGTTTACACCTATTCCTGCTAGTATTCCATATAATAAAATTATTCCTATCCTTTGTAAAACTTTTTTATTCATTTTCAACCTCGTCCTATATTAGTTTTTCAAATGCTATTCTTTTGTTTCCATCTTCTAAATATATAATTCCACAATATTTAAAATCATTCTTTTCTAATAACCTTTGCATAGATATATTATCTTCATGTGTATCTACCTTTATACTATGGACATTCAAATCTAATGCTATCTTCTTAACACATTCAATTAAATAGGAAGATATACCATTACCCTTTAGGTCATTATCTACAGCTATTCTATGTATTACAGCGTATTCTTTATTACTTAACCATTCTCCTTGGTATATCTTATTATAAGTTACTTCCCCATTAAATGATAAAGCTAAGGTTGCAATAATTTTATTGTCCTTTTCTAGAACATAACTATAGCCATTATTAATATCCTCTATTATAGTATTCTCATTAGGATAATTATTTTGCCATTGGTCAATACCTTTTAATTTAAAGTAATCTTGTGATTGAGATATTATTTTCATAACACTATTTACATCACTTATATTAGTTTTTCTAAGTTCCATAACTCTCCTCCTTTGTTTTTTATTCTATTATACATAATAGTTACAATAAAAAAAACTAGCAATACTGCTAGTTTTCTTCATCTTATTAATAAGTTAATATCTCAGCTCCATCTTCAGTTATTAAAACTGTATATTCCCATTGAGCTGATGGTGAACCATCTTCTGTAATAGCTGTCCAATCATTATCAGAGTCTACATATATATCTTTCTTACCCATATTAATCATTGGCTCTATTGTAAATATCATACCTGGAACTAAAAGCATATCTGTTCCCTTCTTACCTACATGGGGAACAAATGGATCCTCATGGAATTGTATTCCTACCCCATGTCCTCCAAATTCTCTAACTACTGAGTAACCATTTTTCTCAGCATGTGTCTGACAAGCCTCTGAAATATCACCTAAGAATCCCCATGGCTTAGCAGCTTGAAGCCCTAAATCCAAACATTCCTTCGCTACTTTAACAAGCTTTTCAACCTCTGGATGTACGTTACCTATCATAAACATTCTTGATGCATCTGAATAATATCCATTATATATAGTAGATACATCTACATTTATTATATCTCCATCCTTAAGTATGATATCTTTACTTGGAATTCCATGACATACTTCTTCATTTATAGAAGTACATACACTCTTAGGGAATCCACCATAATTTAATGGTGCAGGAATGGCACCTTGTGAAACTGTAAAATCGTGTACTAAAGTATTTATATCTTCTGTAGACATTCCTGCCTTTATATTCTCAGCAACTAAATCTAGTACAGCTGTATTTATTTTAGCACTCTCTTTTATCCCTTGGATTTGAGCTTCATTTTTTATAATTTGTCTAGGTGGAACAATAGCACCTCTTAATCCATAAGATAGGATTTTTTCATCAAAGTTTAGGTGGCAATTCTTATATTTCTTTCCACTACCACACCAACATGCGTCATTTCTACTTAATTTCATCCATATCGCTCCTTTTCCTTATCTATTATATACTATACTCCTATATTAACAAAATATAAACATCATACAAGATTATTCTACAACGAAAAATTTATTCCATTGTTTTGTTAGATAACTTTACTATTTATGATACATATTATTCAATCTTAAGTTAACCTGTTTATTCCTAAATTTAGTATTAGTATAATGAAATATATAACGAAGGGGGAAAGATATATGAGTAACATTAAAGTAATTATTATGGATGTTGATGGCACATTAACTAATAGCAAAAAAGAAATTCCTAAAAAAACTAAAAATGCTCTAATTAAAGCCCAAGAGCTAGGAGCTATTCTAATATTAGCCTCTGGAAGACCTACATCTGGATTAATTGATTTTGCAAAGGAATTAAAAATGGATGAAAATCATGGCCTTTTAGTTTCTTTTAATGGATCAAAGGTAGTTGACTGTGAAACTAATAAAGTTCTATTTAATGAAACCATGACGGTAGAACAAGGACAAGCAGTTCTTGAACACATGAAGAAATTCAAAGTTAAGCCTATGATTGATAAAGACGACTACATGTATGTTAATAATGTTTTTGATAATGAAATCCAATTTAAAGGAGCACCTTTTAATGTAATTAAATATGAATCTCGTGGTGGTAAGTTTAAACTATGTGAAGTGGATGATTTAGCTGCTTTTGCTAACTATCCACTAAATAAAATTTTAACTGCTGGAGATCCTGACTATTTACAAGAACATTATAAAGAAATGATGGAGCCTTTTAAGGATACATTAAACTGTATGTTTACAGGACCTTTCTATTTTGAATTTACTGCAAAAGGCATTGATAAAGCAAAGGCGTTAGATACTGTACTTATTCCTATGGGATATAAAAAAGAAGAAATGATTGCTTTTGGAGATGGGCACAATGATGCTTCAATGGTTAAATACGCTGGTATTGGAGTTGCTATGGAGAATGCCGTAGATGATTTAAAGGCTATAGCTAATGAAATAACCTTATCAAATGAAGAAGATGGAATTGCTTATACTCTAAGCAAATATATAAAAGGATTAGAAAGTTAAATAATATGTTGTATAATGTTCATGAGGTGATCTTCATGAACATTTTTAGTAAACTAGATAAATTAACAGATTTAACTCAAAATGAAAAAACATTAGTATGCTATATGCAGGATAATTCTGAAGACTTTATAAGAATGAGTGCTTCTGAAATTAGTAAAGCTTGCTTTGTTTCAACATCAAGCATTTATAGACTATGCAAAAAGATAGGTTTAGCTGGCTTGGCTGAATTAAAAGTACAAGTCTCCTTATCAATTAATGAGTATTTAAAGGAACAAAATTCACTTAACTTTGATTATCCATTTAAACAAAATGAAACACAAAATCAGGTTATATTAAAAATGAAAGAACTATATGAACAAACTATACACTCTTCTTTAAATTTGATAGATTTAAATACATTAAAATTGGTAGCAAGCATTCTAAAAAAAGCTATATATATTGATTTTTATACTTCTGCTGGAAACATATTTTTTGCAGAAAACTTTAAGTTTCAAATGCAAGAAATCGGCACTTTTATAAATGTACCTATAGAAGAATATCATCAACTTTTAACTGCTCCTACTAGTGATGAAAAACATGTTGCAATAATTGTTTCTTTTGAAGGCAGAGGATTAATAATAGAAAACTTAGCTAATATTTTAAAAAAGAATAATACCCCTATCATTTTAATTTCTTCTACAAATGAGAATCCAATTACTAAATATGCTGATTATCATTTATATTTAAGTTCAAATGAAAATCATTTCAATAAAATTTCATCATTTTCAACAAGACTATCATTATTGTATCTTTTAGATTGTATATATACTTGCTATTTTAAATTTGACTATGAAAAAAACGTTAACTATAAATTAAGCACATACAAAAAATTATCTAGTAAGATATAAAAAATAGTGGATATTCATTTTGCTATTCCTGCCACAAAATAAATATCCAACTACTTAAACTAAATATAAGTAAAATATTTAATTTAATTCTCTTACATTCCACTTAACAAATAAAATAAGCCCAACATTAACTATAGCTGTTATTATCAATATAATTCCTATATGTATTCCCATATCTATTACTTGTCCAAACAATAACTGTCCAGGAGCTACACTTATAGTTGCTACTGCTGTAGAAAAGGCTGATACACGTCCTAGCATATCTGAAGGCACCTCTTTTTGAATAAAAGTTAGTGTTAGTACATTTGATAATGCTAGAGATAGCATAATTGCCATACCACTAACACCAAAAAGTCCAGCCAAAACATAATTATTTAACCTAATAAATCCTAACGTAGCCATTAAAGTAACCCCTACTATCATAGGAAAATATGTATAATGTACCTTCTTCATTGAGAACATCTTTGGTTTTATACTTATCCAAAAACCACCTAAAATCATACCTAAAACACATATTCCTTCTACTACTCCATAAACTTGTGAAGGTAGCCCAAGTAATATATTTATAAAGTATGGTGCTACTATTGATAATATAGGTACTAAGAATATATTACATAAAGCATATGAAGCTATAATTCCTAATATTATCTTCTTTTCTTTCTTTAAGTATACAAAGCTATGTCCCATATCTATAAAGGATTTCTTTATAAATTCTACAGATAAAACCTTGCCCTTATCTGTATCCTCATCTCTCTTAACCACATCTGGAATATCTAAGAATAACTCCATTATTGCTGATACTAAAAAGCTTATGGCATTTATTATTACTATTAATTTTATACCTACTAATCCATAAAGTACTCCTGCAAGTATTGGTCCAAGGAAGTTAACAACAGATCCTACTTGATTAATTATTCCATTTGCTGATGTTAGCTTATCTTCTTCAACTATTTGTGGAATTGAAGACACTACTGCAGGGCCATATAGAGTATAACATACGGATAACATAAACATTACTATGGCTACTATCAACTCACTATCTTTTCCTCTAAGTAATATAAATGCATATATCCCTATTAAAATTGAGCAGAATAGATCTAAATAAACCATTATCTTTTTTCTATTTATTTTATCTGAAAGTCTTCCTGCAATTGGTGCAAATAGTATATAAGGTATTGTTGATATTGCTAATATATTAGCAAAGGCAGCTGTACTCCCTGTAAATTCTAATAAGTATAGGGACATACTAAATCTTTGAATAGCATTTCCAAAAAGTGAAATAATCTGCCCTATAACTATTATTATAAAGTTTTTATTTCTCATGCACCCTCCCTAAAAAGCTCGTACTCTGTACATATTGGATATTCACCATTTTCACTTTCTTTAAGGTTGGCATCTATGCCGTAAATTTCTTTTAATGCTTTTTTATTAATTACATCCATTGGTTTTCCCTGGCATATTACTTTACCTTTTTTAAGTCCAATAATGTTATCTGCAAATCTACATGCATTATTAAGCTCATGTAAAACTATAACTACTGTAATATTCTTTTCTTTATTAAGCTTTTGAAGGACCTCTAATACTTCAAGTTGATAAGACATATCTAAATAAGTAGTAGGTTCATCAAGCATTATAATTTCTGTCTCTTGTGCTAAAGTCATAGCAATCCAAGCTCTCTGTCTTTGACCACCAGAAAGATTTTCAACTTCTCTGTCAGCAAACTCACTAAGACCTGTCTCTTTTATAGCCCAATCAATAACTTCCTTATCATGGTTATTAAGTCCACCTATCATTTTTTGATGAGGAAATCTTCCAAAGGCTACAAGCTCTCTTACAGTAAGACCACTTGGACAAACTGGTCCTTGAGGAAGAAATGCAACTTCCTTTGCTATATTCTTTTCCTTTATCTTCTTTATATTTTTATTATTTATAAAGATATCTCCCGATTTTGGCTTATTAATTCTAGATATGGTCTTAAGCAAAGTTGATTTTCCACATCCATTTGCTCCAATTATTATACTTATTTTCCCCTTTGGGAAACTTAAATCCATATTTTCAATTATTGTATTATTTTCATATGATACTGATAAGTTCCTTACACTAATAGCTTCCATAATTATTTCTCCTTCATCATTAAATAAATAAAATATGGTACTCCAAATATAGACACAGTAATTCCAACTGGAATTTCTATTGGAGAAAATAGATTTCTTGAAACTGAATCCGCAAGAAGAACTATTATTACGCTAATCATTGCTGATATTACAACAAAGTTCTTATGATATGGCCCAACTAACTTTTTAGCTATATGAGGAGATATAAGTCCTAAAAATCCAATATTTCCTGCAAAAGCTGTTGCTGTGCCTGCTAATATAACTGCATAGCTTAAGAACTTCTTTCTTTCCCTTTCTAAATTTAACCCTAGAGATAAGGCAAGTTCATCAGAAAGATTTAAAACATCTAGTTTCTTATGATTTAACATAACTACCCCAAACATAAGTGTTACTATTGGAATAATTACTTTAGCATAGCTCCATCCTGATCCCCAAAGGCTTCCTGATGTCCAAACTAATACTCTATTATAATCTCCCACTCCTCCTCTAAAAGTAAAGAAGGTTATAAAGGCATTTAAGCCAGCATTTAGTCCTATACCTATTAATAAAAGTCTTTTAGGTCTTATTCCATGTCTACTAGATAGCATATATATTACAAATGAAGTTAAAGCTGCCCCTATTATAGCCATAAGTGGCAATACAAAAATTGAAAGTTGCCCAAGCTCACTGTAATAATTAGATGTTTGATATGTAATAAACAAAATTGCTGCTACTGCTGCACCAGCATTTATACCTATAATTCCTGTATCTGCTAAATCATTTTTAGTTATAGTTTGAAGAATTGCTCCTGCTGTTGATAGGGCAATTGCTACAAATGCACCAACTAAAAGTCTAGGTAACCTAATATTTAATATTGCTGTATTTTGAAGTCTTGTACCATTACCAAGTAAGGTATTTATGACTTCCCCTACAGAAACCTTATAAGTTCCCCAACACAATGTAACTACAAAAGAGAGAACTAATAAAGCTAGTAAAACTATTAAAGCAATTTTAAATCTTTTTTTCTTCATTATCCTCTCTCCTTTCTAGCTACTGATATAAAGAATGGTATTCCTATTAAAGCTGTAAACACACCAATTGGAGTTTCATAAGGGTCAAATAACATTCTTGCTGCAATATCTGCATAAGTTAAAAGAACTGCTCCTAGTAAAAAAGCACAAGGTATGTTTCTTCTATAATCTTCCCCAAGTAATTTTCTAACTATTTGAGGAACTATAAGACCAACAAAGGCTATATTTTTCCCTACTGCAACTGCTGCTGCACACATTGGTATCATAACCATAAGAGTTAAAAATCTTATCCTTTCAGGATTTTCACCAAGACCAATGGCAACGTCGTCTCCAAGATTTAAAATATTTATTTTTGGTGATAATAAAATTGCTATAATAAGTCCAATTATTCCTACAATAAATACAAGTTTAAAGTCAGACCAGCTTGCATTTCTAAAGCCTCCTGATACCCAAAAACCTATCATTTGAGATTGATTTGATAATAATCCTATTACAGTTGTTAATGAAATAAAAAATGTACTCATAGCTGTTCCTGCTAAAAGTATCTTTGCAATAGAATTATTATTTGCTTTCTTAGATATAAATCCTAAAACTATAATTCCAGTTATTAATGCTCCTATAAATGAAGCTATCATTACATTTTTAGTATTAATTGCTACTCCAGTTGCATAAAAAATAGCTATTACTAAAGTTGCCCCTTGGCTTACACCTAATATAGATGGTTCAGCTATTGGATTTCTAGTAACGCCTTGAATCATGGCACCTGTTACTCCTAAAATACCTCCTGTTAATAATACAGAAAGTGCTCTTGGAATTCGTACATCCCTAATAAGCATAAGCTCTAATGTTTCACTATAATTAAAGATACTATTCCAAATGTCTGAAAAATTAATATGGACGGATCCTAGCCTTATAGCCAGAATCAGTCCTCCTATTAAAAGTAACAAACTACCAATTACAAAAATTGTTGTATGTTTCTTACTTTGTTCCATTTAACATTTCACCTATTTCATCTACTAATAATTGTCTACCTATTGAACTATATCCTTGATTAAAGTAAGGTGATGATTCTAATACTACAACCTTACCTTCTTTTACTGCAGGTAAGCTATTCCATATAGCATTACTTTCAAGTTGCTTTAAATCCTCTGGTGTTGAAATTAAGAATATATAATCTGATTTAATTGAAGCTAATCCTTCATAAGTTACAACTGGTAAACTAATATCACTTTGTTCTGGCATTCCTTCAGGTTTAGCTAGACCCATATCTTCATATAATACGCTACCAAATCCTGCTCCATCAAAGATAAAGAATTGCCCACCACTTGCTAAGAATGAAAGATAAGTTGTATTTTCACCATATTCTGTTTTAATCTTATCTCCAGCTTCCTTAGCCTTTGCTTCATAATCTGCTAACCACTTATTAGCAACATCTTCTTTATTAAATACCTTTGCAAAAGCCTTAACATCATCTTTCCAGTTTAATGCTTCTAATTGAATCATAACTGTTGGAGCAATTTCACTTAATTGATCATACATCTTTTCTTGAACTGTTGATATAACAATTAAATCTGGATTTAAGTTCATAACTGCTTCTACATCCATAGTATCTTGCATGCTATAACCTAGAATTTCTGCTCCCTTTAAAGTTTCTTCTAAATATGTAGGAAACTTAGTGTAATCATAAGCATCACTGTTTGCAGTTCCTACAACCTTATATCCTAAAATTGATAATATATCACTATTTCCACTTAAATCCACTATTCTTTCAGGGGTTGCAGGTATTTCAACTTCCCCTCTTACATCAGTAACAGTAATTTTCTTTTCTGATAACTTATCATTATTTGACCCACCATTAGTTCCACATCCTACTAACATCATAGCAGCTAAACATGAAACAACTAATGTCTTTAATATATTCTTCTTCATATCATACCTCCGTGTTAATCCATAACTAAATTCTATATTTATTTTACTGGTCTAATTTTATGTGAGATTGATTCTCATTTCAATCCATTCACCTAATTTAATAATTTTATCATCCAATTTAATAATTTTCTGCTATAATAATCTAAGTTCTTAAGAATATTATAACCAAGAGCTAAATAAATAATTTAACAAAGGAATAAGCTATGATTTGCAAAACAACGAAAGAATTTCAAAATAGAGTTTTAGAATATATGACATTTACCCCCTATCCAATGGGACATTACACCATATATAAAAATGAGAAAAAAACTGAACTTGGATTTTTTATTAAATATTCAAGAGAAGGATATTATGATTTTGGTATTGGAGATTATACAATCCCCTCTAACTTTTCACTTTCCTTTGATCATAAAGAAGAACTAATACGTTTTGGAACAGTATATAAAGGTGAAACTAATTTTCAAATTGAAGATAGCCCCCTTTCCTCTTTTTCTCCCTCCTCCTTCTTTGTTGCAGAGAGAGGTTTAAAGGGAAAACAGGCTTGGAAGAACGGTCAGCACTTTCACGGAGCAGAAATAACTATATATAAAAAGTATTTTGATGAAATTATTAATCCAAACTTTCCAAGCACAATGAGTTTTGATAGTTTTATCATAAACTATACTTATCACTATCTTCCTCTTGAAATAGCTACAATTATTCAAAACTTAAGAAACTTAGCAGAAATTAATGAACTTAGTCTACTATATTTAGAAAGTAAAATTCTAGAATGTATAGCTTTAATTAATAAAGAAATAGATTCATCTCCTAAAAATGTTTTTACTAATCAATTAAATTATGGAGAAATAAAAATAGGAAAAGATAGATATGTTACATTAACAGCTTCAGATGTAAGTGCCATACAAAAAGCTCATGAGATTTTAACTAAGGAGGCATGCAATCCCCCTACTATAAAGAGCTTAAGTAAAATGGTTTTTCTAAATGAGCAAAAACTCAAGGCAGGTTTTTCTACAAAATATCATATGTCCATTAGCCAATATACTACTTCTATAAGAATGGCTATTGCAGAAAATCTTCTATCTACTACTCAATTAAGTGTAGATGAAATATCTAAATTAGTTGGATATAATTATAGTGGAAACTTTATAAAAATGTTCAAAAAGGTTCACGGAAAGACTCCCTTAGAATTTAGAAAAATAAAAACTTAATATAATAATGCTGCTTAACTAACTTGTTAAGCAGCATTATTATAAAATGTTTATTGTACACTATAAATATCTAAAAATTCTGTTTACACTTATCTAATCTAATAGAGTTGTCTAAAACATCCATCACTTCTACTTTTTTGATATTCACTAATTATTTAGGAATTATAAACAAAACCTATTTCCTTATCCTTTGGAATTCCCGTTCCTGTATCCTATACCCCTATTTCTTAGTTATATATTTAATTATCATTGGAGTTATTACACTTGTTATTATTGATGATAGTGCTATCTGAGACATTGCAATATCTATAAAAGGAGCATATACTTTACTCATTTCAGCAGCCAAAGAGGGTACTGAAATAGATAAACCAGCTACAGATGACATTGCAATAGCCGCATAACCAGGGCGTTTTCCAACTTTTCTATCTAATATTAATAGAGGAAATAAACTTACTAAATAGAATATTGCTGTAAGAACTACTCCTGATACTCCTGATTTTAAAGCTACCATAATATTTATGCTGCTACCAAAACATATTCCCATAAAAGGTAGAAGTATTACTGTAGCAGGGGCATAAAGTTTCTTAAAATCGCTATCTAAATTTCCTAAAATCATTCCAAATATAAATGGAAATAGATTTGCTACTATTGTTTTTAAATCTATTCCTTGTCCACTAGCTGAACTTAAAATCATTATTGGAACTGCAGGTACAACTATTAGATTTAAAAATCCAAAAGCTGCTCTATCTATTTCATCTCCATAGTCATTAACTAAAGCTAGATATAGTCCTGGATTACAGCTTGTTATTGTAGCAATGATGGCAACTGCTGATATTCCAAATATCCCTTCTATTCCAAAGGCCTTAATTACTAATATTCCAATAAGATATGATATTATCAACTTTCCAACACATAATAATCCAGCTCTTTTTATAACATCTACCATATTTCTTATATCGAATTGGGTACCAGATGCAAATAGCATAAGACCTATTAAAACCATAGTACTATTATTAGTAAAAAGTGCTGTAGTTGGATTTCCTATTTGAAAAATATCAGGAAAAAAAGTGTTGATTACTGCGGTAAGTATCATGGGAACTATAAGCAGTCCCCCTGGTACTTTCCTAATACTCTTTAGTATTTTCATATATTATAGCTCTTCTCCATTTGTTGCTATAACATTTTTATACCAATAGAATGAATCTTTCTTGTAACGTTTCATTGTTCCATTACCATAGTCATCTTGGTCTACATATATAAATCCATAACGTTTTGACATTTCTGAAGTTCCTGATGAAATCATGTCAATTGGTCCCCACATTGTGTAGCCAATAACTTCTACTCCATCTTCAATAGCAAGCTTTAATTGTTCAATATGCTTACGTAAGAAATCTACTCTATATGGGTCGTGAACTTTATTATCCTCTGTTAATTCATCAAAGAATCCAGAACTATTTTCAAGTATAAATACTGGTAATCCAAATCTGTCATATACATGATTTAATGTATATCTTAATCCTATTGGGTCAATTTGCCATCCCCATTCATTTGCATCAAGATGTGGATTCTTATAAACACTATGAACATTACCAGCAGTAAGCTCTAATTGATCTCCATCATTACTTGATATCATAGAATTGTAGTATGACATTCCTACAAAATCAGCTGTATGTTCCTTTATAATTTCTAAATCTCCATCTTTAATGTCTAGATTAATGTTATGCTCTCTAAAATATGTCTTCGAATAATAAGGGTACTTACCACCATTTAGAATATCTAAATAGAATAAGTTTTTCATTTGGTCATCTTTTTGCATTGCTAAAGCATCTGCAGGCTTACATGTATAAGGGTAAGTAGTAAAGTAAGCTACCATGCTACCTATCTTATTTTCTTTGTCTATTTCATGAGCAAGTTTTGTAGCCTTTGCAGCTGCAACAAATTGATGATGTAAAGCTTGGAATAACATCTCTTCATAGTTTTCTTGCCCTTCATCAATTACTCCCATTGTTTTAGGACCAGCTTTAATACTCATGTTTATTTCATTAAATGTTACCCAATACTTAACTTTTCCTTTATATCTATTAAATATTACTTCACAATATCTTAGATATAAATCTATTAATTCTCTGTTGTACCATCCACCAAATTTTTCAACAAGAACAATCGGGAAGTCAAAATGTGATATTGTTATTAATGGCTCCATTCCATTTTTTAAGCATTCATCTATAACACTATCATAGAACTTTAATCCTAATTCATTTGGCTCTTTATCATCACCATTTGGGAATAGACGTGCCCAAGAAATTGAATATCTAAACACCTTAAATCCCATTTCTTTAAATAAGGCCATGTCTTCCTTATATGTATGATAAAAATCTATTCCTCTTCTTTTGGGATACTTAACTGTATCCGGGTCATTTTTAGCTTCCTCTATCATTTCTCTTGTAATTTTAAGCTGTTTAGTTACTTTTCTGTCGTTCTTATCGTTAAATTTCATTACTTCTGGAATAGTAAGTGACTTACCATCTACATTGTAGGCACCTTCAGCTTGACAAGCTGATAAGGCACCTCCCCATAAAAAGTTTTCTGGAAATACTGTTTTCATATTAATCTACCTCTTTTACTACTTATATTAAATTTAATAAATCATCTTTATTTGTTACTTCACCATTTTTTACTGCCATAACATCCGTAAAGTTATCAGAGTTTGTAATTATAACTGGAGTTATAACATCATAACCTTCTTTCTTAATTGCATCTATATCAAATTCTACTAACAGGTCTCCTGCTTTTATAGTTTGACCTTTTTCTATATGACTCTTAAAATGTTTACCTTCTAAATTTACAGTATCTAATCCAATATGAATTAAAACTTCTGCACCATCATTAGATTTTAAACCAATAGCATGATTTGTTTTAAAAATTGCTTCTACTATTCCATCAAATGGAGCTACAACTTTACCAACATTTGGTTCAACTGCAATTCCTTTTCCCATTAAACCTTCTGCAAACACATTATCATTAACTTCTGCTAAATCTTTAACTGTTCCTTCAACTGGACTCTTTACAATAATTCCTTCATTAGAAACTACAGTTTCTTCTTTCTTATCTTCACCCATTACAGAATCGTCAACCCCTGCAATAAGAGTAAATACACATCCTAAAACAAATGCTGCTACAACACCAATTATAATGTAAATATATTTATCAGCATTATATGTTGAAAGTGATAAAATACCAGGAAGAGCAATAGCATTTGCATTTGCATTTACTAATCCAAAGAATCCACTTACTAAACCTGCAGCTAAACATCCTGCAAAGAAAGGTTTCTTAAATCTTAAAGTAACACCATAAATAGCTGGTTCTGTAATACCAAAAAGAGCTGTTAGAGAACTTGAACCTGCTGCTGCCTTCATAGTCTTATTTCTAGTCTTTAAGAATACACCAAATGCTGCACCTGCTTGTGCAAGATTAGCTGCTAAAGCACTTGCAGTTAATACAGTAACTCCTGTTTCTGCAACTTGTTGAATTTGCATTGGCATAATTGAATAGTGCATACCAAACATAACAAGTATAGGCCTAAAGAATCCTAATAAAGCACCTGCAACAATTCCGCTTTTTGCAAATAATATGTTTAATCCTTCAGCTATCCATGTACCTACATATGAACCAAAAGGTCCTATTGCTATTAATTGAACTGGAACCATAATTAATAAAGTTATCATTGGAACAAGTAATACCTTAAGTAAATCTGGAACTATCTTTTCGACAAACTTATAAACATAACTTAAAAGCCATACTGATAAAATTATTGGAATTACTGTTGAAGTATACTTAACTAATAAAATAGGTAATCCTAAAAAGTCTATTTTATCAATACCAGTTTCAGCAATTTTACCTGCAGCATCTAAAATAGTTGGATGTAATAAACATCCTGCTAAAGCTATTGCTAAATATTCATTAGTTTTAAATTTTCTTGCTGCACTTACAGCTAAGAAGAATGGCATAAAATAGAATACGCAGTCAGCTATCATATTAAATACTGTAATAAAACCTGTAGAAGGATCTACCATACCTGTTGATGTCATTAGTGATGATAAACACTTCATCATACCACATCCAACAAGTGCTGGAAGTATTGGAGTAAATATTCCTGAAATAGTTTCAATAAAGGCATTGACTGGGTTTTTCTTTACCTTTGGCATATCTGATTCACTATTATTTGTAAAACTTCCAAGCTTAGTGAATTCATCATAAATCTTGTTTACCTTAGCTCCAATTACAACTTGTAATTGACCACCACTATGTTGTGCTTTTAAAACACCTTCTAAACTATCTATTGCTTTTAAATTTACTTCTGCTTCAGATTTCACTACAAGTCTTAATCTAGTAGCACAATGAGTAACATATGTAATATTTTTTTCTCCACCACTTAACTCAAGAATCTTTTGAGCTAATTCTTTATTATTCATGTATCTCTCCACCTTTGTTTAAAATATATATTTAAAACCTTTAAATCCTAGCTAGCATTGATTTATTAGTTATTAAACTAAAATAAAAATGACCAAAGACTAACATAATTGTAGTTATAGCTATACAATCACATTAATTTTTGGTCATGCCTGATCGAATCAGTAACAGTCCTAGTTATTTTGTTTTCTTATTCTTTGAATATGAAGCATCAAATATAATTTTTCATCATTTGTACACTTCCATCCATAGTTTTTATTTAAATGTTTCTCTATTATCTCAACACACTCTAACTCTTCAGTCAGTTTATCTTGCATAAGGGTAAACATATCACTATTTTCATTTTCTAATGGTTTATTATTTACCTGCCTCATTATAAAGTATCTTATATGAGTTACAAACCTTGTAAATTCAAATGAATCTTCATCAAACTCTATTTTGAATTTATACTTTATTAAACTAAGGATTTCTCCCATTATACTTGTTACCTTAGTTGTTTCAGTCATATCATGCTTACCCAATTGAGCATTTATAAAATGAAGTGCTATAAAAGCAGCTTCATTTTTATGAAGTCTAATACCCAATTCTTTTTCAATAATATCTAAAGAAGTATTTCCTATACTATACTCTTTAGGGTAAAGATGTTTTATTTCCCACTGAAGTGGGTTTCTCATTTCTATCCCTTCATTATTTCTTTGAATAGCAAAATTAATATGATCTGATAAGGCTAATAAGATATCTGGACTAAATCCTATATTAAGTTCTTTATATCCATATCTCATAATCATTTCTGTTACTTTGATCACTTCATTAGGGATAGAATCTAATATATCAAAAGCCTTTGTGTTTTCATGAATTACATACTTCTTCTCAATTAATGATAAATCCTCTAAAACATATGGTGTCTTACGGAAGCCTAATCCCTTTCCAACAACAATGATTTCTTCATCTTTATCATTTAAAGCTAAAACAACATTATTATTTAACTTTTTAACTATCTTCATCTTTATTATCTCCATCCCTTGTTATATTTGAAAATAAAAAATGACCAAAGATTAATATAATCACCCATAGATAATCACATTAATTTTTGGTCATGCCTGATCGAATCAGTAACAGTCCTTACAATGTATACGATAACAAGTTTTTGACGGCTTGTCAATACTTTTATTAAAATATTTTTTAACCTCATACAATAGTCCTAAATTCAATTTACACCACATATAAGATTATGATACCATTTATGTGGAATATACTATAGATTATTTTATCGGAGGAGAAAATATGAGTACTATAACAGAGTATAATTGTCCTAACTGTAATGCAGGATTAGAATTTAATCCTGAAACTCAAAAATGGAAATGTAATTACTGCTTTAGTGAATTTAATGAAGATGAAGTTGATGCTATGACTAAGGAAAATACCAGTCATACTGAAGAACATATAGATGATTTAGATAGTTATACTTGTACAAATTGTGGTGCAGAATTAATAGCAGATGATACAACAGCAGCAACATTTTGTGTTTATTGTAGAAGTCACTCTATAATTAAAACTAGATTTTCTGGAAAATTCGCACCCAAAAGTGTTATTCCATTTAAAATAGGTAAAGAAAAGGCTCAAGAGATCTATAGAGATTGGATTAAGAAAAAGAAATTTGCTCCTAAAGGGTTTAAGGAAAAGAAAAGTATTGAAAAAATCACTGGTATATATGTGCCTTTTTGGTTATTTGATAATAATGTAAGAGGAGAACTTAGTGGTGAAGGTACAAAAGTTCATACTTGGTCAGATGGTGATTACAATTATACACAAACCAAGTACTACAGTATTATAAGGGAATGTACTTCTAAATATAATGGGATACCTGTAGATGGATTAAAAAAATTAGATGATTCCTTAATGGAGGAAATAGAGCCATATAATTATGATGAACTAACAGATTTCTCTATAAAATATATGTCTGGATTTATGGCTGAAAAATATAATGTAGATTCAACAGAAGCAAAAGAGGTTGCAAGTAAGAGAGTTAAAGAATATTTAAGGTCTAGATTAGCTGAAACAGTATCTGGTTATAGCACTTTTAAACAAAACTCTAATACAGTTACTATAACTAAAACTGAGCATAGTTATGCTATGTTACCAATTTATTTACTAGTTAATGAGTACAAAGGTAAAAAATATGAATTTATTATAAATGGACAAACTGGAAAAGTTATAGGTGAAGCTCCTACTGATCATGGTAGTCAGATTAAATATGCATCCGTTATATTTATAATAACTTGGTTAATTATTGTGTTTGGAGGTGCTGCAATTGTCTAGAAAATTTAAATCTCTTATTTGTTTATTTATATTTTTAATAACTTTATCACCCATTAATGTTAAGGCAGCTGAAACTAAAAACATAAAGGACTATTTAAATTATTTATCAGAACCCAAAGTTCAACAATTACAAAATAGTATTGATGAAGTTGCAAATAAATATAATTTAGACACAGTAATAGTTATCACTGATAATACAGAGGGTAAAACTTCAATGGAGTATGCGGATGATTTTTATGATTATAATAATTATGGTTTTGATTCAGAAAAATCAGGTATTTTATTATTAATAAATATGGATGCCAGAGAAATTTGGATTTCTACAACAGGAAAGGCAATTAATATATTTAGTGATACTAGAATAGATACTATTATAAATGAAATAACATCTTATTTATCAGATGGAGATTATGAAGGTGCTAGTAGCAAATTCCTAGAAAGGGTTGATTACTATGGTACTAAAGGAGTAGTTACTGATGATGAGGATTTAAGTATAGAAGAGAACTCTACTCCACCTCCTTTTTCTAGTAGATTAAAAGAGAAAGTTACATCTCCAGCCACTTATGCTATTGCTTTAATAATATCGCTATTAGTTACATTAGTAGTTACACTAAGATCTAAGAGAAATGTTACTGTTAACAATAGAACTTACGAAGATAAAGGATCTTTCTCCTTAACTAATAAACAAGATATATTTGTTGGAGAAAATACCACTAGAAGAAAGATTCAAAAGCAATCTAATAATTCAAGTCATAGTACAACTCATACTAGTAGCAGTGGAAGTACTCATGGTGGAGGCGGCGGCAGCTTCTAAAATTAATTTCACAAATAATATATGGAAAGCAGATAGTTTTATAAACTTATTCTATCTACTTTCCTTTTTTTATTTTTATAAATTTACAATTAATGGTGTATAATATAAGCAAATAGTATTTTAGATTGGAGGATACATATGAAAATTATAGATATATTAAGAGAGCCTTATGAAGAATATAATAAATTACCTAAAAAAGAAAAAAGTAAATGGACCGCTATTTTACTTTGCCTATTCCTTGGTTTCTTAGGAGCACATAAATTTTATGAAGGCAAACCTACCATAGCTGTTCTTTATGCTTGTACTGCTGGTTTGTTTGGATTCGGCTGGCTCAAAGATACTATAACTTATATTTTATTTACACCATATGTATACACTCCTTAATTACAAAAGTAAGAGGATAGCTAATTACCTATCCTCTATTTTTGTATCCTAATTTAAAATTTAAATCCTTTTAAATAACCAAATGAATTTTAGAACTCATCTCAAAAAAGTCCTGAGAATCACCATTTTAACTATATATTTATATATTTTTATATTTATGTATTTATAACAATATACAAATATTTATTTAATTAACGATTTATTGAACGTGCAATCATTGATACAGTATGACGAACACCACGAATAGCCTTGCTCATAGCAAAAATATTCTCATAAGGTGCAACTCCACCATAGCCTGCATCTCCAATATGTTGAATGTCTACCCCACAAATCTTATTACTAATAGCAATTTGCTTAACAGTATCCTCATCAGAGCTTTCTTGGCTAGTTCCAATTGCACTTAATACAAGTGCACCTTTACTATGTGCTAATTTAACCACTTCTTTTAATTCACTTTCATCAAAACCAGGTACTGTTCCAACTGCTGGAACCAAAATAACATCTGCTCCTGCCTCAATAAAGGACTCAATAGCTTTCATATCAGCAACTGGTTCATCAACACCAGCACCATGCATCTTACCTGCAATAATCAACCCAGAGAAATATTTTTTTGCCAACCTAATTGTCTTTTCAATTTCTGTATTTGTTACACCTGTACCAGGATTTCCAGTAAAGCAAACAAAATTCATTCCTAGTCTTTCAATCTCTTTAATTGTCTCAAGATTAGCTTGTCTCCCCTTACTGATTGTTAAACGATCCTCCGCCATATTTGCCTCTAAATCTACTGGCTCTAAGTTCACACCTATAGGACGTCCCACTAAATTTTGTAGTTCCTTTACAAAGGATTCTTCCTTAACTTCCAAACCAAAGATATATGGTTTTAAAACATCTACTCCATTAAGAAGAATTAAATCTGCTCCAAAAGCTCTAGCAATTTCTGAATTGGTAATATCTCCTATAAATGATTCCCTTGTTGCTACATTTTCTGAAAGAATAACTCTTCCTTCACTTGCTTTAATACTTTGCTTTAACTCTTCTGCGTTCATTCCTAATATTTCTGAAGCATTTGCACTAATTAATCTTTTACCCATAACTATTCCTCCAAAACTTTATCTAAATCAACTGCATTTATTTTAACTTAATTTATTTCAGCTGCTTCTAACTCTAAATTCTTCTTTTCAACACCTTGGTAGAAGAACCAATAAATTGCTATATCAACAAGTATTAATACTATTTGTAAAATAGAACCGCTTATATGTCCTCCAGTTGTAAGGAATCCACTAATAATTGGTGGCATTGTCCACGAAACAGCAATACCTGTGGTAGTAGCAACTAATCCTGAAGCCATTGCTGTATATGAAATTACTGCATTAGCTATTGGTGCTAAAATAAATGGTATTAATAAAGAGAAATTCATTACTATTGGTAATCCAAACATAGCTGGCTCATTAATATTAAAGATACCAGGTGTTAATGTTAATGGTGCCATCATCTTACTAATTTGGCTAGCTCTCTTACGTCTTGCTACAATAGCAATAACTATTACTAAACCTAAAGTAGCTCCCCCACCACCGATATATACAAAGTTATCCATAAATGGTTCTGTAATAATATTAGGTAATTTTGCAGTAGCATCAGCTTGGAATATTAGACGGTTTGCATCTGAATTCATAAGCCAAATTGGCTTAAGAATACTATTTACAATATTACCACCATGAATACCAACCATCCAGAATAAACTATTTAAGAATATTGCGATAATTGTTCCAAAAATGTTGTTACCAAGTAATCCTAATGGACCTCCTAAAACCTTTAAAAGTAAATCATGTATATTTCCAATACTAGCTTTATCCATAACTCCAAGAACAACTAACCATAATGTTATAATAACCGCACCTGGAATTAAGGCACTAAAACTTCTTGCAACTGCAGGTGGAACTGCATCTGGTAACTTTATTTGTATATCCTTTTTTATGAACCACTTAAAAATTAAAGATGAAATAATACCCACAATCATAGCCACAAATAAGCCTTTACTTCCCATAAATCCTACTGGGATTCCTGCTCCTGCTTCACCACTTACAAAAGGTGTTACAACAACAAAAGAAGAAAGAGATATAATTCCTGCCGAAACACCATCAACATCATATTGACGTGCTAAGCTATTAGCAATACCAAAACTTGCAACTAACCCCATTAATCCAAAACTACTATCAACACCCTTCCATAAATAAGCATCAATACCTATAGACGTTAACCAATCAGTCCAAGCCTTTACTGGAAAACTTGCTATAATCATAAATAAAGAACCAATGATAATTAAAGGCATACTTAATGTAATACCATCACGTATTGAGATAAGTACTTTGTTTGAACCTAATTTCGATGCTATAGGCATCAACTTTTCTTCTAAAAATTCACTAAAATTTTTCATATTAACCTCTCCCTCTTTTAATTAATTAGAAAATATAATTTATTAATTATATTTAAACATTTTCATTTAGTGCATTAATAATAAATAATTATTTATTACCTAAATAATATATTATACGTTATAATTTGTCAACAATATTTTTAAATTTATAGGTATAGTTGTTTATAAATTATAATTAATATATACTAATATTAATAGCAATATTAATATTGAAAGGAAGACAATTATGAAAATTACTAAAACACAAAAAAACATAAGATTTAAAATTTTAGATAAAATTTATTCTAAAGGACCTATCTCTAGAATAGATATTTCAAAAGAAACTAACATAACTCCTGCAACTGTTAGTGAAATTACTGGGGAAATGATCAACCAAAAGCTTATTCATGAAATTGGAGAAGCTATTCCCCAACAAGGTAAGTCTGGGAGAAAAAAAATACTACTAGACATTTCTCCTAATCATAGTTTTTACATAGGAAGTGAATTATCTCAAAAATATATATCTTTCTGTCTAACAGACAATACAGGTAAAATTATTAAAGAAAAATCATTTGTATTAAGCCACTACGATTTAAACAACACTTTAAGCGAACATTTTTATATTAATAAATTACAAGAATTCATAGAATCTTGTACCGAATATAACCCAAAAGGGATTGGAATAGCAATTCCAGGTCACTTCCATGATGAAAATAAATCCATTATTACTAATAATGCATTTTGGAAAAACTTTAATATAAAAACCTTAATAGATAATATTCAATTACCAATCTTTTTTGAAAATAACGTTAAATGCATGACTTTAGCAGAAAGATTACTATTTAATAATGGTAATGATGATAATTTTATATTTTTCCATGTAGGTAGAGGAATGTTTTGTTCATACATGTATAATGGTGAACTATATGCTAAAAACAATTATCTTGTTGGAGAAATCGGACATATAGTTGTTCATCCTGACGGAGAACTATGTGAATGTGGTAAGAGAGGCTGTCTTCAAACTTATGCAAGTGAAGCTTGGATAATAAAGAAAGCTCAGATTATTTTTGACAACTCAGAAAGTACCTATCTAAAACAATTGATTAGTGAAAAGGATAAAATAACAATAGATACTATATTAAAAGCTTATCTATTAGGTGATGAAGGTATAATACATATACTTCATTCTGCAATTAAATATCTTGCAATTACACTTAATAATTTATCTATGATGATTGATTCAAATAAAATTATTATTCATGGAGAATTATTTAAAGAACCTTTATTATCAAATTTATTAAAAGAATACTTAGATAAAGAATTAAATTTACTAGGATTACAGAACAATAAAAATGTTATAATTAAGAATTATTATAATTATACTGGTGCTTTAGCTGCTTCCACTCTTTGTATAAATGAACTACTTGTTAAATAATTAGGCCACCCGTAAAACGGGTGGTTTTCTATGTATTTATAAGACTACTTATAAAGCAAATACATATAGATATAACCATAATTCGAATACAACTTCATTTATATTATATTTAAAATTATCTGTAATATCTTTTGGAGAAAAGTACATACTTTCAAGATATCTCTCCTTCTCCTCTCCTCCACAAAAATATACTCACTAAAAAAATTAACTTTGTTCTACTTTTATGAATTAAACATTAACAGTGTAACAAAATATTCCACAGAAAATACCTTAGTATAAGAAGTAATTTTCTTTATAAAAGGAGTGCTTAATGATAAAAGAAAGAATGGACTGTATAGATTGTGGCACTGAATATTGTCCTTGTCATCTGGCAGAATCAGGAGAATGTATTATGTGTTCACAACTTCAAGGCGAATGCTTTTGTGATTGTGTAAATTGGAAAGGTGTCTGTGTTTATCAAGAACTTTTTAATAATGGAATGAAGGCTAAAGAAGGAAGAAAAACATACAATTGTGAAGTGACATTTGCAGAAGAAATAGATGAAGGAGTAATTATGATTAAATTTATAGCACCTCATAAACTAGCAATATATCTAGTTAAACCTGGTAGCTATATTTTTATTAGGACAGATGAGAATAATTTCTTCGATGTTCCAATATCCATTATGGAATCTGATGTAGAAACAGATATTATTACAATTGTAATTGAAGTCAGAGGAATTAAAACAAAGAAAATAAAAGAAACAAAAGTTGGACAAGAAATAGTAATTAGAGGTCCTTATTGGAATGGAGTTTTTGGTTTTGATAATATCTCAAAACAGAAAAAACAAAGTTGCTTAGTTTTAGCAAGGGGTATTGGAATGGCTCCAATGATGCCTGTCATAAGAAAGCTTGTAACCTCAAATAATGAAGTTGACGTTTTTATTGATAAGGCTCCTTTCAAGAATATTTTTGCAAGCAAATATTTAGATAAGTTTAATATCTTTCCTAAGGAAACTAGCTTACTTAACAAAGGTAAATTATCAGATGAAGGTAAATTTATTATTTCCCAATCTATCCAAGATAAGAATATAAGTCATATTCACTTAGCAGGTGCAGATATTTTAACTTATTCAGTAATTGAATATTTAGATGAACTTGAAAGAACTGATATTACACTTTCATGCTGTAATAATTTTAAAATGTGTTGTGGTGAAGGAATCTGTGGTGCTTGTACTGCTAGATTTTCAGGACATAGAGTTAAGAGGTTCTGTAAATTGCAATCAGATCCAAGAAATATTTTTGAGGGGAGAAGGTTTATATGAAGATTATCATTATTGGCGGTGGCTGGGCAGGATGTGCAGCTGCTATTAGTGCAAAAAAAGCTGGAGCAGAAGTTCATATATATGAAAAAACAGATTTATTGCTTGGACTTGGAAATGTTGGCGGCATAATGAGAAACAATGGAAGATATACTGCATCTGAAGAACTAATTGCTTTAGGTGGTGGAGATTTAATTAATATTACTGATGCAAACTCAAGACATAAAGGCATAGATTTTCCAGGACATAAACATGCAAGCCTTTATGACGTTAACAGGATAGAAGGTGCTGTAAGAGACCATATTAAATCTTTAGGAATAATAATTCACATGGAGAAAAGGGTTAGAGATGTTGAATTTGATGGACATAAGATAAAAGGTTTATACTTAGCTGATGATAGCTTTGTGGATGGGGATATTTTTATTGAAACAACAGGAACTACAGGCCCTATGGGAAACTGCTTAAGATATGGAAATGGATGCTCAATGTGTATTTTAAGATGTCCTTCATTTGGACCTAGAATTTCAATAAGTGAAAGATGTGGTGTTCCTGATATTCAAGGAGAAAGAGCCGAAGACGCTTTAGGTGCTATGTCAGGTTCTTGTAAATTAGCAAAAGAAAGTCTATCCGATGAAATTAATAAGGAATTAACTGAAAAAGGTGTTATTGTTTTAAAGGTTCCTACTGAAGATGTTAACTACGGTAAATTAGATACAAAGGTTTGCCAACAATACGCCTTGAAAGAATTTGCTGAAAATGTAGTACTTCTAGACACAGGACATGCAAAATTAATGACAACTTATTATCCTTTAGAAAAATTAAGAAAGATACCTGGACTAGAACATGCTAAGTATGTAGATCCATATGCAGGTAGTAAAGGTAACTCAATGAGATATCTATCTGTTGCTCCTAGAACTAATGATATGAAGGTTCAAGGAGTGGATAATTTATTCTGCGCTGGAGAAAAAAGTGGTCTTTTCGTTGGACATACCGAGGCTATATGCACAGGAACTCTAGCTGGTCACAATGCAGTAAGACTGGCCCTTGGATTGCCACTTCTTATTCTTCCAAGTTCAATTGCCATTGGAGATATAATTTCATATGAAAATGAACAATCTAAAACTAGAGATGGAAGAAAGGTAAGATATACTTTTGCAGGTGCTGGCTACTTTAAGAGAATGCAAGAATTAGGACTATATACACTTAATATAAAAGAAATCAACAATAAAGTAACTAAACTTAATTTAGATAATATATTTAATACAAAACTTTGTTAAAATCATGAGTAAAAGAGCTGTTAATTAAAACAGCTCTTTATTATTAATATCCTGTTACTTCTTCTTTGTTAATTATCTTTATAATTGAACTTGTTCCAAGTCTTGAAACACCAAGGTTAATAAAATCTTCTGTAGTAGCTAAGTCTCTTACTCCTCCAGCTGCTTTAATCTTTACATTTGGACCAACATGCTTAACAAAAAGTTCTATGTCCTCTCTAGTTGCTCCACCTGTTCCAAATCCAGTTGAAGTTTTAATGAAGTCCGCACCTGCATTTGTTACAACCTTACACATATTAATCTTTTCTTCTTCAGTTAAGAAACAAGTTTCAATTATAACCTTAAGTATTTTAGAACCACAAGCCTTCTTAATTTCCCTTATTTCTTCCTCAATTAGGTCATACTTCTTATCTTTTACATGGCCTAAGTTAATAACCATATCTATCTCATCAGCACCATTTGCAATAGCATCCATTGTTTCATAGATTTTTGTAGCTTTTGTCATATATCCATTAGGAAATCCTATTACTGTACATAGAGCTAATTTATCTCCTACATAATTTTTCGCTTCTCTTATATAAGATGGAGGAATACAAATTGAAGCAACTTCATACTTCATCCCTTCATCACAAATTCTCTTAATATCTTCCCATGTAGCTGTTTGAGATAACAAAGTATGATCAACAGTGCTTAAAATTTTCTTTTTATCCATAACATTACTCCTTTAATTTTTATTCACTTTTAGATTATCAAAAAACTCTAATAATAGCAAACCAACTTTATCCTATTCTGTCATAACCATCTCCTTCATATTCTCACTTTGAAATGCCATCTTTTCAGCAATATGCTTATAAATCTTATCAGTTTGATTCCATCTATCAGGACAATTTAAAACTACTATAATTATATCTCTTCCATCATGGTTAACCGATGATACAAGACACTTTCCAGCTTGACCAGTATATCCAGTCTTAACTCCATTAGCTCCCGGGATTTTCCAAAGGATTTTATTTATATTATTGTAGTCTCTTGAAAAGCCATAAGTATCTTTTCTTATTTCCTTTGTTCCAACCACTTCTCTAAACATATCATACTCCATACCCTTTGCAGTTAAAACAGCTAAATCATATGCAGATGAATAGTGGCCACTTGAATCTAAGCCATGAGGAGATTCAAAATGGGAATCAAGTAAACCTAAGCTCTTTGCATAATGATTCATAATTTCTGCAAAGCCTTCAACTGATCCACCAATTCCTTCTGCTAAGGTAATTGCCGCATCATTACCTGACCTATACATTAATCCAAATAATAATTCTTTTATGGCAATTTCCTCTCCTGCTTTATACCCAACCTTAGAGCCTCTTATAGAAGCTGCATTTTTACTTACAGTAAACTTTTCATCTAAGTTTCCTCTTTCTATGGTAATTAAAGCAGTTAATATTTTAGTTGTACTTGCCATTGGTACTAATTCATATCCATTTTGATTGAATAGAATTTGTTTGCTTTCTCTATCCATAGCAATTGCATTTCTTGCACTTACTCTAAAGTTGTCCTTTGGAGATGCAAATACATTCACTTGCATGAATAAAGAACTTAATAATACTGTACTTAATAATATTGATAATTTTCTCGCATAAAGTTTCATCAAAACCACCCTCTAATTCTCTTTTCTAAGTGTAGTTTGTCTAAATAACTAAAAAATAAACCTATTACCATAAAAAAATAAAAAGTTTATTTTGGTTTAAATAGGCAATAATATAAATGTTATATGTTTGGAGGAGTACTATGAAGATTTTTCTAATTATTATCCTTCTTATTTTATTGCTCCCTATTCCTATTAAAGTTAATATTTGCTACAGTAAGGAAAATTATTATATTAAATTATATAAGTTTACAATTTTGAAAAATCATACTGAAAATTGGGTAGAAAATAATAAGAAGAAAATCAATGAAAAAAAAGTAAATGAAACTAAAAAGAAAAAGAATTCAAATTTCTTTTTCACAAGATCTTTTGATCCTAAAAAAATACTTAAGGCTTTAGATAGGAATAAATTTAAACCAACACTAAGGCTTGAAGGCTCTCTTTCATACTCCTTAAATGATGCGGCTAAAACTGCCATATCATATGGAGCTATCTCTGCAACAATGCCTTTAATACTTAGAATAATAACTGTACTTTTTAAATCGAAAAAATTTAAATTTCCTATTACTCCTCAATTTAAAGATGACTTTATAGTAAATTTTGATATAAAAAGTATAATTTTCTTATCACTAGCTCAAATTATATATATGTTATTTTTAATAGCAAAAGGGTCAATACCCAAAAAGGAGGTAAAAGACAATGAATAATGAACATCCAGTAGAAACTTTAATGAAAAGTACTATGGAAAACTTAAGAGATATGGTTGATGTAAATACTGTTATAGGTGATGTTGTTGAAACTAAAGATGGTAGCTGTATTATTCCAATTTCTAAAGTATCCTTTGGATTTGCATCTGGTGGTTCTGAATTTGGAGAAGCTAACACGAAAGTAAACTCTAACAGTGACTACCCATTTGGTGGTGGTTCAGGTGCTGGAGTATCAGTTAAACCTGTAGCTTTCCTAGTAGTAAAAGATAATGCTGTTAGATTAATGCCTGTAGAACAAGATAATACATATGATAGGATTGTTGATACTGTACCACAAATTATAGATATGGTTAAAGACTTATTTAAAAATTCTGGAGGTTGCAATGAACAATCTTCTAGTAACACAACACCTGATGTAGACCTATATCCTGATGATTTTGAATCAACAGATAAATCAATCCATTTAGATAACCAATAATTCTCCTCTCAATATTAAAGGGATATTAGAATTACAATTAATAATTCTAATATCCCTAATTATTTATTCTTCACTATCTAAAACAATCTCTTCTTCAAGTTCTTCCTCTTCTTCTACAGCATACAGGTCAAGCGATGGAAGTTCTTTAAGGTCATGTAATCCAAACTGTCTTAAGAATTCTTCTGTTGTACCATAAAGAATTGGTCTACCTGGAACCTCTAATCTTCCAACTTCTTTTATTAAGTCCTTCTCTATAAGCTTTTGAAGGGCACTATCAGACTTAACCCCTCTTATTTCATCAATATCTATTCTTGTAATAGGTTGTTTATATGCAACTATCGCAAGACTTTCTAATGAAGCCTGTGAAAGAGACTGTCTTTTATTCTTCTTTAATAATTTTTGTATATAATCGCTATGTTCTGCCTTAGTAACTAATTGATAAGCACCATTTATAGATATAAGCTTTATTCCTCTTGATATTTCATCATATTCCTTAATCATTTCTTCTAATAACTCTTCTACATATTTAGGAGTAGCTTCAAGGTTAATTGCTATATCTCTTAATGATAGAGGTTCTCCACTTACAAATAGCATTGCTTCAATTATTCCTTTTTGAGTATCTTTTCTTGATACTTCCTTAAACTCGAATTGTCCTATGTCAAATTTATTCAACCTCTTCTTCATTCCTTTCAATTAATATTTCTCCAAAGCTTCCTGTTTGATATACCTTCACCATTCTTTGTTTCATAAGTTCTAAAAGTGCTAAGAAGGTAACAACACATTCAAGTTTACATTCACATTCCATCATAAGGTCTGAAAACTCTGTAATCTTTTTTTCTTTTAACTTTTCAAAAAGATAATCAAATTTATCTTCTATCTTATATTTATCAACATATATTTTCTTCTGTATTACATTTCCTTTATTTTGTTTATTCAAATATATTTCCAGAAGATTATTATAAATATTATATAAATCAAGTAAGGTTACATTTCTTAATAATTCATCATTATCTACTGGTCCTTTAATCTCTTCTATTACTTCTGGCTTCTTAGTATAAATACTACCAGAACTTGTATACTTTCCTTTAAAGAACTCAGTTGCTTCTTTAATCTTTTTATAGATAATAAGCTTTTCTAATAACTTCTTTTCTATATCTTCTTCATCTTCCTCTTCAACCTTATGCTTAGGAAGAAGAGTCTTAGATTTTATCTCTATTAAAGTTGCAGCAACTACTATAAATTCAGAAGTTATCTCAAGATCCATTTCCTTCATCTCATCTAAATATCTTAGATATTGATTAGTAACCTTATATATCTCAACATTATAGATATTCATTTTATTCTTTTTTATTAAATGCAGCAATAAGTCAAAGGGCCCTTCAAAATCAGCCACTTTAATCTTAGGTAATTCCATTAAAATTCCACCTTACTCTTCTATTTCATACATTTAGTCATACCTTATTATAATACCAATTTTGAGTTAATTAGACAAGCTAAAAAGGTGATAGAAGTACACCTCTATCACCTTTAAATTAATTAAATATATTCTTTATATTATACTTGATAGAATCAAAGATTCCACCCTTCTTAACATCTCTATCACAATAAATCTTAACTTCTCCTACCTTTTCTTCTCCAAGGTATACTTCACATTTACCTACTATATCGCCTGCTTTATATTCATCCTTAGTTTCGTCCATAACGACCTTCTTAACTAATTCACCGCTATTTCCCTTTGGTACTACAACTTCTAAATCATCCTTAGCCTTAGCCATAAAGAATCTATCAGTTTGTTTACCCATTTGTACCTTATCTACATCTTCATCCTTAGATACAAGTTTCTTCCCTTCATATTTAGAGAATCCATAATTCATTAATATTCCTGCATCTCTATTTCTAATTTTATATGTAGGTGCTCCCATAATTACAGCTAACATTCTTACTCCACTTCTTTTTGCAGTGGCTGAAATACAATACTTAGCTTCATTAGTAAATCCAGTTTTTAATCCATCACAGCCTTCAAAAAATCTTACAAGCTTATTATGGTTAACTAATTCAATTGGAGATTTTCTTCCTTCAGAGATTGTTTCCATATAAGTTCCTGAATATTTTAATATAGTTGGATGTTTTAATAATTCACGAGACATTAATGCTATATCTCTTGCTGTTGAAAGATGCCCTTCACATGGAAGTCCATTACAATTTTTAAATGTAGTATTTTTCATACCTAATTCTTGGCATCTTTTGTTCATCATGTTTACAAAATCTTCTTCAGTGCCACCTAAGTATTCAGCTAAAGCTACAGCAGCATCATTACCAGATGCTATTGCTACACCTTTTAATAACTCTTCTACTGTTCTAACTTCTCCTGTATCAAGTAACATTGTGCTTCCGCCCATTTTCTTTGCATTTTCGCTACATGTTACCTTATCATCTAATTTAATTTTGCCACTATCTACAGCCTCCATAGTTAATAGCATAGTCATTATTTTTGTTACAGAAGCTGGAGCAAACTTTTCATCTATGTTGTTTTCATATAGAATTTTTCCTGAAATAGGTTCCATAAGTAAATATGATTTTGCTTCTATACTATTTACTCCTCCACCTTTTGACTCTTCTTCCTTAGCACTTGTTAATATTCCTGCAGGTAATAATAAAATAGATAGTATAATCATTAATGATAAAGAGATTTGTTTAATTATTTTCTTACTCATTTATCTTCCTCCCTTCAAGAATATTGTTTCCAAGTAATAAAAAAATATCACACTTTGTCGAATTATATAAATTCAAACAAAAAAACTGTCTACACAGGTGATTTTAATCATCTATGAGACAGCTATTTATTATTAACGTATTATATCATATATTAATGGAATCTTTTCTTCATATTCATCAGAAATTTGGATATCCCTAAGTATCTTCTCAACAGCTTTATGTCCTTTATTTTCATCGTTAGCATATATTCTAGCTAAGATGTCTCCTTCAGATACCTTTTCTCCTCTTTTCTTACATAAAACAATCCCTACAGCTAAATCTATAACACTTTCCTTTGTTGCTCTTCCTGCACCTAACTCCATTGCTGTTAAGCCCATTTCTTCAGCATGAATTTTTGAAATTGTTCCAGACTTATTAGCTTTAACTTCTATAATATATTTAGCCTTAGGTAAAATATCTGTATTATCAACGCAAGCTGGATCTCCACCTTGTGCCTTAACAAATTCCTTTAGCTTTTCTAAAGCTTTACCATTTTTAATATTTTCTAAAAGAAGTTGCTTTCCTTCTTCAAAGCTTTGAACTTTATTAGCTAAAATAAGCATATTACTTCCTAAAGTTAATGCTAGTTCAAGCAAGTCTTTAGGACCATTTCCTTTTAATGTATCAATAGCTTCCTTTATTTCTAATGCATTACCAATAGCATATCCTAATGGTTGATCCATATCTGAAATTACTGCTATTGTATTTCTTCCTACATTTTTACCTATAGAAACCATTTCTTCTGCTAAAGCCTTTGCATCCTCTGGAGTTTTCATAAATGCTCCATCTCCAACCTTAACATCAAGAACTATTCCATCTGCACCTGAAGCTATTTTTTTGCTCATTATACTTGATGCTATAAGAGGCATGTTATCAACTGTAGCAGTTACATCTCTTAAAGCATATAGTTTCTTATCAGCAGGTGCTAAATTAGCTGTTTGGCCAATTACTGCTATTCCTATATCATTTACATTTTCCATGAACTTTTCTTCTGAAAGCTCTACAGAAAACCCTTTAAATGATTCAAGTTTATCAATTGTTCCACCTGTATGACCAAGTCCTCTACCGCTCATTTTTGCAACTGGCACTCCACATGAAGCTACCATAGGTGCTAAAAGTATAGTAGTAGTATCACCAACTCCGCCTGTTGAATGCTTATCAACTTTAATTCCTTGGATTTTATCTAGGTTTAAAGTTTCTCCAGAGTGAACCATAGACATTGTAAAGTCTGCTGTTTCTCTCTTACTCATACTATTAAAGAAAATTGACATAAGCAAGGCTGATGCTTGATAATCAGGTATTTCTCCCTTTGTAAATCCTTGAATGAAAAAGTCTATCTCTTCCTTAGATAGTTCTTCTCCTCTTCTTTTTTTCAATATGACATCGTACATTCTCATATGCCACAGTCCTCCTATCTCTAGATAATCTCACTTATAAAGGATTTACCTTCTAAGTTATTATCTATTCCTAAGTAATGCAAAATACTTTTTCCTATATCAGTGAAGGAATCTCTTATTCCTAATTCAGTTCCACCCTTAACTTTTTTACCATATACAAGTATTGGTATGTACTCTCTAGAATGATCTGTACTTTCTGTTGTAGGGTCACACCCATGGTCAGCTGTAATAATTAAAATATCTTCATCTCTTAGCTTTGAATATATTTCATTAAGTCTGCCATCAAAATCCTCTATGGCTTTTCCATATCCTTTTGGATCATTTCTGTGACCATAAAGCATATCAAAATCCACTAAATTTGTGAATATTAACCCATTATCAATCTTATCCATGTATTCTAGAGTCTTATCAACTCCATCCATGTTATTTTTTATGTGAACAGCCTCTGTAACGCCTTTTCCATTATATATATCTTCTATTTTTCCAACAGCTGCTACACTCATCCCATTTTCTTTTATATATTCTAAAGCTGTCTTACCAAATGGATCTAAAGCGTAATCTCTTCTGTTTGAAGTTCTTTTAAATGATCCAACTTCTCCAACAAAAGGTCTAGCAATTACTCTACCAACAACATCTTCTCCAACTAACATTTCTCTTGCTATTTCACACATTTTATAAAGGTTATCTAACCCAATAACCTCTTCATGTGCAGCTATTTGGAATACACTATCAGCTGAGGTATATATTATTGGATATCCTGTCTTTACATGTTCTTCTCCTAGCTCTTCGATAATTGCAGTTCCAGAGGCGACCTTATTACCTAAAATCCCATCTATCTTTGCTTTTTCCTTAAACTCATTTATTATTTTATCTGAGAAACCATCAGGATAAGTATTTAGAGGCTTATCAAGAATTACTCCTCCAATTTCCCAATGTCCTGTTACTGTATCTTTACCAATTGATTTCTCACTACCCTTTCCAAAGGCACCAATAACACTTTCTTCCTTTCCTAACGCCTTAACACCCTCAATATTACCAAGACCTAACTTCTTTAAGTTTGGTATATTAAGTCCGTTGCAAGCTTCAAAAGTATGGTCTAAAGTATGACTTCCTTTATCTCCATACATTTGGGCATCAGGCATCTCTCCTACTCCAACACTATCTAAAACTATAAGTACTACTCTTTTCATAAGTAAAACTCCTTTCTATTCTATACTTATCTTTTGTAAATTTTATAAAATTATTATGCTCTAGGATGAGTATTACGATAGATTAAATTAATTTTATCACTATTTATTATTTCATAATAGGTATCCATATAAGTTAACACTTGATTTCCAAGTAACTTTTGCACTGCCCTAACATTAGCTCCATTTTGAAGTAAGTGCACTGCAAAGGAATGTCTAAATGTATTAAGATTAACATCCTTATCAATTCCTGCTCTATGGGAATACTCTTTTACTATTCTCCATATGCCTTGTCTTGTTAACTTTTGGCCATTAAGATTTACAAAAAGATTTGTTACTCCTGCATCTGCAACTTGATCTCTTATTGCAAGATATTCTTCAATTGCCCTACAAGCACTTCTTCCTATAGGAATAAGCCTTTCAAAATGCTTATTATCTATACATTTTACAAATGATAAATCTAAATTTACATCTTCAACATTTACAGATATCAATTCTGATACCTTCATCCCTGTTGCATACATTAATTCTAAAAGTGCATTATCTCTAATTCCCTTTGGGCCATCTTTATCAACAGACCTTATTATTTTATCTACTTCCTCAACAGTTAAAATTTGTGGTAATTTCTTTGTGGTTCTACTGCTCTTATAACTTATCTTTGGAATATCATTAACTAGTGACCTACTTTTTAAATAGCCATAAAAGCTTCTCAAACTTATAACTATTCTATTAATAGAACGCTCAGATTTACCTTGGTTTAAGAGATGTTGTATATAACCCATTATTGCTACATTATCTGAGGTATACAGATTCATTTCTTTATTTTCTAGGTACTTAGAATAAAGATTTACATCAGTTACATAAGCATATACAGTGTTCTCACTTTTATCATTTTGTAACAAATAATCTTTATAATTATTTATAATTTCTATCATTGCTCTCTCCTACACCATTATTTATATTATATATTCGACAAATTAATCTTTTTCCCTTCATTTATCTTCCTATGTTTCTTTCTTTTTATAAATAGAATTTAGTAACCACAAATTTAACTATGCTTGGACATACATAAGTTTCAAGAATAACCCCTAAAACAAATAATCCTAATAAAACAATAAGATAACTTCCTATACCATTTAGATTAATATTTACAGGAATAGACTTCTTTGAAAACTTTTCTCTTAATTTTTCTGTAGACATTGATAATGCAAATACACTTAAAGCAATATAACATGGAATATAGATTAAATTTTGTGGAATTGTAGCAGCTAAAGCTAGTCCAATTCCTCTTCCTTCAAAAGTTGTAAGTAGAAAACCAAAAGTGTATCCTAAGGTGAATCCTTTTATTAAATCTAATATTAATATTATAGGTGTTCCAAAGAATGTAAAACCTAGAACTATTATTGGTATTATTAATATAAAGTTCTTTTTAACTATATCAAACAATAATACCCCATAATCTACAGGTCTTTCACCTATACCATTAACAAAGACAGTAAAGTAACTTGCTAAATCATTTTTATCTCCTTCGTTCATATACTTTACTAAATAAACTCCTATTACAATTCCTACACAAAAGAACAATAGAACTAATAAATAGTAAATCTTGTTTTCTCTAAAAGTTTCATTAATTTTTTCCATAGCACCCTTCATCTCTTACTCCTCCTAAAGTATATATACCTTATAATATGATTAGAAAAGTAAATTTATGCATAAGACCTAACCATAAATATGTAAATATAATAACTATTAAAGGAAGCTTTTGCCCCAATATTTTCTTGTAGAATCACCAAGAGAATAATTTATAAATATTAGTATTTTAGTAATTATGGTACTCTTAATAATACACTTATTAAAATTTTATAATTTCCTAAAGAATACAAAAACAGGTTAGCGTAAAAATTAAATTTACACTAACCTGTTTACTATTCACATTGAAGCATATACTGACATAAACAATTAATTGATTTTGTATCTATTATTTCTCCCTTTTTAACCATTTCTTTCATTTCTTCAATTGAGACCTTAATGATTTCTGTAAACTCATCTTCATCTCCACCTTTAACTCCTTCATATATTCCAGTTGCAAGATATAAATGAATTATTTCATCACAAAAGCCTGGTACTGTACATATCTTTCCTAAGTATTTAAATTCCTTTGCTTTATATCCTGTCTCTTCTTCTAGTTCTCTTTTTGCACATACAATAGGTTCTTCACCTTTTTCTAGCTTTCCAGCTGGCACTTCAATAATTACTTTATTTAATGCTGTTCTAAACTGTTTTACTAGAATTATTTCCCCATTATCAGTTAAAGGTAAAATTGCAGATGCTCCTGGATGTCTAATAACATCTCTACTAGCTAGGTTTCCATCAGGTAACTCAACATCTATATTAGCCACTTTTAAAAAGTTTCCTGTATATCTTTCTTCTTCTTTTAAAATCTTTTCTGAAATATCCATTTTATCTTCTCCTTTTCTAATATAGTTTCTTATTTCTATTATACTTAATTATATGTTAGCTATCCAGCTTTCTAAATATAAAGAGTAGCCATAATTCCTACGGCTACCCTTTTACATTAAGCTTTTCTCTTTTTGAAATTATATATTAAGATAACTCCACCTGAAAGTACTATTAACACAATAAAAATATTTTTTAATAAATTATCATTTGTTTCTACTTCATTAGATGATGCATCTTCCTTATTGTTTGAATCATTATTTTCTAAAGACTCATTAGACTCTTCATTATTATCAGTAGAGCTATTCTCATTATCCTGATTATAATCATTGTCTTTATTTTCTTCATCTTGTCCTAGATTATTATCAGTACCTGGATTTTGTCCGTCTTGGCCTAAATTATTATCATTATCTGGTTTTTCTCCATTTTGACCTGAATTATTGTCATTATCCGGATTTTGTCCATCTTGACCTAAATTATTATCATTATCTGGTTTTTCTCCATCTTGTCCTGAGTTATTATCATTATCTGGTACATCAACTTTCTTAATGAATTTAAACTCTTCATTACTGTTTGATGGTAAATTATCCATTTCACCTTCTTTATTTTTATCAGAATAGATAAATTTAAATTTACCCTTACCATTTATATTATAGTTAGTATCCATTTCCCCTTTAACCTTAATAGATGCTACTTTAAGATTACTGTATTCAACTAAGTTTTTGCTTGAAGTAACATAGATATCCACTACGTTCTCTACACTATCATACTTATAATTCTTAACTACACTTTTATCATTTAAAGTATCACTCCATGTTAAAGTATCAAGAGTTACATCTCCTTCTATCTTTAAACTAAGGCTAAAAGATTTAACTTCATAATTTATTTTATCAAGGGATATCTCTACAGTATTTGCTTTTTCTTCTACTCTTTTTATGTTTGTTTCCACTAATGCAGAAATTGTTTTATATGGCATAACTATCATCATAGCAGCCAACATAAAAAGTCCAACTACCTTTTTTATGTTTTTCATAGTATCCTCCTATATAAAGCTTTATTTATCTCATGTTTTCTGGAATTATTCCACCTTCAAATTTTATTTCAGGTAATACCTCAGGTATATTTACATATAAAGTATCACTTACTAATCTTTGACCTTCTAGAGTTTCAGCATCATTTACTCTATATAATTCAGCTCTTATTTCCTTTGGCAATGTATTTAGCTTATCTGGAGTTAAGTAGAATATCCATGTTCCACTACTTATTTCTCCAAGGTGTCCATTTTCAGGTACTTCTGCAAGAAGAATTTGTTCACCTTCAATTACATTATCTTTCTTATCTCTTAAAAGAACTGCATTAAATGCTGGGTTTCCTCTATATTCTCCTGTAAATATAATTGATCCCTTTGGAATAATATCTCCTTCATTCTTTCCATAAATAAAGTCTTCAGAAAGGGTACCTACACCAGATTCCTTTAAATCAACATTATCTCCAGGAGGTGCAATAATATCAAGTTCTGCCATTGATATTCCACTAGCCTTTGGAGCAACAATTTTTACGTATGATGCTTCATGTGACCATAATTGTTTACCACCTGTAGAACCTTCTTCATTAAAGTATACAGTTTCTGAATTCTTATCTACACTTAAATCAAATTTACCACTGTTAGCTAAAGTCCAATTTTCTTTGTCTTTACTTACAAATATTTGATAATTTGAAATTGTATTATTTGATAACGCTCCATCTTCAATACCAGCTGTATATCTTAATCCAACAATATTTTGAACTTCATTTAAATTCACAATTACATATGGATCTTGATTATTAGTTCTATCACCCTTAAATATTGTATCATTACTATTATCTTTAATCTTATTTATAGCTGGGTTATCTACTGGTCCTGTTGTGTTATTTTCGTCATTAACATCTTCACTTGATGACGTATTAGTTTCAACTTCCCATAAGTTTTTAGTTAAACTTCCATCATGTGATACCTTTATTGGATCAAGAGTTAATTTTTCTGTTTTATTTAAATGATAATCATAAGCTACTACTTCATATGTAAATACTCTATTATTAGCTGAAACATAATCAGTAAAGTTAGAATCAGTAGTAAAGCCTATAACTTTTCCATTTCTATAAATTTCATATCCTAATATTTTATCTGAGTCTTTATTAGTTCCAAGTGTTAATTCTACACTCTTTGACTTAGTGCTATCATCATATGATAAGGATGCCTCTACAGTTGTATCCTTTGACATTGACTTAACTCCCGCAAGGATTTGTCTTCTTCCATTGTCATTAAGATATTGAATCTTTCTACCTTCTTTTTCATATCCATTTTCATCCATGTAAGCTATATTTTCTTCTGAAGGAATTATTCCCCATGACTTAAAGAAATCAGTTAAGTCTTTTTGAACTACATCTGATGCATATCTTACAATCTTTTGTTCATAAGATAACTTAGAGTCCTCTGCAGAAGCTTCTCTAGCTCTTTTAGACAATCTTGCATAGAAAGAATCATTAGTTGGATTACTATCTCTATCAGTTATAAGCATTACTGATGTTGGATTTTCATCATATGCTAAATGTAACTGCCAGAACATTCCTAGTTGTGTAAATACATTTCCAGGTAAACCTATTGTTTCAGATGTTACCTTCTCATATATTTCTGTGTACTTATCTGAACTTTCTAATCTTGAAGGTGCCTTATCATCTAATGTTTGTGCAAGCAATGCAATAACATTATTTGTTACCTCTGCTCTACCTAAGCCATTCATTTCAGTTACGTGTCCAATTTCATGGGCAATTCCCCATCCAAATAATGCTCCTGACTCTTTAACAGTTCCATCTTCATTAAATGTATATGGCTTTCCATTAACTAATCCACTTGCTGAATCATATTCAATTCCAACGTGGTGACCTGATGCATACATGAATGCTCCTGCAAACATTCTTTGATATTTTATATTAACTCTACTTCTTGGTTGTAAATGCTTGTTTTCTGATGCATCTAACTTTCCATCATTATTGAAATCAGGATTTGCACTTACACCTCTTTGAGCATACATTAACTCCATTATTTGTTCTAGAGCTTGAAGGCTATCATATAATCTATCAACTTGTTCATCTTCTGTTTTAAGACCTGATGTTATACCATTTAAAATAGCTGAAGCAGGTAAATTTAAAGTAGCCTTAGTTGTTTCTATATCAGTAGTATTTAGGATGCTTGTCTTTTCATCATATTTGTACTTATTCTCTGACTTATTTGCAAAGAACTTTGGATACTCATCCTTCATAGTATCAACATGATCCTTTAAACTTCTTATATATTCTCTGATACTTTCCTTAACTTCCCCTTCTTTACTGCTATCATTTATGTCTCCATAAACATTTAAGTGAGGAATTTCCTTAGCTCCACTTATTCTTATTTTTATTTCTTTATTAGAAGGATTTCCATTTGGATATCTTACATATATACTTCCACCCTTTTCTACATCTAAATTATGTATTGCAGGCACTTGTAGTACATTCTTACCCTTTTTAAGCTTTACTGTATTAATAAACTTTCCACTTTCTCCATAATGTTGAGTAAATGCAAGTTCAGGTAATACATTTCCTTCTGTTCCAACATAAACAACAATTTCTTCCCCAGCTTTTGCTGTGTATCCTAAAGCCTGATAATCATTTGAAAGTCCTAAATTATTACCACTATTGCTTATATTTTGATTTACTGTAAATGTATTTTTACTTATGTTTTCATCATTAAGTATATCTTCTGCAAGTTTAAGCTCATCTAGTATAATAGATTGATTTGGATGATACTCACCACTTACTACATCACTAGTATTAGCTCTTTCTCTTAGTTCATTCACTTTATCTTGTGTTACATTATCATTTAATTCTATTAATAAATCATCCTTAAATAAGTTTCTTACATCATCCTCAATAGAATCATAATGATAGAATTTCATTTCTGAAACTGTTAGTATTCCTCCACCATATACGCTTAAGTTTAATTGAACCTTCTTTGCCTTAATAGCTTCTGGTAATTTCACTACATAATATGGTTTTCCATTACTAACCTTTTTAGTTGCTCTTATATCTTCATTTTCTATTTGATGAACATTTCCTTCTTCATCCCAATATCTAACTACATAATTGTAAAATTCTCTAGTATGCTTATCAAATCTTGGAGAAAACATTATAGTATCCATTGCATATGTATTATCAAATTCAACTATTGGAGCTGATTTACTATATATTGAAGTATCCCAGTCATTATGTAACCATGCAGATGTAAAGTCTCCATCTACTATTGCAAACTTATTTTTATCTGTTACAGGATTACCATCTATTCCACCTCTAGGATATGTTACATCTACAATGTGATTAGTAACCTCTCCTATTTCATTAACTGTATTTAAAAGCTTATAGTTTGGTATTTCTGGAGCTATTAAAGAAAGGGTAGTTCCTGTGTACATTTTTGATTTACCACTTTCACCAAAGCTATTATATGAAGTTAAATAAACCTCATAAGTAACATTATCTTCAAGTCCAGTTAATATAGTAGAAACGCCAGTTATATTAGAAACCTTATTAAAGTTCTCTTCTCCCTTTGCTCTATAGAACAGATTATATCCCTCTGCCCCCTTCATCTTTTTCCAAGATATATTAAGTTGTCTGTATTCACCAACAATATTTATATTTTCTGGAGCATCTGGTGCTTTTTTAGGTGCTGGAGTTGCTTTAACTGTTTTTGACCATTCACCCTTCCATGTTTCACCACTATAACTTCTTACCTTTATTTCATACTCTTCAAAGTTTTCAAGTTCTGATAATTCTATTGAATTCCCTCCAACTTTAGTTAACTTTTCTGATGTATCTTTACCAGTATTAGTTTTATAAGAAACTTCATATCCATCAATATTTACTTGTTCTAACCATTTTAACTTAACTGTTTCATCATCAGTTTCTACTTCTAAAATTGTAGGAGCTGTACTTTCTGCCTTTGGAACTTCTTGATATACATCATTCAAGAATTCAACCTTACCTATTTGAGCAAGATTAGTATTAGTTGGATCTGTAGCATTAACCTTAATAGTAATCTTTTTAACTGCAACTTGTTTTTCTAAATTAATTACTACTTTATCTGATACTGGATTCTCAGTTGATCTAGCAAGTCTTGCATTATTATTTATCTTTTGCTTAATAACTCTACCATCTTCAGTTTCAACTAAAATAGTACCTTCTGTAATTCCTTTAACATCAACAACTACTTCTTCTGCCTTTATTTTAGGAACTTCAATTGAGAATCTTCCAAATACTTTTTCACCATCTTCATCTACTTCTGGAGTTTCGCTTAGTTCAATTGTAATTCCTTCCTCAGAATCCTCAAAAAGATCCTTTATTTCACCATGAATTACACCAACCTTTTCCTCTTCAAGGATTACAACCTCTGATGGATCAATTATTGCAGAAGTATCGTATATACTTTCCTTCTTCTCTTCATTATTATTCATAGCTTCATGAACAATGGCTAGATCTGCAATATCAACTACACCATCTCTGTTTAAATCATATAATAAGTTGCTTGTCCCTATATTCTCTAAAAGGGATTTATAATCTTTCTCTGTAGTAACATTATCACCATCTACGTCTACTACTAAAGAAACCTCTCTATCATTTCCTATATAAATTCTCTTTGAATAATCCTTTATTTCAACTTTTTCTTTTAATACTAAAGGAGCAAAACCTTCTCCATTAATTTCTAAAGTATATGTACCCTTTGGAAGATTGTTAATAACAGCATCGTAATAATACACATCACTATCATTAGCTTCCTCTAAATAATAATCTAATGCTGATGTTTTATAACATATATTTCCAACATACTGTTCTTCAGCATTATTTCCAACAGGAACCTTAAGTACCTCTTGATCTCCTAATTTTAAGCTTAAATTTAATTTAGTATCTTCTGTTTTTCTAAGTTTTAGTGGTACATCAAACTTTAATCTTACTTCTAATGTACCTTGTAAACTGCTATTTATGCTTACATTACTACTTTTTGTTGTGGCATAAACAGATACTGCTTGAGTTGATATAATTTCAGTTGCCATTACAGTAGCAATTAAAATAGCTAAAGCCTTTCTTTTCACTAAATTTTCCTCCAATCGTTATAATTTAAAATAAAAAAATCGTCAAGACGAGCCTGCCGAGTCGTCGATTTTTTTCAGCGCATTCTGGCTTTTGGAAACGTATGTGAGCAAAAGACCAGGCGCATATAATTTTGTTTTTTATTCTTTAGGAAGAAATGAACTAATATATCGCTAAATTGTTGAAGTTATCCACAATTTAATAATATATATAATTTCCTAAAGAATAAAAAAAACTACCCTCTAAAGGATAGTTGCTATATAATTTCATATTTTGTTAAATACTTATTATTATGAAATTAAAGAATATGATTCTTTAGCAACTGGCTAGCATAGTCATTAAACCTTAGCTCCTTTAGCTTTGCGTCTTTAGATTTCCCTAAATTTGCCAATATGTATAGTTTTCACGTATATTTTACTATAAATTTCTTGAATTAGAAATAGTTTTTTAAACTTTTATTAACAAATACTTCTTATTATTTAGGAAAGATTCACTATTCTTACACTAAAATGTGATATTTTGTAAAAAAGAGGCTTAGATTTTATTCTAGGCCTCTTTCCTTGAATTATTATTCAGATACTATTTTACTTCCTAAATACTCTTCTTTATAAAGTGTGCAACCATTCTTTTTAACCTTTATATCCCTATACTTTACTTTTCCACATTCATCTACATAATCAGTAATAAAAATATCATTATTATTTACATAGTATCTATTGTGATAATGATTAATCTTTATATTTTTCTTTTCCCCTTGAATATCTATATAGCAATCCTCTTTTACATCCTCTTTCTTTAATTCTTCATATTTCATATAAATTTCCTTTCTCATATAAATTTAGCTCAAATTAATTCAAAGAATTAAATTGAGCTATATACCTATAGTTATTTAATTTTCATAGAAGAGGAGAAATATCCTCCTCTACAAAATAATCCTTCTGTTTAGTTCCAACAGTCATAATCCTTATCGTTCTTCTCTTCTTTGCAATCACACCAGTAGTTATAACCACAATCTTCATCTTTCTTTTCCCATTCAGATACATCTATATATTTCTTAGATTCTTTTTTACATTCTTTCTTAGGTTCCTTCTTCCATTCTTCACACTTTGACTCATGACACTTAGGTTCTTTCCATTCACATTTCTTTTCTTCAATAGTAGAACATCCTAAATACTTAGTTCCTAAATCTATTGTCTCTACCTTATGATGAACTCTGTTACAATCTTCAACATAATTTTTAACAAAGTGACAATCAGTTACCATAATATCATTGAATCTAGTAAAGTGATTGTTATGGTAATGCTTGTTAACAATAGCTTCCTTTTTGCCACATACTTCATATTCTTTATCATAGCACTTTGTAGTACCCTCTTTTACATTAACTTCACACTTTTCTTCACATTTATTGTTATATTCATAATCTTCTTTGTACATTCTGATATCCTCCAAAAACAAAATTTAATTATAGTTTATATTATGTATAATTCACATAATATGTGATATATTTATTCTAAATTTTTATTTTATTTTTGAAGTTATTATGTACCCTCCTTTATTATCCTTAGATATCTCTATGATTTTGTAATCTTTTGGAATGTCTAAAAAATTATTATGAGAAGATTGATATGAAATTATATATTCATCACATTTATAGAATTTATCTTTTTCATAAAGATGGTAATATTCTTCTAGGGTTAATCTATTATTATAAATAATATTAGAATGAGGCACCCCAACATACCTTATGTGCCATGGTTCATAATTAAAGCCTGTCTTACTCTTTTCTAAAAAAGGATACCTTATTATAAAACCATATTTGTAAGCATTACTATTAACCCACTTACCTACTTGTGACTTTATAAAGTTCTTCTGTGCTAATGTATGTACATATAAATCTAAAGCCAGTCCTGTCTCATGCTCACTATAACCAACCTTTGCTGCAAGAGAACTATCCTCCTTATATAAATCTTCTTGTTCGCTTTTATCTCTATACGTAGACATAATTAAAAGCTTGTCTTCCGTATACTCTTTTGAAGCCTTAAATAAGGATTCTAATGGCTCTACCACTTCTCTATTTACAAAAAGATCTGTATCTCTAAATTCTACCAAATTCAAATTATTGTTATAATCTAGCTTATTATCATTATTTACAAGCCACATATTGTTGGTATACTTTATATTATTATATTTTCCTTCCTCTATATCTGATATATCTACCTTCTGTGTTACAATATCAAGTTCTTCTAGTGTAATACTTTGTCTTTTATCAAATAAAGTCATAATTCCATATTTAATATCAGGTCTTTTTATAGCTGTATAAGCTATCATAATAATTATTATTGCTAGCGTAATTAATATTATATATTTAATTTTTTTCATATAAACCTCCAACAAATTAAGTACTATTTAAATTTATCAATAAGTTCTTATTATTAATTTATGGAAACTTATATTAATCTTAGCAATATCTTAGGATTTTCTTAAAATTTTTAGTTAAAAAAGACACCTTCTAATCAGTTTTTAACAACTGATTAGTTGATGTCTTTATTAATCATATAAATTTATATTTATTGCTACTAAATTATAAAGATTATTTCACTTTAAAACTTGTCATAGCGCAATTAAGATACTTTATTCTTTAATCTTAATTTATCAGCTATAATTGCTATAAATTCCGAATTGGTAGGTTTTCTTGTATAAGTCAACACTATTCAAAGATAGTATTCAAGCCATTTGTTAAAATATTACAACATGTATTTTCTTCTAAATTGATAGGTTTAGACAAAAAATATTTATTGGTGTAATAGTATACTTTTATTTACATTTTGTCAATACTTATAATATTTAACTTGCTCTTTTTCTAACTGGTCTATAAAGTCTTTTTCCTCTATCTCCTCTAATGTATCTCATTTCTAATGTTTCTCTTTTTATACCAGTAATATCACTCAATTCAGTCAATGTAACACGCTTACCTTCATAATCTATATAAATAGTACAAGACTTGTTGTTTGCTTGTATGTTATTATCTACCCATCTGCAATTCTGAGGTGAATAGTTACCATTTACATCAATTCTATCAATACTTAGAATATCATTATACCCATTATCATATGCCCAGTTATGAAAGTTCAAATAGCTATTTCTCCATTCATCACATACTTTTATACCCCTATCACCATAATTATAATAATCTTTATTATTTGGATTATAGCAACGTTGCTTCATCATAACCCATCTTCCATATAACTTAGTCTTTTTAGCTAATCCATGTTTATTTTTAATATTCATAAACCTAGTTCCTCCTAAAAACTTTCTTTTTGATATTATCCGTATAAACATCTTCTATGTGTAAAGCAAATCATCAATGAAATCCAAGTTTTAATTAGGTGAATACTAGGTAAACACTTGCTTTAAAGGCTCTCTGTTGATTTTTAAATTTCTAGAAATTCTTTGCTTTAGTATTTATACTTTTTTAAGTTATTCAAGTTTAAAAATTTATATAATTGCACAAAAAAAGATAGTCATTGACTATCTTAAGCTATCTCGTTCTTCAGTTGCATCTATAACATTTATAATGTCATGACTTGGTATATTTTCACTTAGTTTTAAATAAGATATTATCTCAGGCTTTCCCCATCTCTTGATATCATATACTAATACTGTCATAGATTGTCTTATGAGCCATGCTTTAACATAACATTCCCTATCTTCTTCTATTTCATCTTCATCTTCATTATTTAAAATTAGTGTGAACCATGCTAACTTTTCATGTGGATATTTATATTCAACTATATAACATTGTCTATTCTCCATCTTCCACTCTTCTTCAAGAGTTCTATATCTTAACATTATACCAAGATTATAAAAAAACTCAGGTCTATTAGCTACATCCCCTCCATATTCTAATGGTGCTTCATCACAAGCAAATCCATTAACTTCACAATCCTTATACAACTTATTATAAACATAATTTTTATTATCTTTGTGACCACTTGTATCATCTACTATAAGTAATTTCTTATCTCTAAAGTAGAGCAATTTATTTTCAACATCAATTCTTATATCTCTTTTAAGTAAAAAATTTCTTAATGGTGTATCTTGTGTCAATGCTTCTTGAAGATTCAATAATCCTTTTTCTTTTATCGAATATCCATTGTCACTTCCAGTAGTTACATGAATAGATTTAATCTCAATATTATCAATAGATAGCTTGTCTATATCTATATCAAATTCCTCAATAAGTTCTTCATAAAATTTATCATAATCTATAATATCTTCATTAGCTCTTGTAAACATAAATCTGAATAATTCTCTTTTTCCTATGTTTAAGAATTTACTTAATGACTTCATTGCATTTTCTGCATCAGTCATATCGTATAACCACTTCTCTTTCATTGTATCACCCCTAAAAAATTACTAATCCAATTATAACATAATATGGTAAAAAATAAGGGATATATAACATTTTAGTCATATATCCCTCAATGATTAATAAGCTAATCCACTTAACCTATTAGTTCTCTTGTTTAGATTACTAATTTCTTTTTCCATAAATCTTGCAGTTCCCTTTGCTATGGCTCTACCATCTAAATTAATAGTATTATCTACAACTGTAGTTCTCTCTGCTACTAAAGCTTCCAACATCTTGGTTAAAATTCTATTTTGAGTATTCATAGAAGCTAATAATTCTTTTGTTGAATCATCTTCTACTTTATTACTTTTTCTACTAATAAAATCATTAACTTCACCAGCTCTTGGAGTTCTAGAATTATAATATTGACCACTTAAAGCCATATTATTAAATTCTTGAACCCCTGAAGTATCTATGCTAACTCCTAGGTCTAAACTCTTACTTTTAAATGGATTAAACTTACTTAAGAATCCACCAACCTTACCTCCTACTTTACCAATCCATCCAAATAAAGTTTCAAACTTATCAATTACCCATTGAATAGGTTTAAGCACAAAATTCATAGCTCCCTCAATACAACTCTTAAAAGTATCCATATGTGGTTTTACTTTCTCCAGTACCCATCCAACAACTTCTACAATTGCATCCCATACTGGTTTTAAGACATTATCCCACACACTTTTAATACCTTCAAAAACAGTACCACAAGTTTTTAATAGTGAAGATATTATAGGTCTTAGAGCATTAATTACACCTTCAATAATCACTTTAATAATATCCCATAATGGTTTACCAACATTATCCCAAAATCTTTTCATTGAATCCATTACTGAATTGAATACTTCTGCAATTTGTGGTGCATATTGCTTAAACCACTCAACAACCATTCCCACAACTTCAACAATAAATTCGAAAACTGGTGCTCCTACTGACTCCCAAATAGTTTTTAATACATCACATACAATTTGAAATGCAGTTGAAATTCCAGGCATTATATCAGCTATGAACTGTATAACAACTTGTATGAACTCACCTAGAGCCATAAATAGTGGTTGAATAATATTAGTATAAGCTTCTTGCATACTTTGCCATACACCCATAAAGGCATCTTTCATAGGTGCTAAATTTTCATCAAAAGAAGTTTTTAAATTTCCTAATGCTTCTTTAATCCCTTCAAAATTAGACTTTACTGCTTCTACTAATAATACTATTGCTCCTATAACTCCTAAGATAACTCCTATAACTGGCAATATTGAAGCAGTAAAGAAAGCTCCTAATCCTCCAGCAGTTGCAATAGCAGTTGATAATGCTCCAAAAGCTCCCACAATAGAACCTATTGAAGAAATTAATATTCCTAGTACCACAATGATAGGTGGTATTATCATAGCAATTACTGAAAACATAACAACTGTTTTCTTTGTCTTTTCATCCATCTTTCCTAACTTAGTTACAAAGTCAGTAAATTTAGATAGTAATGGTTCTAAAATAGGTAGTAATACTTCACCAAATATTTTAGATAAGTTTTTAAGTGTTGCTTGTAATCTTCTTATACTATTTGCCCATCCATCATTAGTTTTTTCAAAATCTCCTGAAGCAATATTAGTTTTCTCTAAGAAATATTGAACCCCCATTAAAGACTTCTCTTCTTGGTCAAGTTCCTTCCAAACCTTACCTATGCTACTAGCATAATCTTCTAATATTCCAACATTCATCAGAACACCATAGTTATCTGCAACTGCATAGTTTCCTTTTAAAATACTTTGAATATCTTCTTGAACCTTGTCTTGATTGGCATTGAAGAATGAAGTTAAATCCGAACTTCTTTTAACTAATGTATCGGTTAGTTTTGATAATTCTTCTTTTGAAATTTTAGTATTTCCTTGAAGCATTGCTCCAAATGAACTCATTGATTTATAATAAGCTTCCTCACTTAAACCATGAGAATTAACTAGTTCTTCATTATAACCTACTAATTTCTTTGTAGCTTCACCATAGATTGATTCAAGTACATTTAAACTTTCTCCTATATTAGAAAAAGATTCTACACCAGCACTTGCTACACCTAATAATGGTGCAGTTACTCCAATCATTAACTTAGTACCAAAACCTTTAAGTTTATCTCCTACTGAAGTAAGTTGACTTCCTACATTTGAAAGTTTCTCTCCAACTTTATCAAAGCTCATAGTTTTTAATGATTGTTCTGTATCTTCAATTTCTGATTTAAGCTTTCTCATATCAGATTCAGTATTGTTAAGTTGAGTACCCAAGTTAACTAATTTATTATCTGCTGATATAACTGCTTTTTCTTTGGATTGTAAACTTTTTTCAGCTTCTTTAAGCTCTTTTGATAAAGCCTTTACTTCCTTAGAATTTTCACCATAAGTCTTTTTAGCTTGTTCTAATTTTGAGTTTAAATCAGCTACTTTTTGCTTTTGATTTTCATAAGCTTGGTTACTTGTTTTTAATACTTCTTCTGCTTCTTTTATTTGCTTCTTAAGTATTTCTACTTTTTGAGCTTGAGCCTTTAATTGGTCACCTAAAGCACTAATCTTAGCTTTTGCTCCATCAGTAGTCTTTTCAAAGTCCTTTATACCAGCTCCAGCTTTATCAAACTCACTTTTTGTATTTTTGATATTAACATTTAGAGCCTTTAATTGACTTTCTGCCGAACCAGCATTAACTCCAATTCTGACTTGCAAAGTACGTTCTGCCATAATATCTCTATCTCCTTTCTTAAAATAAAAAAATAAGGGAAAAAAGCTTCAATCAAGAAACCTTTTTCCCTCTCTTTATATTTAATCTAAAACAGTAAACACTTGGCTATTTTCTGCCCTTTTATTACTGTTTGTTTCTTTATTTTCAACTCTATCTCTAGCATCAGTATTATTAACTTTCATATGAATATTAATCTGCTTCATAATATGTTTTAGACTAGAACTATAAAATTGCTCTTCTGTCCATCCCAACATTGTTGTTGCAATATAATATAAATAATCTAAATCAATATCATCTTTGCTAGAATTATCTACTTTTTTTCAGTTTCATTTGTTGCTTCAGGCATATTTAATCCTAGCACCTCAACTAATACTGGAGTAAACATTTCAATTACTGCTAGTGGATTATATTGCTCAAAGAATTTAGCTCCTACTGGATTACTCTTTTCACTCTTTCTAACAATAGAACCTAATAGCTTTATAATAACTTCTTCATCCATTTCTCCTACTTTTTGAATATCTTGTAAGAATGAAGATTTATTTTCTTTTTTATAGTGAGCAACTGTCTTTATATCTACTGTTGCTATATAATCTTCCTCACCTATTTCTAATTCTAAAACAACCTTATTTAAGTTAAAACTTGCCATATTTTTATCTCCTTTAATCTAACTATTCAAATTTAAAATAAAGAACCACCCAATAAGAGTGATTCTTTTAATGTTTATTTATTTACTTTTTAATACCACTGGAGCTGGTGAAAAAGTTCCATTAGGTAGTAATACACCAGTGAAGAATTTGTCAAATGCTTCTTTGAATTGTGTATCAGTTCCATCAGGAATATGATTAGCATCCATTACTATATCAAACTTTCCATCAATTGCTCTTGGCTTTGCCTTACCTACTAATTTAATTGTCTTTTCTTCTACTGAATCTGTTTTAGTAGTTGCTTCACTTTCTGATTTAGTTAAAATTACCTCATATAAACATCTTCTTATTGGTTTCTCTAGTGTAGACATCTCATATAAAAATGAAACTGTAGCTTGTGTATCTGAAGTTCCAGTTACCATTGCTCCATTTGAAGTTATTTCTTTACCAGTTAAAAGTGATTCTATCTCAGGTGTTAAGTAAGCCATTTCAACTTCTATTGACATTGCACTTAAAGCATTTTGATATACATCTAAAACATCATCGCTATAAAAAGCTACTTCTGAACTTTCGTTTGTAGTCTTAACTGACTTAGCTCCAACTAGTTTTATTGGTGCTTCATATTGACCATTAGAACCTAGTTTTGCAATATGGATATTTTTTAATCCAACTACTCTATTAGCCATAATTTTTTACCTCGCTTTATATATTTTTTTGTACATAATAAAAAGTGAAGGCTTGTTGAATAGTAGCTAACTCTTTACTCTTATGAGCTGGAGCTATGTACTCTAATCCAAAACCTTCACTTTTCATTGATTGTTTTATTAAATTTTTATATTTATTTAACCCTGATTCACAATATAGATTTACATAGATTGTATATTTTTCTACATCTGCTTCATCATCTGAGTATGACTCATTTGCTTCTGAATACTTATAAACTATACAATTCTTTATTGTTTCAGGTCGCTCTAGTGCATACACTGGCAATCCAGTAACTTCTAAAGCTCTTATTAATTTTTCTTCCATAAGTATCACCTTATTTCAATATCTTATCTAATTCTTCTAAGACATTCTTTTCTAAACTACCTAATACAACTTCTTCACTTGCTTTGGTTGCTTCATCCATCCAGCCAGTATGTGGAGTGATTCTTTTGCCATTCTTATAATGTTCATATCCATAATGATGAAAATATAAGTGTTTTGTCGCTTCCCAATTGGTCTTATCAATACCAATTCCACCCCATATAGAACCTGATTTATATCTCTTAATTTTACCAACTCTAAGCTTTTCAGCTCCATTTGTAGAACCATCTTTTGCCTTAGGTGCTTTATCTTGTACTATCTTCAATCCTTCTTTAAGTGAGTTCTTAAATGCAGTAGTATTAATTTTCTTTCCTACATCACCTAATGAATCTATTGTCTTTTGAATATCTTCCCATCCATCAAACTCTAAACTCATTATTCAACAAGCTCCATTTTGATTTCATAGTATCTATTCATTTCTTCAATATTGTTTACATAAGTAATATTAAACTTTTGACCATTGAACAATACAACATCATTTTGCTTTATAGGCTTATTTCTTACTACTCTAAAATGAACTCTCTTTTCTTGTTTATAGACATTGCCATCACCAACTCTAAGCTCACTACCTCTTACATTTGTAACCTTAGCTTTAGTTATAAATAACTCTTCCAACTTCTCTGCTGGTATATTGTCTTCATCTTTACCAATAGTAGGTCTTAATATTGTTATCTTATGCCTGAACTCTCCAGCACTCATTGAAAACATATCAAGTACCTCCTAATGAAGATAGTTCTTACAATACATATCTAATATACTTGTAAGCATAGTGTTTCGTTTATTTTGTAGTGATTGTTGTCCTCTATTATCATATAAATCACTTACTATTAAGAATAAAGCAATTTTTAAGCTTTCTTTCTTTTCAACCATTTCTTCTTCAGTTAATCCAGTATAATCTTTTATATACTGCTTTCCAGCAAACACTAATGAGTTTAGTAAAGTATCATCAGAATTATCATAGATATTTAAAAATTCTTTGAGTTCGTTTAAGTCAATCTCAAACTTTTCAATAGTAGCCTTAGTATCATTCATAACCTAAACTACCTCCTTTTTAACCTAAAGAAGGAAGTACCTAAACTTCCTTCTCATATTTCAATACTATTTTCTTCTCATAGAAGCTTTAGCTTTTAATACTGCACACTTTTGGTCATTTTCTATAGTAGCATCAGCTTCAACATAACCAATTACCCCAGTAGCATATACATCTGCAAACTTTTCATTTAATACTTTTACTTCTACTTCTTTAGCAAATTTAACTACAACTGCTTTTGGGTCTACTAAGTAACCTAGAGCTTCACCAGTTAACATATCTGATACTACTACTCTTGCACCAAATAAAGTATTAGCAAACCCTCTTGAAGCATCTGCACATAGATATGGTTGTCCAACTGCATCCTTCATCTTTCTGATTTTACCAAATGTTTCTCTTGATACTATAAACATAGTTTCTTCAGGTCTAGCATATACTGCATTTTGTAAGTCTATAAGGTCATCTATAGCAATATCATCACCAGCACAATTTACAATGTTATTAGTAGTGCTGATACCAGCTATTTTACCAACTGTTCCAACTAAGATTTCTTTTTCTAACTTCTCAGCTATAGCTCTTGCAAGTCTATCTACAACATAACCAATTATGTCTAATTCAGTGTTGTTGATTAAAGAGTTTGATACTTTAACTAAAGCTCCTATTACATAGCTCTTTAATACTACTGCTTCGAAAGTTGTATCTGCTCCAGTAAATGCTGAACCTTCTTCTACATAGTTAGCTTCTGTAGCTGATGTTTCTTTGATAACTCTGTAGTTACCTTTAACATTTACCATTTGACATTCAGCTAATAATGGAGATATTTCTTTAACTTTTGCTACTATTCTTTCTGATACAGTTTCAGGAATTAATGAGCCATTATCTCCAGCTTGTAGGTTTCTGATTTCTCCATTTCTTATTGCATTTTCAAATGCTCTTTCTTCTTGTAATTGTAATTCTCTCTTTTCCATAACTTCTGTTACCTCACTTTTATTTATTTCTTCTTGAGTTTCTTTTACTGGTTCTAAAGCTCTAGCTTCTTCAACCATTTTTTCTTGTGAATTTATCTCTTCAACTTCTGCTTTTAAAGCTTCTAGTTCTGCTTTTTCTTCATCAGTTAAAGGTCTTTTTTCTTCTTCAACTAGAGCTAAAATTTCTTCAATTCTTGCTAAAGCTGAATTTCTTTTTTCAATTAAGTGCTTCATAAAACAAGCTTTCCTCCTATGTTTTTTTTAATTTTTTGCATCAAAAAAGCACCTAGTTCTTTATTAACTAAGTGCTTTCTATTTCTTATTCTTTTGTAACCATAACCATAAACTATAGTTTTCAATTAAACCTAAGTTTTGCTCAACAATTTCTTCTTCTACTTCATCTTCAGTTGTTACTTCTGTATCTTCTACATTTTCTTCAACTATTTCTTCTTCAGTAGTTTCTTGAATCTCTAAAGGTATTTCTCTTACCTCTAAATCTTCATCTTCTAAGCTTCTAATTTCAGCTAAACATCCACTATAAGCTGCTTCTCTATCTAAAATAGAAACTTCAAATAGCTCAATATCTTCTAGGTATCTTTTACATACACCGTTGACATTTTCTTTTGTTTGTTTTAAAGCTCTAAATCCAAAACTACACCCTTTAAGTAATCCTCTTTTAGCCTTTTCTATAACCTCAGAATCAGTTATAAAAGCTCTAAATCTTAATCCAATTGAATCTTCTTGTAGTTGTAAATTAGAGTTTGTATCTCCTAGTTCTCTATTCCAATCATGATTAAATAGAAGTTTTATGTTTCTTCTTTGAATAGCTCTCCCCATAACACCTTCACGAACAACTTCTATAAATTGCCCTTCTGAATCCCTTAAAGGTTTTGAAGGTCTTTCACTTACATTAATGTAACCTTCTAGATTTAAGCCATTTTCTCTAATCTCAATTTTCAATAGCTTGTCCTCCTTCTTCAGTAGGAGTATCTTTAATAGGAGTTTCTTCAGTTTCATCTAAATTTGTCTCGGTAGAACTATTGATATTGAATACTGTATTAGTATCAGGATTATAAAGAGTATCAGCTAATGATAATTTCACTAATCCACCAATATTAGGTATTCGCTTTAAGTTTTCTTTCTTTCTAACTTCATCAATAGAAAGAATTCCATTACTTAATGCAATTTCATAACTCTTCATTCTTTTCTCAAGGTCGGATTTCAATAGTTCATCTGTATCTATATCAAAGAAAATCTTTCCCTTTTCAGATTCAAACAATAAACTATTGTTTAAAGCAATCTCTAATTGGGATAAAATAGGATTAATAGTTGTCTTAACAAAGTTATTAAATACTTCATCTGAAGCAGTGCCATCCATTATAGATTTTGGTATATTTAATATCTCTGTAATAAGCTCACTGTTCGCTCTCTTATTATTATAAAGTTCCATATCTTTAGAACTTTGAGATACAGTAACAAAATCCATACCATTTGCTAAAATCATAGCATTATTGTTATCGGAATAAAGTTCTTCCCAAGCACTCTTTAATGCTCTCATAGCTTCCTCTGATAGTGGCTTTGGAGATTTAAGAACTCCACGATTTACTCCACCTGAGTAACTAATACTCTTTTCTCTTTTCATACTAGTTAGCATTGTAGATAATAACTCTGAGTTATTGGCTATTAAACCTTTTCCTTGTATTCCATCTTTAGAATTTTGACAAAGATTTATAAAGTCATAAACTTCATAACTTCCACAAGTTCCAACTGTTATCTTTATATCCTTTTCTATAGGATTAAGATTTGAAAGAAAACCTATTTGACTTCTATCTACATAATGTAAAGATTCAATTACATTTCTATTTGGTTTCTTTTTTATATAGACAAATCCATTACCATCTAATAAGTAATCTTTTATAAGCGATTCCTTCATATGATAAGCTGACATAGTTTTCTCTGCTTGAAGATTTAATAGTTTTAATCTATTATCATCAGTAATTTCATTTACTTCTCCATCAACTATTTCATACATTTTAATTGGTAAACTAGCTATCAACCTTGAAATCATATTAACTCCTGAAGCTAATGTAGGTATTTGCATCACATTATCTCTAGTAACTACTATCTCAGGTTTTACACTATTACCAAGAAGCACATCTCTTAACTCTTTCTCAGTTTTATCAATTACCAAGTCACTATTTGAAGCTTCTCTTTTATTAAAACTAAAATTGAAAATTCCCATAATAAAAAATACTTCCTCCTTTCTTAAATTTTTATATGCTAAAAGACTTGAAAACAAAATTCATCTTCAAGTTCATTTATCAACTTATTATTTAATAGATACAGTGCATTCAATAAAGAAAATACCATATCTATCTTTGTAGATTTTGATTTCTTTTTATTAATATACTTAATATTATTAGTATCATAAGTACATTTACAATTGCTAAAGTTGATTTCTAGAAGGTCATTCTCTTCATAGAAGAATCTACCTTGTAGAATATACTGCTCTAGCATTTTAATAGGTTGTCCAAGATATTTACTATGCTGAGGGATTGCTACTGTAGGTATTCCAGCATTGTCTAACATCTGAGCTAATCCTGTCATATCTCTTTGGTCATATCCAAAAAGCTCAATATCTAATTGATACTCTTCTTTTATCTTTAAGATAAATTCAAATATCTCTTTGATATCAACAAAGATATCTCCAACTGGAACTGAATACTCTTTAGCATCCATTTCATAGTAATTTACTTTTTCTTCTCTAGTCTTTTGCTCGGTCTTATCTGCTGGATAAAAAGCAAAATTCTTTGAATATACTTCTCCATCTTCATAGCAGATGATACTAAAGCTTGTATTATCTCCAGTACGAGCCATATCAAACCCACAAAATACTTTCTTTCCATAGAAGTTAAAACTATCTTTTTCTATCTTGCACTTCTGTAGGTCTTGAAGATTTATATATTCTTCACCTATTGAACCACTTAACCAAATATTTAAATGCTTGGTTTTAAATGAAGTTAACTTAGCTCCACCAATATCTAGTGCTTTCTTATATTCTGATTCAAGATATTCTCTTCCTGAATCTAATGTAGCTTGTAATGGATTAGCTTTCATTATTTGCTCAACTGTTAGACAATTCTCTTCTGCAGATTTTAAGTCTTGTTCATCTAGACTATATAACATAGCAAATAGTTTCTTATCTTCTGTAACCCCATCCAATACCCTCTGAGCATATGAAGTCCACTCTAGAAATGGATTCGTAGTATTGGGATAAGAAGTTGAAATTAAGATTAATAATCTATTTTCTACACTTAACATTCCTGAAGCCATAGATTCTATTAGCATACCATCCTTAGAAGCTCCACATTCATCAATACAAGCTCCTGAAACTCTTAAACCATCTGTTGTATTATAATCACTGGATAAAGCCTTAAGAGTATTATTGTTAAGCTTACACTCAATCACATCTCTTTTAATATTAAAATGCTTCTTTATAGCTGGTGAACTATTAATAAGCTTAGATGTTTCATTAAATACAATCTTTGCTTGTTCTCTAGTATTTGCACATAGATAAAACTCTGAATATTGTGGTTCTAACAACATCAGCAATATCATAAACAAACCTGAATTTACTGATTTACTGTTCTTTCTAGCTATCCATAATAAGCAAACTTCATATCTTCTCTTATTGAAATTAGATTTCTCTTTCCAGCAGAATATATTAAGCACCAAGAAATATTGGTAGCCTACACAACTTTCATATAAAGTCTTTCCAGCAACTGCTCCCGTAGCGAACCTAATCAACATCATTAGCTTCATTATTTTCGCAGCCATTTTCAAATCGAAGATATATTCAATCTTATCTTGATTATTTATTTCATAGATGAAATTAGCACATAGAATCCTAATGTACTTATTAACACATCTATTTTCAGGTTCACAAACCCACAAGGCATAAAGATAAGCTGGTGATAATTTAAATTCTTCTAAAGTCATTAATATCACCTACTCACTTAATATTTTAAGTAGCTCATCTTCATTATTAGCTTGTGATTCTGCAGTTAATCTAGCTAAGTTAGCTCTACTACTTGGACTAAGTGCTAGTTCCCTACAACATCTAGCAAATATACCTTCAAAGTCTTTCAGAATTGTGATACAAGGGTTCTTAACCAAATCACCATTAGCTCTAGTAATAACTTGTCCATACTTCCTGATATTCTTTCTCGCTTCCCTAATGTTTACTACTGCATTAGCACATAGCTTTAACATTTCAATATCGAGATTATTTAATATTCCAGTATCTCTAAGCTCATTTACTAAAAATAAATAAACTTCCTTCTCAGCTTGAACTAAATCACTTGGAGCTTGATATACTAAGTTATCAGAACCTTTTAACTTGTTCTCAGCTTCTCGTCTAGCTTCAATTTCTTCATTTGATAATCCAAGAGTTGCAACTGATACTGGTTTTGATTTTTTAGCCATACTTTACCTCCAATCTTTAGTTTTTAACTTGCAAAACTCCATCTTAATCTTTCTCCATGTAACTCTCCAGCATATTTTGCTTTATTGTTACAACATTGAGAGATACTTGTGATAGAAGTGTTGTAATATTTACTAGCTTCTGTCATAGATTTAAAAATCTTATTATTATTTAAACAAATAACTTTTTTACCTATTCCAACACTTAAATTCTTTCTAGTTAATGAATTATTCATATTTTCCTTAGGTGTAACCCATCTAAGATTCTCAACTCTATTATCATTTTTAATAGTATTAATATGGTCTACTTCTCTTTTGCCTTCAGGATTGTCTAGAAAAGCTTCAGCTACTAATCTATGTATTTTTTTATTATATCTTTTTCCACTTTTCATTAGATGAACACCATCATACTCACCTTGAGCAAAAGTTTTTAAGATTTTATCTCTTTTATTCATAACTCTTCCCAAACTACTAATTCTATACAAGCCCTCAAATCCAACTACATCTCTCCAAATTTCATTTGTCATTTGTTATCAACATCCTTTCCTATTCTTAAGCAATAAAAAAGAACGTTGACCGATTATTGGTAACTTGTCCTGATAATCGCACGTTCTATAAAAAATCTCATAAATTGAAAATGTCTAAGTTATTGGGGGCATTACCTTTAGCTTTACTACTATTTCTACTGCAACCAAACCTAAGGGGGGATATATCCCTATATCAAATTAAATTTTCTTTATTTTCTTCAATAAATTTTTTAATTTCTTCAAATGATTTTAATTTATTTTTATGAATCAAAGAATGATGACAACTACTACACACTGCCAATAGATTATCCCACTCTAACCTCTTGCTCCACTCCTCTCTTACCTCTGTTAAGTGATGCACCTCATTTGAATAGTTAGGTACTACTCTAAATAATTTACACACCTCACATTGATAAAGAACATCTTTCTTTTTCTGATTAGAAAGTTTAATCCATTCATAACTTGTGTAGAACTTATTCTCTTTTCTCTGTAATTCTGTGGTATTTGTATTTGCAACTTTCTTCCTACATTTGTAATCATGATGATGAATCTTGTTGCATATCTTACAAACTCTAAGCATAAAAAATCACTACTCCTTGTTTTCTATACCCATCATCAATTTAAATAGCTATCTTAAATTAAACGTACATATTTAAAACAAGCATTGCTACTATACTCTTAATCATTAATACTTCTTTTTCTGTTAATGGATTATTTTTAAAATATTGTTTCATGTTTTCTTTTCTCTCCTTTTTCTACTTAGCAATATAAGACTAGAATGAATCTAGCCTTATAAAACTTTGAATAATAGATAAGGAAATAACTTTTATCCTTTAAGTGATAATCCATTCTATGTGATTACCAGTAATATAAAAAAAGCATCAATATATAAATACTGATACTTTAAATACCTCTAACAATTAAAATTTCATTGTGCATATCTTGCTGAGCTAGTTCTATAACTTTTCTTCTTTCCTCAAGCTCTAACTCTTCTTCTTTTATCCATCTATCAATCTTTTTAAATATATGCTCTTGACCTTTTGAAGTAACCATTGTCTTTTTGCTTAGTCTATTTCTTCCATAAGCATCTTGATATGGTATTTCTATAAGTTCTAGCATATCTCTATCAATAGCATATTGAGATGGTAATTTTTCTGATTTACCTTTACTTTTATTTAAGTAACCTCTCTTAAGCAATAACTCCATTAATCTAATCTTACTTATCTTAAACTTGTTATCACTTATCACTTTAGCAAACTCTTCTAAAGTTATTGATTCTTCTGAAGCACTAACCCTATTAGCAAATGCTACTCTTGGTGCTTGTTCCTCTAACTTAGCTTCTAATGGTGCTACTGCTTCAGCTATTTCTATTTCAGATAATCTCTTTGCTCCTTGTATTGCACCTTGTCCCCCATCATATATAGCTAATATACATTGTTGCTTTTCTGATAATTGTGGCACTTGATTTCTTAGAGCTTGTTCCATCTTATTGAATCTCTCTACATATTTTGCAGTAAATAATATACCTTTTTCACCTTGTTGCTTATTACCTAACATTTCACAACCCATTTTAGTAACTAAGTAACATTTATTTGTTTTTCCACTTGCATCTTTGTAACTACTTTCCATGAAGTAATCACTGACGTGGAAATTCCCCTTTAGTAAAATTGGTATTAAACCTAAGTTTTTTCCACTCCCTTGAATGTCTTTTAATAAAGTGGAATGTTCCTTGCCTAACATTTCTGCAACTTCTCTACTATCAATAGTTGCTACATTATAATTTGTTACATTGATTAAATTGTTCATATTGTCCTCCATTTAAAATAATTAAATTTGATAGTATTTTCTCGTTCTACTATCTTAAGCTAAGATTCCAGCATTAACTGGAAGCCTAACCCTATCAAATTTAATCTAAGATTGCTGAGGATAAAGCATATCTTAGCTTAAAATAGTAGTATTTGAATATAAAAAAAGAGCATATCCTCTCGACATTCTCTCTTTAATCTATATATTTCCACTGATATCCACCAGCAGTAGCTCTTAATTCTCTGCAACACTTAGCGACATTAGAATAATCAAATCCATCATCAGCAACACTTGCCAAGGATTCGAAAACCTTAACCACTTGTCCATCTAAAATTTGAACAACTTTTCTTTTTCTTCTATTGTTATAGTTCTCTAGGTTTTTACAACAGTAATTAGTTTTAGTTTCATAAGCCATTACTTTAACTTTACCTCATATCCATCTATAGCTAATAAATTTAAAAGTTGATTACTAAGTAGAAATTTAGATATATCTGCTACCCCTAAGTTCTTAGGTGTATTCTTATTTAAGTAATCAATGAAATCTGTTATAACCTCAGGATTAATTTCAACTCTTCTACCCTTTTCTACTTCTGCTATAATACAACCTCTGATATTTCTAAGTCTTTTTGCTCTTTCTAATATTTCTTTATTGTTCTCCATAAATAATTCTCCTTACAAAATTAAAATTGAGCTTTTGATAAATCAGATGCTCTAACTGATACTTTGCAATTAGCAAACTAAACAATATTTAATTTTAAAGGAGTTCTGAAATTAACACTTTAAACAAAAGAAAAAATAGACTAGGTGCAACTGAGGATTTCTCCTTTCGTTTACTAGTTGCACTATAGTATATATTAAAAATAGCTAATGCTATCTTAATTCAAATTTAAAAGATTTCAAAAATAACAAACATTCATTAGAAACTAAATGCCCATATCTAGGTATAATAACTTCCTGAAGTAAATCATTTTTAATTCTAATCAAATCTTGATATGCTTTATCATAATCTTCAGTTAGACCCCCTGAGTAATTCTTTCCTTCAAATTTAACGTTACCTTTATACTTTTGCGAACAAGTCACAAATTGAGGTTTAGCATCTTGTAGTATTCTATTAAATTCATCAGGTATAAAATATACTTCTCCATCTTTAGTTAAGTAGACATAGTATCTAGTGTCAGCTACTTCACTTTTCTTTAAATAGTTAGCAAAATAAAGCCAATTGTAATATTTTACATCAAGCTTTAATCCTTCGGTAAATACTTTCTTATGTAAATTACAAAATTTTTGATAATTTGCTGGTTTACACCCATTCACACTCTTTGGAAACTCTTCATTTTCATCTAAGTTTATGTTTGGTATATCCTTCATAATAAATTTTGTGGCTTTCTTCTTGATAACTTCTTCCTTTTCAGGAGTATCAATTTTATAATCACCAAGAGTTTCTGTTAGCTTTTCTAATCTATCATGTAATATCTCACATACTAAAATTAAACTTTTATTCTGAGCCTTATGAGTAGGAAAATTAAAAGCCTTAACTATATCACCTCTAACTTCTTGAGGTAAATCATAATAAGAACTGAAACTAGATATGTAATCTATAGAATTTACTATAGCTCCTTGAACATCATCAGAATCTAAGATTTGTTCGATAGATTGCTTCTCTAATAGCAATTCAATAATTTTACTATTTCTCGTACCAAATTGTTCAATAGCCTTCTTTCTTAATTTATCTTCAATTCTTTTTCGATACCTTGGTCTACTAGTAGCACAAGATATATCCAATGGATTATTAAGATACTTCTTTTCATTATCAGTTAATGAAACCTTGTTATCTTCTATCCATTTTTCTATTTGTAATTTAGAATTTTCTTCAATAAATAACTCATTTTCATCAAATGCTACTGCTTCAATTACATCTAGAATTGTAGCTTCTCTACCTTTAAATTCTATCGTATTAAATTCATTGAAGTTTTTAATATCAATATTTATTCCATTTACATTAGCACAAATAGCTCTATCTTCTACCTTATCAGTTTTATACTTCCACTGTTTACATTTCTTTTCTAATAGTTTGTATAATCTTGCACTTTCGATATCTGTTTTTGTTTCACACTTTTCACTACAATGTAAAAATAATCTTATAAACTCTTCTTCTGTCATGAAATTCTTTTCTTTTAAGTAAATCATCATTTCTAAAATGATAGAGGCCACAACCTGAACCACATCTTCAAATTGGACTATAGAATCATTTCCTACTAATTTTCTACCGATTAACTTAGCTAATCCCTTAACTTTCTTATTGTTAGTTCTGATTGTACAGTTTATATCTGCATAAACATCATCAGCACCAACTATATGTATATAAAAAATTTCATTAAAGAACTCTTCTATTATCTTTTTATCCATCATTGTTTCTGTCACCTTTCCTTTATCTTTTGTAAAATGAAAAAGAGCCAGTATCTCTACCAGCTCGGTGTTTCCGTTCCAATGATTAACCTTGCACCATCACAAGATAGATATTTTATATCTCTTTTCAGCCTTATAATTGGAGTTATTTTTATGGCAAATAAAGAATTTCTGTCAAGAATTGTTATAATACAAGACTGAAAACAAATATAAAGAAAGATTGAGGGATTAATCTTAATCCCTCTAAATTTAATCATGAAATTAAAAGCTTTAAAATTAGAGATATTCACCTCTCACAACGGTTGCCGAGCTCGGCTCGGCACTACTTCAAATATTTGACTATTGAAGCTATTAATTGAAGGTGTTCTCCCTTGTAGCCAAAGTGCGAAGCGCGACATCTTCCTATTGCTTCTGTTTGAATGGTAAAAAGGACAAAAAAATAGTGGGTAGATATCCATTTATAGATATCTACCCACTTTATTTTAAACTCTATCTTTCATTATTGGAGCTTGAAAACTGCGTTTTCAACCTCTCAGCTCACTTTTCACTTATAAACTTTCTCTCGCTATGCTCGTTCAAGTTTAAAGCTCCAAAGTTTCGCTGGTTAGTAATAGTGATTCTAAAAAGTTGTACATATGACTACTCATATAATATTAACAATTTATATAATATATGAGTACCTAAATGTACAACTTTTTACAAGACAATCTTTATATATCTTTCCATTAACATATCTATATTAGATAAAAAATTAGGTTCGGCTTCCCCTAAATATATTCCTTCTCCAAACTCTAAATTATCTTCAATTTTCTTTACTGCTGAATTATGCTTTGATAAAAAAGTTAATTTCATTTTATTAAAAAATAAATCATTTAAACTTTTCATCTTTTCACTTTTCTCAAATTCATCTATAGCTTTCTTAATTAACCTATCACTACTGACTATTTCATACCCACTAAATGAACTCTTAAAATTTTCTATTCCTTTATCTTTTATTAATTCTGCTACCTTTGAATTAAATACTGGAATTAAATTTCTATTTTCTATTTGAAGAAAATTTGAACAACCTAATGAAGTCATAACACTTTCTTCAATATCTAATATTATTTTTTTCTCTTCTATTGTAGGTTTTCTTAAAGTATTATCTTCACCAACTATTATTTTACCAAAATCATAATCAATGATTCTTTTACTTTTCATTGATTTTAAACAACGGTCTATTATTCTTTTTGCTTCAGCTTTTGTACTTCTTTTGAAACTTCTTGCTAATAAATAATCTACTGACATTTCTACACTACTAACTTTAAGCTCTTTAAAGTTTTCATTAACCATTCCAACTGTTTCACTTATATTTCCTAATGAAAAATATAAAGTATGGTCTTCTGAATTGTTAATTGAATGTATTATTAATGCTTCAACTAAGCTAGAATAAACATTATTATCACTTCTGCCATCTTTCTTTATTAATTGATTTTCATAAACTTCATCAATAATAATCTTATTACCTTCTTTATGCCATTTGCATATTGTATCTAGTTCTTTAAATTGAGCTATCTTAGTGTTTCCAGTAGCAACTTTCCACCCAATAAACTCACATAATCCTTTGTAATTTTTAAACACTTGTCCATTCTTTAACATAATATAATTTCTCCTTTGTTTTTATTTCTACTTATTGTTTTCTTTATTGATTTCATTCTCTAAAGCTTGTCTAATTAGCTCTGAAAGTTTTATCCCTCTTTTATCTGCTTCTCTCTTATAAAAATCTTTTTCTTCTTTTGATACTCTTAAATCAATTCTTTCTAGCTTCATACTCTTCTCCTTTGTGTGTACTTTATTATTAAAAAAATATTGGTTAATTACCTTGTTGAGATATTATCCGTTTTTAATGATTCAAAACGTAAAAAAAGCTGGTACTTTTTTAGCACCAGCTTAAATATTTTTTAAACTTCTATTCCTTTAATTTTTATAGTTCCACTTCTTTTCCCTATTATCTTATCACCAACAACTATTGTTCTTCCTAGATATTCAGGTCTTATATATTCTTCAAATAGAGTTCCTAAAGCAAAATCATTATCCATTGCAAATACTCCAGTAGCAGTTTGCTTAATTGTAACTACATCAGGAATATAGTTGACCCCTTCATAAAATCTAAATCTAATTTGAGTATCCTTTTCTTTGATTTCTCTATTTAGTCTTTGTAGCTCTTGCTCTGATATTTCATTATTGAAAAATATTTCTGCATCTACTTTTCTTTTAACTACTTTATGAGGTTTAAATAGGTTAACAACTCCATTTTCATCCTCAACTAGAACTTCTATTGTATCATTAGCTTTTAACATATGATTTAAAGCATTCCAGTGATAGTCAATTATAAATCTTGAGTATTTGCTTGAGCTTTTTCTTTCTGCTAATGATAAAAAGTAATTAAGTGCTACACATACTTCTTCTACTGTATGAAATCTATAAACTGAATCTACAAATTTTCTTTGCTTCAGATTTATCTCATCCATCATCTGCTTTTTATCATTATCATCATAAACTGATACCCACTCTTTATTACCTTCATCATCAATTTCAACTTCTTCTTTTCTTCTCAATTCATTAAAATCTCTAATGAATTGGTCATAGCTCTTGACTATCTCATTACTTAAGAACATAACCTTTTGAGAGTCTACTTTGAACTTAGCATTAGCAAATATATTAGCCATTGTAGTTGGACTATCTTCTGAGTAAGCTTTTCCTATTTTTTTTTCAAAGAAACCTTTAAGATTATTAGCTTCTCTTATCATATATCTGCTGATAGTTGATAATTCATTTCTAGTATTTGCATAAGTATAACTATCTTTATCAGGAAGCTCTCTAAAGAACATAGGTCTATTCTCAAATCCATCAGTAAATGCTTTCATTTCTTCTTTAGGTATTTCAAGCATTAGTTTAGGAGAATCTATTGATGCCATCTGTAGCCTTACTCCCTCGCATAACTTAGCTTCATATCTATAAAACTTATCAATTATATGTTTTTTTTGAACTTCTACTGGAGCATAATCTAATCTAGCTACAGTATTTAAATAACTATTAAGTTCAGCTTTTTGCTTTTCAGTAAGAGCATAATAACTATCTACACCAAACTTTTCTTTTATTATTTCAGCTCTACTTAAAGCTTTGTTATAAACTGAAAATTCTAGTGTTTGACATATATCCCCTATTGTACTTGAAGTCATTGCTAAGTTTCCTATTAAATCTCCTGAAACTTTTAAATTGCAATATGTTAAGTTTTCATCATTCAATAAGAAATATTCTCCTTGTTTACCATCATCAGTATTAATAAATAATCTGTTATCTTTTGGTGGAATAATTCCATTCATTATAATCTCATTACTAGTTACCAAATTTAGGTCGCCATCGAAATCTTGTCCGCTCTTTCTAAGAGATTCTATACCTCTTTGATTATAAACTAATACCTCATTGTTTAAATTACAATATTTATCATACATAGGAGTTTCAACTAATGTTTCATTTGATAGTTCTTGTGGATGTGCTAATGGATAACGTATTAATGCTCTTTTACCAACTTCACCTTTACAGTAGAATTGACTTGGAGCTAGTCCACCTTTAACTTCATTTAAACTTTTTAATTGATTCTTGGCTTTTGTTTGAGCTACACAATAATCTAAGAATAGTAATTGGTCAGGTGCTACTATTTTAAAAGAGGAATCTTTTATAAATACCTTCCCTGAAGCAATGAAATCTCTTTTCTTTTTCAACATATCTACTAGAGATTTTTTAACTGGTGCTACATTTATAAAATGGTCAAAGTTTGCAGTTAATAACTTTTGTATTTTATCTGCTTTGTTGATACCCCTTAAGTCAGCTAACTCTTCTACTTCTATATCATCATCTTCAATATCTGATTGTGGTTGCTTATCTGTATCTATTATTACCTTTAAAAACTCTAAAACTGCTTCTTTCTCAAATCTAGCAACCTTTTCTAAGAAGTTTCTAGTTGGTTCAGCTAGTTCTGCATATTCATCAGCAGTAATTGAAGTCATATTAATCATTTGGTAGCTTGTAGTTGCTATTTCTTTAGATTTTTCTTTAGCAAACTTTGCTACATAAACAACATCACAAACTTCTGAATAGCCATATTGTTTTCTTAACTCTTTATATTCTTCTAAAGACTTTACCCATTTGTGCCACTTCATACAAGATTCATTAATGATTATACTATTATGAGTAACTATCCTAGTCGTTCCCCATTTATCTAGTATAACAAAGTTACCATTTTTATCTTTAGCTTCAGGATGATAATCTTCTAGATACTGAAGTATATTTACATTTGTTAATAATCCCTTACTAGCAAGACTTCCTCTAAAAGTTATCCATGCTGGTGCATAAGATAATCCTAAGCTTTTTCTAATCTTCTCAAAGAATCCATTTCCAGCTATTCCAGCACCATCAAAAGCAGTAACATCTATTTTGAAGTTATCTTTATCTACTAGTTTACTATTTTCAAATATCTTTATATTTTTGAAAACTGAATAATCAATATCTTTTACAACTATCAAATCTTCAAGGTAGTTTATATCAGTTCTATATGTTCCAGTAAACCACAGTGCCCATCTAGCAATGATGTCTTTATTTATTGATATTGGTTTTTGTAGTAATAAATTATTTGCTGGATTCATTAAACCAACTGACATTATCTCTTCTACTTTTTTTATTTCATCTGCAAAACTCTTCATAATGTAATATCCTTCATTCTTTTTCATTTGAGCTGGTGTAGCTTTATAGAATTGATATTCAACTCCATTGATAAAGATATTGTACTTTCTTTCCATTGATAAATCAGTAACTTTTACAATAAATCCAAATTGCATTTCATCAATTAATTTTACTTTCTTTGTTGCTGATAATACATGATAGAAAGGACATTCATCTACCATTATTGTTTGTGTACCCTCATTTCTTGCAAGTGAATACTCCATAATTTCAAATCTTAATTTCTTTTTCATAATAAATACCTCTTTCTTTCTTAATTTTTCTTTTGATTTTTATAATTTACTTACTATTTTCTTGAATAGCTTTTTTAATCATTAGCTCAATGACTTTGCTCATGTTTTGTCCATTAGCTTCACATTGCTCTTTGAATTTTTGCTTTATAGCATCATCAATTCTTAGAGTAATTACTGAATTTTTGTTCATAATAAATCTTCTCCTTTTTCTTTTTTATTGTTTATACTTGTATATACATAGTGGGTAAAAAAATATTTGTGAAAATACCTTCTCACTTTATATTGTAAATTTTTTAGGCTTTTGACCGTAGTTATATTTACCCCTTCACTATATATTGTGAAAAAACACCAATAATTCGGGGAGTTAAAAATATTTTCATGATATTAATCCGTTAATAGTCATTCAAAACGTAAAAAAGTTGATGAAATAAATTCATCAACTTAAATAAAAATATAATTTTATTATTAATTTTAAATTTTTCCAATACTTAAAGCAAAAACAATTTTACATTTTATCCTACTTATAGTAAACTTACGATATATTATCATAAAGATACAAAATCTATTTGGGAGGTAACTATGCAAACATACAAAATTAGCGATTCAGATTATGATATAATGCCTAAATTTACAACAGAATTAGCAAAAAAGGGTTTAATTTTTAAACCTAGTGCTACATCAAATGATAAGGGTGGACTATTTATAAATGTCGACTATAGTCATACCACTGAATTTGAACTATTATGTGCTAACAAAGGAATTCACATAACTAAACTTTAATTCTAAAAAAAGAGTTACTATAAAACTAAGTAACTCTTTTTTACTATTTGATTTTTTATTTTATCTTTTTTACTGGTCTAACATCATACATTTTGGCTTCATTCCACGATATCAAAGTATTTCCACACTTTTCACATTTCTCTGAATCCCTATCTCGCATAGGAATCTTCATAACATAAATATCATACTCTTCTCCACATCCTTCACATTTTACCCTTTTATAATGACTCCAACCTGACATTAACTTTCCCCCCTAACTAATAAATTTACATTTTCCTTTTTTATTATCCTAATATAAAAATTCAATTTCATCTAATCGTAAAACTGAAAGTTATCAGTTCCTTGATGTATTTTCCCACTCCATTTTTTCTCCACTATCATGTGCTATTACTTGAAGTCTTCTTTCTGCGTACCATAATTCACTTTTATCTTTCAAGGTAAAATATTTCACAACAATATCATCTCTATTTAAAACTGTTATAAATTTAGAGCCACTTTTTCCATTATAATATTGTACCATTCTATGATGTATTCCACCATAAATAGCTTTTCCAATTTTCTTTAATTGGTTATTTTCATATAAAGCATAAATTGCACAAAACGTATATTTTCTTTTAGTTTTAGCTATTTCAGATAATTTTTTTGTATCTACAATAGCATTTTTATAGCACTTATTCACTTCTTTTTCAAAATCAAAAGCTTTATTTGACATTTTAACTTTACCTTTCAAATTCTAATTTATCTCTTGGTTAATAATGTAATACTAACATATTTTACAATTTAATTCTAACAATAACTAAAATTCATCTTTTATAGAATAAAAAACTAGAAGGTTATATTACCATCTAGTTTTTTATCATATTAATATTTTATTTGCAATTATCACAAGTTGAACTATTCCAAGCTCTTCCCTTAAAGTTTCTTTTACACTTCTTGCACATACAATTAAATCTTTTATTTTTTGCCCTTTCACTCATCTTTTTTCTAGTTTCTTCTGAGTGTTTTTTACCATACATGGGATTCTTTTCTCCCTTTATTTTATCACCATTTCCCCAATTAGGATTATCTTCTCCTTTTCGTGTCAAGCTATATAATATCCTAGTTTCATCACTATGCTTTCTTCCTAAATTGAAGTGTTGAGTATGTTTATATTTCTCTTTTATTGTGTTACTAATTTTCTTTCTTACCTCTAATGGTATAGTCTTTCCTTTGTTGTATTCACTCAATTTTCTTTTAACTTCCTCCGAATGACTTCTTCCATACATACCATTATTTTGTTTGATACTTAATCTAATTTTGGCTTTATCTGAAATCAGTTTTTTAGTTTTTTCATTGTGCTCTTTCCCAAAAAACGGATTTAATTCTCCAACTCTTAATCTTGCTTTTTGACTTAGTATTTCCTTTACCCTTTTAGTATGTTTTTGTCCATAAAAGGGATTCTTTTCACCTCTTATTTCTTCGCCTTTTCCATACTTAGGATTTAATTCTCCTGATTTAAAAGGATTGCCATCTCCTCCATCAGTCACATTAGTCAATCTAAAACTACTATTTTCTCTATAGTATTTAATTAGTTCTTTCTCTTTTTCATATGCTTCTTGCTCAGTTAGATTTTCATATACTATTCTACTTTTGCATTCATGTGTATTCAAATAGTCCATAAAGTATTGATTTCTACCACTTAATTGGCAATACCTATTCCTAATACCTTTTCCAACATAAAATACTTCTCCAGTTAATACATTAAACCATTCATACACATAATATTTTCTATTCATTTGATACACTCCTTAGTCAAAAAAATCTATAGCGAATCAATAAGTATTGATTAAGTAAATACCTAATATAGATTTTTTTTATAAGGCTAGAGAAAACTCTATTTCTTATAATTATATTTTACCATTATAAATGATTTTTATTACACTAAAATGAAAATTGAATTTTAATAAAAAAAGAAGCTCCATTAACTGAAACTTCTTTTGAATCTAATTGATATTTTATTTTAATAATATTCTAACCTATAAATCAATTTTATTATCATTATTGTTGAACTCAGTAATGCTAGCTATTTTTATCTTGTTAGAATTATTCATACCATTTAAAATTACTATGTTATGATGCTTTCCATGTCTAATACTTGGATATTTAATTGCATCAAATCCTAATTGTTTAGCACAATCTGCAACAAACCTAGTAAAAGTATATTGTGGTTTATACCATCCCTCCCCTTCTTTTGGCGAACTAAGTAGTGATGACCACGAAATAATATTCAATACACTACCCCAATCATCCTCTAACTCAATTAAATCCAAAACTTTTAGTGGACTAGTAATATTTACTTCTGCAAGAGCTATCCCTTGACTTGGTTTTCTCATTTCATAAAAACTAGTAAGTGGACTATCTGCTAAATATATAACTGGATTACCAGCATGATTATATCTACCTTCTTTAACCAAATGCTTAGGAGCACACTTTAAATCATTTTCGTGATACTCTTTCTCTCGTTCTAATACTCTACCCCGATAATACTTCTCTTTAATATGAACAGACTCTACTTTTTCAGAAATCTTCTTTATCTCACTATAAACATCTCGTGCTAATGGATGAGATAAAAGTAAAAATGGCGTTTCACTTGCTAATTTATCTATTTCTTCTAATTCCATTTCAAATCCATCCGGCAAATCAAAAGAAAAGTTATATGGCCAAAAAGAATTCCATATTGGATTTTTGCAACGTGGACACTCTATATTCTTAATTAAACGTAAATATTCTTCTTCATAAAAAAAATCTTTAAGCATTGACCCTTCATAGAAAGATTTTATATCTATACATACCTTCTGAAAATCTTCGTTTCTTGAATATGTAGCAGGCCACTTATTAATAAAATTATTATAACAATCCTCACAACAAGCAATATCTGCTGAAAACCAAGACTCTAATTCATGATAAAAAATCTCACAAAATGCATCAATTAATTGTGATTCACTTAATTCAAAAAATCCTTCATACTTTGGCATAGCTATTCCCCTCAATATCCTTCATAAATAAAACTATATTATTTTACTGTAATTTTAATTATCCTTTATAGTATGACAACGCAAACCTACCTACAGTTTGCGTTGCAAACCAATCAAAGGCAAAACCAACTGGAGCACCTACTAATGGCACCATTTTCATAAAACTTGTTAATGATTTCTCCCCAGCTTTAGTTATAATTTTCTGACCAACAACTTTCCATATTTTTATCATGACATCTCTAGTGATATACTTTTGAATGGCTTTTTTAGTAACACTTTTTGATACTTCAATACCAATCCTTTTCAGTGCCTCTTTAGCTGAATCCCCTGCTAGAATAATATATAAATCAGTTTTCAAATCTGTTGTATCCTTTGTATGTCCATAGACATAAGCAATAGAAAAAGCCATTGAAGCTTGAATTCTCCACGAAGAAACTAAATCTACTGGAACCGATACTGGTAACGTTATTAATCCACCTACACCTGTAATTGCTCCAACAAGTCCATTTTTAATAGATTTTCTATGTAATATTTTTTTTGCTAATTCATCACAACTAATCCCCTTATTTTGCTCACGTAATTTATCAACATATGATTCTATAGCAATATGGTCTGTAGATATCACATAATCCATTACTAATTCTAATCCCTTTTGCATATCTTCTTTTGATGGTAATTTAACTTCCATATCCTATTCCTCCATAACGCCCTATTTATCTCTTAATCTTATACTATTACATCAACATACTTTCCCATGATTTTCTATAACTCAATAATTTTCATCTTTTATTACATAAAAAAAGCTCCACTAACGGAGCTTCTCTTAAAACAATTTTTATATTCCTATACAGAAAGAAGATTTATACTGTAAGCATCACTCCCCAAATCTTTTATCTTATTTTAACTTCACCACTGGCTACCATTTCTCTAAGAGCGTTATTACAGTTATCTATCAACTCCCCCAATTGAAAACTAGTTATTAATTCATTATCGACATAAAGTAATCCACTTTCATTTTCTCCCTCTTCTAACTTTATACAACCAAATTCAAATCCATCTGATTTTATTCCTCTTTTTGCAAGTCTATTACTAAAATTTAATTCAAAATAGAATTGATTAGGGATTATTATAGTTTCATCTTCTCCAAACTTAATACCATTCATATTATGTACCTTTTCACAATAGCTTATTTTTTCACATTTACTATTTGCACATTTCATTATAAGCACCTCATTTTCTTCTATTCCTAAACTCTGCCCAAACAACTTCAACAAACATCACTAAAGATGTGATTGCAACTTGTCCACTATATTCATTTACAAATGGTTCTACGTATTTTTTCATATTTCTATTTTTTATTAGAGTTTCAGCGTAATTTCTCCTTAAGCTTTTGTTTGAACATATTGAAAATGTTTTATCTTTTAGTATATATTCTTTCAATTCACTTTTCAATAACTCCAACTTTTCTTGACGTTCAATTTCCTTTTGCTCCAAGATATCCTCATAATTTTCTTGTAAATACTCTATTGTATCTTCTGCATCTAAAAGGTTAATTTCTTCGTGCCAATAATCATTCTCTAAGACACAAACTAAATTTTTTTCAAAAAAGGTAGATATATTTAGTATTACTGGTCTTGTAAAATCTATAGTTTCAACTCTCTTGTTGTGCTCTTTTATTTCATTCTTGATTAACTTATAAACATCTTTTTCTATTTCTTCTTGAGCTTCATCACTAATTATAAATTCTTCTTTATCAAGAAAGACGTAATTAAAAAATAAATTTTTGATACCGTTTATTTTACAAAACTTTATCAAATCATTTACTTCTTTCATAACTATAGAATCATCATTTATTTTTGGGTTTTGTCTCACCTCAAAAAGATTCAACCCTTCATCTTCTATTAGTTTTATTAATTCTTGTTCTTGTACCATACAATCCCCCATTTCCCCTTTATAACTATATATACTATATTTTACCACAAACATTTCATTTTATAAAACTAATCTTTTATTTATAAAAAAGAAGCTGGAATAAATCCAACTTCTAAACTGCTATATGTAGCTTATTGTATCTATACTTGCTATATCCTTTTGAAACTCTAACCCTTTCTTTAACTCTCTAACCAATTTAACAATATTGTTTTTTAATATCTTCTTTCCTCTATCATCACTATTAATCATGCCAACAAGCTCATTTGGTAATGTTATTGTCAGCTTATTATCTTCTTTGTCTTTTTCTATTCTCTCAATTTTACTGTTGGCATTTAATCCTTCCATTTGTTCCTTTGTTAATCTCTTCCCTAAAAATTCTTCTAAATTCATGATTACTACTCCTTTTTTGTTCTTAATACTAAGATTTGTTGCTCTAAGTCCAATATGTTTTCAAATATATTTAAAATTTCTTCTTTCTCTCTTTCATCTAATAATTTTCTAATATTTTCAGATACTAGCCTTGTAAGTTGTTCCAATTCATTTTGAATACTTACTAATTCATTCTTCTCACTAATCATATAATATCACCTTGTTATATTTTTAGATTTTAATTACTTATCAATCATATTTTTATACATTTGAATTATTTTAAAATCTTAATCTCTCCACATTTCCTTTTTCCACTTGTGAAGTCCTTGCCATGTTGGTTCTATTCCTTTTATTTTACATTCCTCAATATATTCGGTTAAAATATATATGCTCATCTTTTCAACTCCTTATTTACTTGGAGCTTATCTTTTGATATACTTATCTTGCTTAGGGATTGGGTATATTTATTGATATGCTCTTTCTTTTTTTATTTTAAATTAATCCTAATTGCTTCTCTGCATAAATCATATAAAATTTACTACTATATTGAGTAGCCATTGCACTAGCGTAATCTATATCATTCTTTGAGTAAAAATTTAAAGTATTCTTTATTATTGGTGCTAATTCCAATCCAGCTAATAATGTTTTTTCTATACATTTGATTAAAAATAACTTAGCAGTTTTTGGCTTCTCTTCTAAAACAATATCAACTATTGTTTCATCTATATAAGCTACTCTATCTAATAACCATTTCGACAATTTAAAAGTCTTTGATTTTTCAAAAGCTTTAGCTATCTTTGAATTATTAGGATGTTGTTTTACTTTGACTTCTTCAACATCATCTATAGTAATTTGCACTCCTGATTCTTTACAATCACTTACTATAATTGGCTTTATAGCATTGTCTTTAGTTTTAAATTTTTCTTCAACTGGAATTTCTAAATTATCTTCATCAGTTGAATTTTCTTTTTTATCAGAATCAATTTTTTCAATAAAGAATAAATGTTTTTTGATGTAGTAATGGCTCTTATTACCTTTAACCTTAACCACTTCGATATATCCTTTTTCTTTTAATCCTTTAATCATTTTAGAAATTTTACTTCTCCTAGAGGTAGAACACTCTGATAGTAGAACTTCATATGTAGGATAACTATAACCATAAGTTACATTGTGGTATTTGATTAGAATTGTAAGTAAATATTTTTCTTCAAGTGTTAAGTTAGAATCTCTATGAATTGAATTAAGCGATTTAAAAATATCTTTTACCATTGTGTTTACCTCCTTTCGATTTATTTTATGAACTAAGTATAACACAGATTTACTTCTGATGCAACATCAATTTGCAATCTTATTGCATTTTTCATAAATCAATGTTATAATAAATTTCATTAAAGTTAATAAAATCAATACCTTAGGAGGTTTATATATGAGTGAAAATACTAAGAAAAAAGGTAATACTGCACGAATACCTGAAGGTAAAAAAAGAGTTGTAATAACATTAGAGAATGAAGTTGTGGAAGCTATTCAAAAAGTAGCTAATGAAAATATGAGAACTGTATCTAATGAAATTGCATTACTGATTAAAGAAAAATATATGAATACTAAAGAGTAGGTTTTAAAATAACTTACTCTATTTTTTATACTTAGCAAATAGAAACTTTAGTTTCTCTATTAGCTAATAATATAAATAAAGAAAAAAAGTAATTATATGAAATAATTATATCTAGTCCTAAAAATAGGACTTTCAAATTTCCCAAAAGTGGAACTTCTAAGTATTTTCAATGCACTTTAATATAAAAACCAGCTATATCTATTGATATAACTGGTTTTAACTTATCTTTGTATCAATTATCTTTTAGGTTGTCATTAAGTTACCTTAACTATTATATCTATCTTTTCATAGTTTCTAGTGGAGAATAGTTCATATATTTTTTTCTTAAATCCTCATCTTGTAAATCCAAATATGCCTTTTCCGTAACCGAAACACTACTATGACCTAATATCTTAGATAAAACGAAAATAGAACCTCCATTAAGCAAAAATCTTCTACTAAAGTTATTTCTCAATCCATGTGGAGTTATATTTTTATCTATTTTTGCTCTAGATAGATAACCTCTAAAATTTCTTTCAAAATTTCCTTGTTCAATCTTTCTATTGGTTCTTTGAGTCGGAAATAATAAATCACTTTCTTGTATTACATCTTTAAACTTAATCCATCTTTGTAATAGTTTCTGCATTTCATAACTAAAGAAAACTACTCTATCTTTTCTTCCCTTTGTTATATCTCCATCAAGAAATATTGTACATCTAAACAAATCTATATTTTCAAGTTTTAGTTGTAAAGTTTCCCCTAATCTCATTCCAGTATCAAAAATTAAATTGATAATCGTGAAATCTCTAAATTCATGAAACTTTGATAAGTCTAATACTTTAATTAACTTTTTATATTCTTCATCTGTCAATTGTTCTTTTGGTCTTCTATTTATCTTCAATGATTTTATTGAATGAATATTAGTCTTTTTAACTAAATTGTTTTCTTCTGCATATGTAAAGAAAGCTTTAATATTTCTTAGATAGCTATTAATAGTAACATCTGATATTTCTTTACCTACATCATGTCTTTTATCTATATTTGCTTTTTCTATTCCAGCTTCGCTAGATGCAAAACTATACTTTCCTCTATCTTTGGTAAAGGCTAGATAATCCTCTACTACTTTTTTATTGACCTTTTTTATATCTGTTATTTCTAGTTCTTCTTCAAGGTATTTTGCAAAAAGCATCAAAGTTTGATGATAAGATTTTATAGTTTTTAATCTTAAATTTTTATAACTGCAATACTCTAAATATTCTACAATTATACTATTAATAGTTTTTGTTTTAATAATTTTTGGCACAAAAAATCACTCCTAATCATAAATTGCCAACCTATGAATTAGAAGTGATATATGTTGTATATTTATTGGTTTGAAAACTCCATTTTCATACCTCCATTATTGATGTTGGTTGGCTTAGGATTTTTCAAATTTGGCTCTATTACTGCAATTAAGATACTTTATTCTTTAATCTTAATTTATCAGCTATAATTGCTATAAATTCTGAATTAGTAGGTTTTCCCTTTTCATTATGAACAGTGTAACCAAATAACTTATTTATAGCATCAACTTGTCCTCTACCCCAAGCTACTTCGATAGCATGTCTTATAGCTCTTTCAACTCTTGAAGCAGTTGTGTTATACTTCTTAGCTATTGATGGGTATAATTCCTTAGTAACAGCTGATAATAATTCCATATCGTTAACAACCATAGTGATTGCTTCTCTTAAATACATATATCCTTTAATGTGTGCTGGTACACCTATTTCATGAATTATGCTTGTAATTTCAGTTTCAAGATCAATAGGTCCTCTGCTAGTTGCAGCAGCTTCTCTTTCAACAACTTGAGTTGAAACAGATCTTCTCTTAGTTTCAACATCTTGTGTATTAAACATCTCTCTTATTCTCTTTGTAAATATATCCATATCAAATGGTTTTACTACATAATAATCAGCACCTAAAGTTATTGCTTGTTGAGTAATCTTATCTTGTCCAACTGCAGATAATACAATTACTCTTGGCATTTTATCTAAATCCATTCCATTTAATTTTTCTAAAACTCCTAATCCATCAAGATGTGGCATTATAATATCTAAAACTACTAAATCAGGTTTCTTTTGTTGAATTAACTCCAATGCTTCCCTACCATCTTTCGCTATACCTGTTACCACTATATCCTTTTGGTTTAATAAATAATCATTAAGTATGCTGCAGAATTCTTTGTTATCGTCAGCGATTAATACTGATATTTTTGAATCTTCCATGCTTTTCTCCCCTTTTATCCAGTTTTTTACCAATGTAATTATTAATTCGCCATTTATTTATTAATTCTTTTTTAAAAAGAAAGTTTTCACTAAGACTTCATAATTGCATTATTATAATATAAATTCGACATTCCTTAAAAAATTCCTTTTTAACTATAGGATGTATTACCTAAATTATAAATTTTTTTAATCTTAGTATACACGGTTTATTAATATTACTTTAGTATATAATATTCTTCTTTGTTTTTAAATATTATAATTATATCTTCCACTATTTGTAAATTATACACCATATTTGCATCTTCGTAAATACTTTTATCTAAAATAAATAAATATTTTTACATTTATTGGTAATTATTTCTATTCTTTACTTCCTATTTACACTCTATTAATAGGATTTCGTCAAAAAGGGGCTGTCGCACTAAATAATTAGTGCGTAGCTCTTTTTTTGTAAAAAAAATAAATCCCAAACTCTACGAGTTTAGGATTTATGATAAAATATT
>NZ_JAHAIF010000084.1 GCF_018372875.1 Clostridium sp. | reverse complement strand
TTTAAATCTATTTCAATAGAGTGATGGGGTCCGCTTTTACCACGATGGTGTTCGTTACAAAGGTATTTATAGTTAATTTCTATATCTAAACCGCCTTCAATTCTATGAGTTGTGAGGTGTATATCAGTTGGATTATTATATATTTCACAAAAGAACAATAACATATATCTTTATTTAATATGTACTTATTATATAATAAATTAAAAATAACTTTGGTGAATAATTCTGTTTAATAAAAAGTAGGAAGGAGAGAATATGTAGTTTCTACTTCCTAGATTTTGTGTATTATATTTATGTTAACATAGTAGGGATATTTTCTAGAACTATTAATCAACTTTTTTATTGTTAAGTTTTAATCTTAATATGGGGGAAATAATTAAGATGTGAAAATAATCATCGTTTGTGATAGCAAACTTGTCCCATATGTTAAACTAATTATCATAGACTCATTTTATAAATTACTTTTTTATTCAACTACTGTGTTATGCTAATATGAGTAACATATTTATTTTTATTATATTATGTAATAGAAAAAAGTAAACTTGACGTTGCCTAATATGTATTATTTGATGAATAATAAAACTTTATTTTTAAAATCTTCAAATGAGATTGAATTTTTTACTATTTGTACTATATCATCCTGGGTAAATAAATTTAATAGTGCTTCATATAAAAAGGCAAAATTCTTTTTATCTTCATTTTTTATACAAACCATTAAAACTATATGAACTAAGTTGTTTTTCCAATGTATACCTTCTTTTGATATTAATATATTTGTTCCGGTTCTCATAGTTTCAGTAAAAAATTGATGTGGAACAGAAACATTATTAAAAGCAGTAGAAGTTAGTTTTTCACGATTAATTATATGAGTTAAAAACTCATTTGGAGCATAATTTTTATCAATTAGATCTTTTGCTAAAAAATTAATTACATCATATTCATTCTTGTATGAACCATTATCTAAATGAAAAAGTTCTTTGTTGAAAAAATAATCAAATTGACTAATAAGGATTTGATTTAATCTTTTCTTCTTTATAGAATCAATTCCCTCATGAACCTTTAATTGATCTTCAGAATTAAAAAACGGAGATATAGAGACTATCTCCAATTTATTTGTATTCTTAAAGTGTGATAGAGGAAATGTAGTAATAACCAACTCTGCTGTGTCTGAGATGTTATGTATATATTCGTGAGAGTAAATTGAGTTAACTATATTTAAATTTTCATGGAAGTTCTTTAATATTTGTTTTTTCACATAGCTTTCTAACTCCAAATATTTTGGTAAAACCAATATAGTAGATATTTTTTCCCCATCAGACTTTTGTCTATTGATTTCTGCACCTATGTGAAGAGCGATGAATCCGATTTCATCTTCGGCGACAACTTCATTTTCAAAGAAATTATTTATATAAAGAGACACATAAGTTGAAATATCATAAATCATAGGAATCGTTTTCTTTATATGCTTTAAAATAGGATTCTTTTCTACTTTTCCATGTTGTATTCTAAAAATAAGTCTTTTAAGATGCAAGGAAAAAGGAGTAATAAATTCAGGCGTATTCAAATCTAATAGATAATTAACCTTAATTTCTTTAATGATTTCTTTCATCAAAGATAGTATTTCATTTCCAAGCATATCATTTGCTAAGTTTAAATTTAAATCAGAATTAATTTGAAGAAGTAGATAAGCTTCCTTTAAATTATCATTGTCTATATAAATGTTAAATGTATTGAATATTTCATTATGAAGTTTAGTTATTAGTGCATGATCGCATTCAAGTAAAAACTTACTATTATCAGAATTAACAGAAGAATCCATTTCTATATTGCCATCTTGAATTCTTTTAATTAATATGCAAAAGTGAAGAATTAAATTCATTTTTGTAAAATGGTTAATAGTAAAACCATTACTTTTAGAGAATGAATCTAAAAAATCTATAACTTTTATTACTAGTACAGAATTAAAATATTCATATAGATTTTCAATAGAAAAACTATTTATAGAAACTTCATCATATATGATTGTACTCATAAGCTTTCTTAAATCTCGTTCATTACCTTGGAGATAAAGTAGGTTGTTATTAGAAACAATCTTAATATTATACTTCTTGAGATAATTGTTTGTATAAGAAAGTACATTTCTAAAAGTAGAATAGCTTATAAATAATTCATCACTTAGGTCAAATATATTTATACTTTCTGTTGTGTGAGTTAAAAGTTTTTTTAAAACATAAGTACATCTAGATAAATTATCATCAGGAATATTTACATTAATTTTTTCAAAAAGTATATCAGTTTTTTGTTTATTTAACATATATCCACTTTTACTTGAAATAATAGCATTACTACTAGATATATGATTAATATCTTTAACATAGTTTTGAATAGTTCTTGTAGTAACTTTAAAGTGTTGAGCTAATTCTTTGCAAGAAATAGGAGAAGATTGTTGGTATAAATATTCAATAACATTAAGTAATTTATGATTCAAGTAATCACCCCAGTTCTCTATATTTAAAATAATAGTAGCAAGTTTAATATATTTTTTCAAATTTAAAATTTCGTACATTGGCGAAATAAGTTATTTCGTTAATGAAGGAAAATTAGTGAAAGATTAAATAGAAAATTTATAATATGATAATTATGAAAACGGAATCAATAAGGAGGAATATATTATGGAAATGAAAAGAATATTTTTATGTTGTGGAGCTGGTATGTCAAGTGGTTTTCTAGCACAAGCATTAAGAAAGGCTGCAAAAAAGAAAAAAGTCTTAATTGAAGTTTTAGCAACTGCAGAAAGTGAAGTTGATTCATATATAGCTAAAGTTGATATTTTATTAGTTGCGCCTCATATGAAGTATGTATTTGAAACATTAAGAGAGAAGGCCGAAGAAAATGGTGTAAAAATGGAAATTATACCAGAAGATATTTATGGAGAAATAGATGGAGAAGGTTTACTAGATTTTGTATTAGAAAAACTAAGTTAATTTTATGAATGTATAACAAACTTTACACTAACGAATATATGAAAGGGGTTTTTTTATGAAATCATTTATTAAATTTCTAGAAAATAATTTTGCGCCAAAAATGAACAAGTTTGCTGAGAATAAATGGATACAAATTATTTCTACAGGTATAATGCTTGTACTACCAACAATTTTTCTAGGATCAATAATATCTATATATAATATTCTTAGAGGGTATATACCAGTAATGCCTGATATTCAACCTATATATAACTTTAGTTTTGGATTATATTCACTAATACTTGCCTTTTTAGTAGGTTATCAAGGAATGGTAAAACTAGGGCATAAGGAATATCAAATTTGTTCTGGAATAATTGGATTGAGCACATTTTTAATGATGTTAAATCCAACTTTAGATAAGGGGACAATTTCTTTTGAATTTAGTCGTTTAGGGCCAAAAGGAATACTTATAGCCTTTTTAGCTGGATTATTAGCTTCAGTAATATTAAATATTTATGCAAAAATTAATCCATTTAAGAATGTTACATCAGTACCAGAATTTATTCTTAAATGGTTGAATCAAATAATACCAACTTTTTTTGCGCTATTTATAACTATGATAGTTGTACATACTTTAAAAATTGATATTTTTGTAGCTGTTACTAAATTGTTTGCTCCTATTAATCAATTTGGACAAACATTACCAGGTTTTATTTTAATATGTTTTACACCAGTTATACTATATTCTCTAGGAATAAGCAGCTGGTTACTATCACCTATATATACGCCAATTATGTTAGAAGGTATAACTGCAAATATTGAAGCACTAAATTCAGGATTACAGCCTATGAATATTGTTACACAAGAAACTATTTTTGTTGGTTTTGTTTGGATTGGAGGAATGGGTGCAACAATGTCCTTAGTATTATTAATGCTAAGAGCTAGGAGTAAGAAATTAAGAACAATGGGTAAGGTATTTTTAATTCCATCACTTTTCAATATAAATGAGCCTGTAATTTTTGGAGCTCCAGTAGCATTCAATCCTTATTTAATGCCACCTATGTGGATAAATGGAATTGTTGGACCTATAATTACATGGATATTTATGAAGGGCGGCCTAGTTAATATTCCTGCTAAGCTATTAACAGGGGTAAAGTTACCTATGCCAATTAGTTCGGTACTTGTTACTAGTGACTTAAGAGCAATTATATTATGGGCAGTTTTATTAGTTGTTTACACAATAGTATGGTATCCATTTTTTAAAGCATATGATAGTAGCTTATGCGCAGAAAAGAATAATACAAGAAAGGATGATATAAGTGGATAATAGATTAGAACAAGTTGCAATGAAAATAATTTTAAAAGCTGGAGATGCACGTGAGAATATAAAAGCTGCGATAAATTGTTTATCTAAAAATGATAAATTAGGGTATGAAAAAGAAATGAAAGAGGCAAAAGAAAACATACGTCAAGCACATGCATCTCAAACTCAAATAATTCAAGAGGAAGCCACAGGAGCAGCTATATCTCCAACATTGTTATTTATACATGCTCAGGATACTTTAATGACTATTATGTCAGAAAAAAACTTAGTTGAAAATATGTATATGTTATACAATAGTTTAGAAGAAAGAATTAATAAATTGGAGGGTAATAGTTGTGAATAAAAAAAAGGAAATGCCAGCAAAATTCTTGTGGGGGGCAGCAACAAGTGCTTTTCAAGTGGAAGGAGCAGCATTAGAAGATGGTAAAAAGTTATCTCAGATGGATGTTTTAAATGAGAATACAGGTTTTTCTGATGCTAGTATAGCTAGTGATGGTTATCATAGATATAAAGAAGATATAAAATTAATGAAAGAATGCGGTTTTACTGCTCATCGTTTTTCTATTGCATGGTCAAGAGTGTTTCCTAATGGAACAGGGGAAGTTAATTTAAAAGGAATAGAATTTTATGATAATTTTATTGATGAATTGATAAAAAATGGTATTGAACCTATTCCAACAATTTATCATTATGATATGCCAATGGCATTAGTAGAAAAGTACGATGGATGGATAAGTAGGCAGAGCGTAGAGGATTTTGTTTATTATGCAGAATTTATAATTAAGCGTTATAAAGATAAAATTAAGAACTGGATTACTATAAATGAGCAAAGTATTATAGTTGAGTTCTGGAAAAAGAAAAACTATATACCAGAAAAGTATCATAATAATCATCAAATAAAATTTCAAATAAATCATCATATGAACCTTGCTCATGCAAAAGCATGCCAGCTAGTACATAAATATGTTGAAGGGGGTAAAGCTGGTGCTGCTATTGGCTACTCACCAATCTATGCTTTAGATTCTTCTCCTAAAAATATGTTAGCAATGTTAAATGCTGAGGATTTAAAGAATCATTTCTTTTTAGACATATACTTTAAAGGAAGCTATCCAGTGGGGGCAATGAAATATTTAGAAGAACAAAATATAGCACCAAAAATAGAAGATGGAGATATGGATATTATTAAAGCTGGGTATTCTGATTTCTTAGGTGTAAACTATTATGCAAGTAAATGTGTAAAGTTCCCAAGTGAAGATAATAATTATTTAAGAGAAGCTAAAAGTAATTTAGAAGGAAAAAAAGGCGCTATGGGAGCATATGAAATGATGCCAGATTTTTACGAATATATTAAAAACCCTAATGCAGAAACTAATGATTGGGATTGGACTATTGATCCTAGTGGAATGGAATATTTGCTTAGAGATATTTATCAACGTTACAATATTCCAATAATAATAACTGAAAATGGCTTAGGAGCTTATGATAAGCTAGAAGAAGATGAAACTGTTCACGATGATTATAGAATTGATTATTGGACAAAGCATTTAAAATCAATTCATCGTGCTATTGAATTAGGGGTTGATATCTTTGGTTTCCTTCCATGGTCTTTTGTGGATGTTTTAAGTACAAGTAATGGATATAATAAAAGATATGGATTAGTTTATGTAAATAGAGAAGATAAAGAAATAAAGGATTTAAGAAGAATCAAAAAAGACAGTTTTTATTGGTATAAAAAAGTTATTGAAAGTAATGGAGCTTCTATTTTTGATTAATATAATTTGTATAATAGAATAAGTATTTATCCAAGAGGTATTGCACTAAGAGCTAGTGTAATACCTCTTTATAATTGTTTTTGTATTTAATAGATTTCTTCAAGTAGTTTTTGAATTTTTATATTTTCAATCATTTCTTCGGTATATAAAGTCCCACCCATGAGATATAATATAAT
>NZ_JAHAIF010000083.1 GCF_018372875.1 Clostridium sp. | reverse complement strand
TTATAAATTCCTTGTGAGCCAAAATTTTAAGTGCATATTTATATAAATATATGTTTTTTTCTTTATATGTTTAAAACAATATATAAAGATTTATTTGTACATAATAAAAGACCAGGAAAATTAACTTCCTGGCCTTCTTTAATTATGATTATTTAATTTACTAATCTAATATTTCGCCATTTGATTCAATACATTTCTTATACCAATAGAAAGAGTCTTTTCTTATTCTCTTTAAAGTCCCATTTCCTAAGTTATCTTTATCAACATATATAAATCCATATCTCTTATCCATTTCACCCGTGGAACAACTTACTAAATCAATTATTCCCCAAGAAGTATATGCAACTAAATCTACTCCATCTGTTATAGCTTCTTGCATTTGCTTTATATGTTCCGCTGTATACTTGATACGATAATCATCATGTACTTTGCCATTAACAACAATATCTTTAGCACCTAATCCATTTTCAGTAATCATTACTGGTACTCTATATCTATCATATACATGATTTAAAGTCCATCTTAATCCCTTAGGATCAATTTGCCAATCCCATTCATTTACTTCTAGATATGGATTTTTTGCCCCTCCCATAATATTTCCTGATGTTTGCATTGTATTAGGATTAGCACTCTTGCAGATTGTCATATAATAACTAAATGTATAAAAATCACATAATCCATTCTTTAGTGCAATTCTATCTTCTTCTGTACAACTTATTTTTATATTATTTTCTTCAAAATATGTTAATGCATAATAAGGATATTCTCCTTTTAACATTACATCTCCACAGAAACAATTACGTATCAAATCTTCTTTTTGTGCTAATAGCATATCATCCGGATGACATGTTAAAGGATATACAGTAATATGACATATCATTGTTCCAAATTGAAATTCAGGATTAACTTCCTTACCTCTTTTAACAGCTATAGCACTTGCAACTAATTGATTGTGCAATGCTTGATATCTCATATTAGGATCATCAACTTGTTTTTCAAAATATACTGTTCCTTCATGGATAATCCCACCATGATTCCAATTACCAAGAGGAACAGTTAAATCATTAATTTCATTAAAAGTTATCCAATACTTTACATAATTTTTATATCTATTAAATAGTACATCACACAATCTTAAATAATGATCTATAACTTCTCTCGATGCCCATCCATTACATTTTGTTACAAATGTATACGGAAGCTCGTTATGATAAATAGTAACTAAAGGTTCAATATTATATTTTTTTAACTCTTTAAAGACATTATCATAAAATACTAATCCTGCTTCATTAGGCTCTTTATCATCCCCATTTGGAAATATTCTAGTCCATGCTATAGACATTCTATACATCTTTATTCCCATTTCCGCAAGTAATTTAATATCTTCTTTGTAATTGTGATAAAAATCAACTGCTTCATGTGATGGATATCTTTCTCCTTCTAGAACACCTTTCGTTATTCGTCGTGGATTATCTTTAGAACCAACAGTCATAACATCTGCTATACTCATACCTTTACCATCTATATCCCATGCACCTTCTATTTGATTAGCAGCAGTTGCTCCTCCCCAATAAAATCCCTTTGGAAATCCTTTTAACTTTCTCATATATTTATTATTCTCCTCCTATTATATCTGCTTACTATACCTTATTAATGCATCTTTTATTCTATATAATGCTTCTACTACTTTTTTATCTTCTTTATAAGTTCCTAGTACTATTCTTAAATAGCCGTCTCCTCCAGCTCCATAATTTGCACCATCATTTAAAAATACTTTAGCTTCCTTTATTAAGTATTTTTGTATTTCTGATGACTTACCTAATTTTGATACATTTATCCACCCTAAAAATCCTGACTCTGGCATTAACATAGATACATTAGGTATTTCATTAATTATTTCATACGCCATTTTTCTTCTATAATCAAATGACTTTTTAAATTTTTCCAAATATGTTGAATCTTTAAATGCTTCAATAACAGCTAATTGTGCTATAGTATTAGTTGCTCCTAGTACATTTACTGCTGCACCATATAGCTTATCCATAATAGTATCGCTAGCAACAATGTATCCTACTCTGAACCCACTTAATCCCATCCCCTTTGATGTAGAAAAAATAGATATTGTCCTTTCAAACATTCCTGGTAATGAAGCCGGAGTAATTAACTCATTTTCATAAGTGAAATCTTCAAAAGCTTGATCACAGATTAATATCAAATCGTTCTCAATAACAAAATTACAGATTAATTCCAAACTTTTTTTATTAAATACAGTCGTAGTTGGGTTATTCGGATGAGTAATTATGAGCATTTTAGTTCTTTTAGTTAAGCACTGCTCTAAATCCCCTTCCTTTAATTGATACCCTTGATCCTCCTTTAGCTCTAAATACTTTGGGATTCCATTTAACAGTTTAGTATTTAATATGTTATTAGGATAACAAGGAGTAGGTATTATTACTTCGTCTCCTTCTTCAATAAATGGCATCATAGAATAGAACAAGCCCGAATCAGATCCAGGTGTAACTAATATATTACGATTAATATCTACCTCTAAATTATTAAATTTTCTTAGTTTTTTAGAGATTTCTAATTTTAATTCATCATTACCTACTGGTGCAGTATAATGTGTTGCCATGTCACCATTAATAGAATTTAATACACTATTCAAAATATGTTCTGGAATACATTTATCTGGAAAAAATGGATCCGCCCATCCCATCAGCGAAACCCCCCTTTTCCCTAACTCTTGATATGAATTACCTACATCTGCTTTTTCTACTTCTGAAAATAACCCACCTTCAATATTTTTAAAAGCCTTATTAAAATTTTTCTCCATTTCTTTCTCCTAATTTCTGTTATTTATACTGTGGTATATTCAACTGGGTTTTCTTCAAATCCTAAAATATATGTTGCAACTGCTGAAACTATGAAAGCAACTGAAAATGCTATTGCAACATACCATACATTTCCTGGATCACCTATAAACATTGGTAATGTTAAAAATGAAGGACCTCCCATTGCATATGATTTTGCATGGAATAAAGCTGCTACTGCTCCCCCTGCCATACCACCAATTATTGCGCTTAAGAATGGTTTTTTTAATCTTAAATTTACACCATATATTGCTGGTTCTGTAACTCCTGATATAGCTGATATAGTAGCACTTGCAGCAACTGTTTTTGTATTTTTATCTTTAGTTTTTAACCAAACACCAAAAGCAGCTCCAGCTTGAGCCATGTTAGCACTACCAGATACAGGACTAATATAATTAAATCCATTACGAGATATTCCATCCACTAAAATAGGAACCATTCCATGTTGCAATCCTGTAACAACCATAGCTGAGTAAACACCACCATAAATTATTCCAGCAAATATTCCTCCCTTTTCAAATAATAAACTTACTCCACTAGCCAAATATTCTCCTAAAACTTGAGCTAAAGGCCCTATTGTAATTAATGCAATAGGAGTTGCAATCAGTAATGTAAATGCTGGAACAATTATTATTTTTAAAGCTTTAGGAGTATATCTATCTAAAAATCTTTCAATATATGAAGCAAACCATACCGTTAAAACTATAGGTAATACACTTCCTGTATATTTAATTATGTTCATAGGTAATCCTATGAATTCTATTTTTGATATTCCCGAAGCCATTAGATCTGTAAAATTAGGATGTAACATTGCAGCTGCTATTGCTACTGCAACATATCCATTCATTTTAAATATTTTTGCTGATGAATATGCTAGTAAGAATGGTAAAAATGTAAAAACTCCATCGCTTATCGTATTTAATACTGTATATGTAGTACTATCATTAACTAATAAATTAGTAGAAACTAATAACGCAAGTATTGCTTTTATTAATCCAGCTCCAGCTAATGCAGGTACTATAGGATTAAATATTCCTGCAATTGTATTTAATATATTTGAAATAGTACTCGCTTTTTCTTTTACATCACTTTTCTCCGTATTAATTTTATTTTCTCTTATATCACCAATCCTATCTACAAATGCTTTATAGACATTTGCTACATCTGGTCCTATAACAACTTGATATTGATCTCCTTTTTTAATTACTCCAAGTACATTATCATTTTTCTTTATATCTTCACTATTTACTCTTGTATCATCTAATACTCTAATTCTCAACCTAGTAATACAATGAGTAACTTCAGAAATATTCTCTTTTCCCCCAATATTTATTAATACGTTTTCAATCAATTCATTATAATTTGTTTTCATTTTAACCATTATTACCTCTCCTTATATGCAATAACTTCAATTTCACATAATGCCTCTTTAGGCAACTTAGATACTTCAATGCAAGATCTTACTGGCTTTGAAATAAAAAATTCTCCATAAATCTCATTAAAATCATTAAAATCGTCCATGTTTTTCAGAAAACAACTTGTCTTAATTACATCCTTAAGTTCTAAATCTACTTCTTCTAATATACTTTTTATATTCTCAATAACCTGCTTGACTTGTCCCTTAATTTTTTGACTTTCAATTGTATTAGTTTGTGGATTAACTGGTATTTGACCCGATACAAACACTAAGTCCCCTACTTGTATTGCCTGTGAGTATGGCCCGATAGCCTTTGGTGCATTTGAACTATGAATAATTCTCATATTATTCCCTCCTTTCTTGTTTCTACTATATACACCTTAATTATACTATGAAATTTATTTTAGTCAATGATATTTTTTTTATTTAATAATTTTATTTTTATTGCATTTTATAGAATTTTTCAAAAAAGTCTTGTATAATTAATTATGCGTTTATTTATAATTCAAGGAGAAAGACAATGAATAATATTTTAATGAATAATTTTTTAATAGAATCATATAAAAAAACCTTACTAGGTTTATCCTCCTACTTGGGAGAGGGATACGAAATTATTTTATATTGCCCTAAAAATAATACTTATTATGTTTCTGAAATAATCAATAAAATGTCTCATAGCTTATCTATTGGGGACATGTGCTCTGATTTTGTATTGAAACTTATAAATAAAATTAAATCTGATGGCACAAAAGATAGCATCTCTTATTTTAGTCGAGATTCCTTAGGTGAGCCTTTAAAATCTTCTTTAATACTCATTCGTGACATAGAAAATAATATAATAGCAGTTATGTCTATTAATTTTTACTTGAATACTCCGTTTACTAGAGTTATGGGAACATTTATACCCGAGCATAATTCTATGCAAAAAAATCCTGTTTTAGATAATAATTTTGATAATACAGATAATCTAATATTATCAGCATATCAATTAGCTAAATATAAGGTAGAAAATGACACTTCAATTCCTACAATTGAAAAAAATAAATCTATAATTTTATTATTATCAAATGAAGGAATCTTTAATATCAAAGATTCAGTTATTAAAGTATCTCAATTAATGAATATATCTAAAAACACAGTATATCTGCATTTACGTAATATAAATAAAAAATAATTAACGTATATATACATAAGTATTATTTATAAACATTCCTATAGACAGATAATACAACTCTATGGAATTTCTTAATTTCATGAGCACTATTTTTTAACTAATTCTAATACATTTTTCATTCCAAATATTAAAGGGGCTGTATCAGATTAAGGTTTTTTACCTTAGGCTGATACAGCCCCTTATTTTTTTATTATAAATTTCAATTTCACTTTTCATGATAAACCTCTTGAGAATTTTATAAATTCCTTGTGAGCCAAAATTTTAAGTGCATATTTATATAAATATATGTTTTTTTCTTTATATGTTTAAAACAATATATAAAGATTTATTTGTAATAAGCAAACAGGAAGAGTTCCTAATTACTCTTCCTGTTTTTAACTCTATTTATATTTAACTTTAATTAGTTTTTCTAATTACAAGTTCTCTAAATCTATCATAGGAGTAATCAAAGAAATTATAGCTAGCCTCACAAAACTTATACCTACTATCTTCTGTGATCTCTCTATGTCTTTTGCATCCTCCTCTACAAAGAGATATATACTTACATTTATTACATTTCACATCAGTAGTTACAGATTTAATTATAAAATTCTTTGTTAACTCCTTTTCATGCATTTTGTGAAAACTCTCATCAAATATATTTCCAATACTATATTTTTCATAAGTATAGAAATCACATGGATATACTCTTCCATCACTTTCAATTATATGTTGGCAAGAACATATTCCTCTCATATCACAAGCCTCATAGTCTTCTCCCAAAAATAAGCCAAGTATATTATCAAAGTATCTTATGCTTACCATATCTCCTTTCGATACATCTTCATACCACATATCAAAAAGCTTCTTCATATAATTTTCATACTGTTTTGAAGTTAATGCAAAATTTAAATTGTTACTATTGCAATCATCTAAAGCTTCAATAAAAGGAATGAATTGAATATAATTAAATTCATTCTTTCTTAAAAACTTATAACAGCTTTCAACTTTTTTTACTTAATGTACTGGTAACTACAACTAAAATATTAAAATCAACATTATGTTTTTTTAATAAAGCTATTCCTTTCATAACATCGTTATAGCTTCCATTGCCAGAATAATTTATTCTGTTTAAATTATGAATTTCTTTACTTCCATCTAGCGATACACCAACTAAGAACTTATTATCATAAAAGAACTTAGTAAACTCTTCTGTTATTAAAGTACCATTAGTTTGAATCATAAAATTAAATTTAGTCTTTTTACTACTTGTAAGTTCTACAAGCTTTTTATAAAAATCCAATCCAATTAGCATAGGCTCTCCACCTTGGAAGCCCATGTTACAAACTCCGCCATCACAGTACTCTTCTATTCTATTTACTATGACATCAAGAGCTTCTTCACTTAAAAATCCATAATCACTTATTTCTCTTTCATCTGCTATAGAATTATAGAAACAATATTTACACTTTAAATTACATTTACTTGATGATGGCTTAATCATAACACTTATATTTCTTTGCATAGGTTTCCTCCAAAACTATATAACCTTTTCTAAAATATTATAAATATTTAAAACTACTAATAATATTAGTACTATATTAAATACTCTCTCTATTGCTTTTTCACTAAAGTTTTTATTAAATCTTGATCCAATAATACCTCCAAGTACTCCTCCTATCATCATTAACGGAAGTACTTCCATACTTATCAATATGGAAAGTCCATCTTGAGAGAATATAGAGACTAACTTTGATAGTTGAGAGAATATTATTGTAATAATTGAATTTACTGCTGCCTCTTTTGTATTCATTGAAAAGAATATAGTTAACATACAAACATTTATGGGACCTCCTCCTATACTTAAGAAGGATGATACAGCTCCCATAAATACACCTATAGACATACATATAAAGCTATTTTCTATTCTATAACTTTTAAACTTATTCTTATTGTTCATATAGTAAAATATAAAGATTAATAGAAAAGCTAGTATTGAATTTTGAGTTATTGTAACCACATCTGAATTTACCTTACTTATTATTAAGCTTAATAACTTTTCTCCAATTAGCCCTCCTAAAACAGATCCAAGACCAAGCAAAACTGTTTTTCTTATTTCAAGTTTAAACTTATATCTTATCTGCTTTATTATTGATACTATAGCCATTGTAAATACTGTCATTGAAGACAATACGCTTATAGTAGCCACATCATAATCTCCCAGAAAGTCTAAAACAGGCTTAATTATTACTCCACCACCAAGTCCAGCCATAGCTCCTATAGTTGTAGCAAGTACCGCAATGGTCAAATATATTATAGAATTCATTTAAACTATACTCCTTATAAATTATAATCTAAGCCTTTTTACTATAATATACTTCTCTTCCCGGATAAGCTCGCCCTTCGCTTATCTCCTTCTCCCATCTAGATGATCCAACTCCACTAATAGGTCCTTTTAAAAGAGGATCATTAGTTTCTATCATCCAATTCTCTACCTTTCTTCTTAGTTCTTCTGCAATATCCTTATATTCCTCATTATTTATTAAATTATTTTCCTCTAAAGGATCAACCCTTAAATCATATAACTCTTCTGGTTCATTAGGAACATAAAATTCATCTCTTACTTCCTTTCCTGATAAACTTAAATGTGAATCAACAGTAATATAAACTTTAGGTCCATCTTCAAAGTTCTTTACATAACTAAAATCATTTGTTCTTATACCTCTCATAGGTCTATATTGATCATGCCATGTCATTTCAGTAAAGAATGATTCTCTTCCTGTATCCTTATCACTTGTTAGAAGTTCAGCAAAACTTTTACCATCAATATTATCTGGAATATCAGCATCAATAAGTTCTAATATTGTAGGCAATAAATCTACATTACATAGAAGAGCTTTTTTCTTAATATTCTTCTTTGTATTATTAGGTAAAAGTATAATTAATGCAGTTTCTAATCCTGCTTCTTTTAACATTCCTTTTGCACCTGGGAAAGCAACACCATGGTCAGTTGTAAAAATAACAATAGTATTTTCATCTAGCTTAGTTTCTTTTAATTTATTATATATCTTACCAATGGCTCTATCTAAAATTTTAGCTGATCCATTGTATAAAGCTACATCTTTTCTTATATTCTCTGTATCAGGTAAAAATTTGAAAACTTCCACATCTTCTATGTTGTCTGCATATGGTTCATATTCATCAAAATCTCTATGAGTTTCAAAGAAACCAACATTTAAATAAAAAGGAACTTCATTATTTCCTTTATGTTCTTCTAAGAATTTAATTACCTCATCTGCTACTTTGGGAGCTCTATCTCCTTTTATTGGCACAAAGTTATCATATCCTAAATCGTATGTTGATGAAAATACTCTATCTTCTATTGGAGGTGCTTCATTTATAGTTTCATGACTTAATCCAATTAATGTAGTCTCATATCCATTCTTTTTTAATTCCTTTGGTAAAGTTGTGTTTTTCCCATCAATACAAAATCCAAGATGAGCCAATCCCATTAATCCATTATTATGAGGGTATAAACCTGTCATAATACTTCCTCTACTTGGACTACACTGTGGTGCAGGGCAAAAATAATTATCAAATTGAATTCCATTTTCAGCTAACTCTTTTATCCATGGTGTTTCAACCTTATATCCATAAGAACTAAATTTTCTTCCACTATCATGTGAAATCATAAATAAAATATTTGGCTTCATATTAATCGTTCCTTTCATTACCACCATAGAAAGCTATAGTTTCATATGGTCTTAACATCAATCTCTTTTCTATATTTCTCTTTTCATAATTACCTATTAGATAGCTGTAATTACAATTCAATAACTCCTCTGGTATGTCAACATATGTATTAGAATCATAAAAATTATTTAATACAATTAGTTTTTCATTTCCTAATTCTCTAACATAACCATATACACTTGGATGTTCTAATAAAATTCCTCTATAAGATCCATCTGAAATAATATCAAGCTTCTTTCTATAGGCTACTAACTCCTTATAGTAATTAAATATTGACCCTTCTTTAAGCTCTTTTTCTACATTTATGTCATTATAATTCTCTGCAACCTTAATCCATGGTTCTCCTAGCGAAAAGCCTGCATTAACTTCATTATTCCATTGCATAGGTGTACGACTATTATCTCTTGATTTAGCCTTTATTATTTCTAAAATCTTGTCATCATCAACATTCATTTCTTTTAATTTTTTATAAGCATTATGTGTTTCTATATCTTTATAATCATCTATATTTGAGAAGTTTGGATTTAACATTCCAATTTCCTCACCTTGGTATATGTAAGGCGTCCCCCTTAATAAATGAATTACTGTTGCTAACATTTTAGCCCCTTCAACCCTATATTTTTCATTAGGACAGAATCTGCTTAATGCTCTTGGTTGATCATGATTATTCCAGAAAGTTGCGTTCCACCCTTCTCCTACTTGAATTCCTTCTTGCCATTGATTTAAAATTTCCTTTAACATTTTAAAATCAAAGGGCATATCAGTCCACTTATCTCCATCTTTATAATCAACTTTTAAATGGTGGAAATTAAATGTCATTGTCAATTCTTTTTCTTTAGGAGAAGAATACTTAATACAGTTATCAATAGTGGTAGAGGACATTTCACCAACAGTTATAATGTTCTCATTTCTACCAAATGTCCTGCTATTTAGTTCCTTTAGGAAGTCATGAACAATTGGTTTGTCCGTATACATTTCCTTACCTACTTCATTATCTGAGTCCAATAAAACTTCATCTTTACCAATTACATTTATAACATCAAACCTAAACCCACTAACTCCTTTATCCATCCAGTAATTAACAACATCAAATAACTCTTCTCTTACTTCTTTATTTCTCCAATTTAAATCTGCTTGAGTAACATCATATAAATGCAAATAGTACTTGTCTGTTTCTCCAAACTTTTCCCAAGCTACTCCTCCAAATTTAGATTCCCAGTTAGTCGGCAATGTATCATTTTCCTTCTTATCTTTTATAAAATAATAATCCTGATACTTTTTTTCTCCCTTTAAAGCTTTTTTAAACCATTCATGCTCTGTAGATGTATGATTTAATACCATATCTAACATTACTTCTATATTACTTTTTTTACACTCTTCTATTAACAAATGAAAATCTTCCATAGTCCCAAATATAGGATCTATACTTTTATAATCAGCTATATCGTACCCATTATCATTTTGTGGGGATACAAAGAATGGATTAATCCATAACATGTCCACTCCCAGTTCTGATAAATATGGTAACTTGCTTATAATACCTTTTAAATCTCCTATTCCATCATTATTAGAATCACAAAATGATTTAGGATATATTTGATAAATAACCTTTTTTCTAAAGTTCATAATTACACCTCCAAGCTAATTTGTCTAGACAACTTCTTTTTATATAATATAACTCCTTTTTCATAAAATCAAGTATATATAAATATTTTTATTTAGAATATAATCACCTTAATCATCTATATAAACCATATTAGCTTACAGGGTGTATTTTTTATACTTTTAAAATTTTTCCATAGAAAACGTTGACAGGATTTTTTCGAAATGTTACAATCATTTTGTAATTTGTCTAGACAACTATCACTTAACGAAGAGGTGTTTTTATGAGTTCTACAAAAAACTTAGCAACAACAAAACAAGATATTAATGATATTATTTCTGCTGTAGGTGGTCTTAGTAACATCGAAGCTGTAACACATTGCGTTACAAGATTAAGATTTATTTTAAAGTCTGAAGACAAGGTAAATGTTAAGGAACTTGAATCAATAGATATAGTTAAAGGTAGCTTTTCATCTAATGGTCAATTCCAAGTTATAATCGGACCTGGTTTAGTAAATAAAGTATATGATTTATTAATTAAAGAAACTGGTCTTCAAGAATCTACAAAGGAAGAAATTAAAAAAGCTTCTGCAAAAAAACTTAATCCACTACAACAATTAATTAAGATATTAGCTGATATCTTCATACCGATTTTACCTGCTATTGTTGCTTCAGGATTGCTAATGGGTATAAACAACATATTAACTAACCCTGGTATCTTCTATGAACAAGCTTTCTTAGATGTTCATACAAGTTGGGCAGGCATTTCTAATATGGTAAACTTAATTGCAAATACATCTTTTTCATTCTTACCAGCACTTATTGGTTGGTCTGCAGTAAAAAGATTTGGTGGTAATCCTTTATTAGGTATCGTATTAGGACTAATCTTAATCAATCCTGCTTTAATGCCTGGTGCTCAATATTCAAAGACACCAGAGGCTGTTACCTACTGGAACATATTAGGATTTAATATAGCAAAGATAGGTTATCAAGGACAAGTAATACCAGTATTATGTTCAGCATTCCTTCTTGCAAAAACAGAAATTTTTCTTAATAAGAAAATACCTGAAATGTTTCAACTTATATTGGTTGCACCTATTACCTTATTAGTTACTGGTTTTATTACTTTTACTGTAATCGGCCCAACAACTATGGCTTTTGCTAATTTCATAACAAACGGTATTATTGGTCTTTTTGATATATCTCCTGTTATTGCAGGCGTTATTTTCGGATTTATTCTTTCTCCACTAGTTATAACTGGTATGCACCATTTATTCTTAGGGGTTAACTTACAAATGATAGGAACTTTAGGATTTGCAACTCTTTGGCCAATTCAAGTTATGGCAAGTCTTGGACAAGGTGCTGCTGCATTAGCTATGTTCTTTATACTTAAAAACAAGAAAACTAAGGGTGTTGCATTAACAGCATCAATATCAGCATGGTTAGGTATAACTGAACCTGCAATATTCGGAATTAATTTACGTTATCGTTTCCCATTCTTAGCTTCATGTATCGGAGCTGGTATTGCAGGAGGTGTTGTTTCATTCTTTAATGTAAAAGCAACTTCTATTGGTATATCAGGTTTACCAGCCTTCTTGTCAATATTTACTTCTCAATGGGGAGTGTACTTTGTAGCAATGGGAATGTCTATAGCTATAACATTCTTACTAACTTATATCTTCTCAAAGAGTAAGTTCTTTAATAAAAGCCTTATAGATAATTAATAAAAAATAGGGGCTGTATCAAAATAAATTTGATACAATCCGATAAAAAGAAAGAAGAGAATTCATGAATTTGAATTCTCTTCTTTCCGTATAATATTAATATGAA
>NZ_JAHAIF010000082.1 GCF_018372875.1 Clostridium sp. | reverse complement strand
TTTTCATTTTATCTAATGCTGATTTCTTTTTCTTTACAGCAGTGGAGTAGTTGAGATTTTTAAATGCTGCATATTCTCTAACTGTATGTTCCTCAAAGATCACAAGATTAACTAATTCAAGTTCATCTTTATTTAGCTCTTTAAAAACATGTTTAATAAGCTGAGCATCTATAATATCTGACTCCTTTTTCTCATAAGGACACTCCTCAGGTTTAAGAAGAGATTCTAAGTCTGTAGAAATATCACCAGATAGCAATCCCTCATGGTCATCCCTTTGAGTAGATTTCCTAAGTATATAAAAGAACTAGAAAAATAAATATCCACTAACTTTTTTGTGAAATAACCATTTATGTTCTATTTTGGTTTTTGATAAATTTAGTTTTATATAGATATTTATGGAAGGGTAAATATTTAGATTTAATAGTTTTTATATTAATTATTCAATATGGAAACATAATTTTTCTTGATAACATAAAGATGAGTACTAAAAAGGAGGAAGATATATGGATAATACTGTATTGACTATGGATATAGGAGGAAGTTCTATTAAGTATGGAATATGTAATTTACAAGGAGAATTCTTAGATAGGGGGTCAGTTAAAACACCATTAAGCTCCTTAGGGGATTTACTGAATGTTATTAAAGAGATTCATAGTAGTTATAAAAATGTTATTGGAATTGCTATATCAATGCCTGGGGTTATTGATGTTATAAAAGGAATTGCAATTACTGGTGGGGCTTTATCCTATATTGACAATGCACCATTAGTTGAAATAATAAGCAGAGAGGTTAAGAAGAAGGTTGTTATAGCAAATGATGGTAAATGTGCAGCGTTAGCAGAATTAGGATTTGGAAATTTGAAAGATATTAAAAATGGAGTTGCAATGATTCTAGGAACAGGAATAGGAGGGGGGATAGTAATAAATGGAGAGCTTTTAAATGGAAGTAATTTCTCAGCAGGAGAATTTTCTTATGTAAATACAAATATAGAACAAGTTTCTAATATAGATTATTCAATGGCTTGTCAACTTGGAATTAGAGGAGTTTCAAAAGCAGTTGAGGAAACTTCTAATTTAAAGGATTTAAGTGGAATTGATATATTTAAGTTAATAAAAGAAGGTAATAAAGATGTAGAAAAAGGATTCAAAAATTATTGCCGTAAATTAGCAAGCAATATTTATAATATAATGTATATATTAGATCCAGAGCGATTTGTAATTGGGGGAGGTATATCAGCAGAACCTTTGCTATTTACTTATTTAGAAGAGGCGTTAGATGATTTGTATAATGAATTCTCTATAAAGTTAAGAAAGCCTGAGATTATGCCTTGCAAGTATAGAAATGATGCTAATTTAATAGGTGCTTTATATAATTTTCTTAATATTAAGATATAGACATAGAAATATTAAAAATTAATTACCCTCTCATGTAAAGGTTTGCTATGATGAAATTGTAAATTAATTCAGTAATAATTATTCTAAATAGTGAGTAGCGCGCATCATGATTTAGACATACAACAGGAGGAATAATATGAAATTTTTTAATAGTTTTCAAAATGGACTTGAGAAAATAGTTGGTCCCTTTGCGGAAAAGGTTGCAAATAATAAGTTTATTAAAGCTTTAACAGAAGGCTTTATGTGTACTATGTCTATTACTTTAGGGGTTGCTGTAATTGCAGTTTTAGGGAATTTACCAATAGAACCATGGACTAATTTCTTAAACAATTCTGGATTGTATAGTGTTGCACAAGAGGTTATAGCATTAACCTTATCCCTTCTAGCAGTATATGTTGTTGCTGCTATTGCTTATTGTTATACAAAGAATGAAGGGGAGAATGGAATAGTAGGAGCAGTAATTGCTTTAGCTTCATTTTTATTATTGATGCCAGTACAAAGTGTTATGTTACCTAATAGTGCAAAGCCTTCTTCAATGTTGTTAACAAGTCAAATGGGTAGTGATGGTATTTTCGTAGCTATTATTGTAGGTTTATTTATTCCATGGCTATACTGTTTTCTTATGAAGAAAAATTTAAAACTAAAATTACCTAGTTCTGTACCACCAATGGTTGCTCAATCTTTATCACCAACATTTGTTTCAATGATAATATTTACGTTAATGTTTGCAATTAAGTATGCTTGTGCTCAATCTTCTTTTGGAGATATTTTCTCTTTAATAACTACAGTGATTGGACAACCAATTGCTAAGTTTGGAGCATCACCTATATCTTTAATTTTAGTATTTACGTTAATGAACTTAATTTGGTTCTTTGGAATTCACCCAAATACAATTTTAAGTTGTTATATGCCAATATTAATGATGGTAGGTGTAGCAAATACAGAAGCATTTACTAATGGACAACCTTTACCATTTTTATTATTTGCTATTTTAGGAGGATGTATACAAATAGGTGGAGCAGGTAATACATTAGGTTTATGTATTGCAACTATATTTGCAAAATCTGAAAAATATAAAACTATGAGAAAGCTAGTAATTCCAGCAAATATATTTAATATAAATGAACCAATTATATTTGGTTTTCCAATAATGTTAAACCCATTATATTTTATGCCTATGGTATTGAGTCCTATAGCATCTGGATTAGCAGTTATAGGATTATATAAGATACTTCCAATTACAATTAATCCTGCAATATCTATGCCTTGGGTAACACCAGGATTTGTAAAAACGTTTTTCCAAGGAGGAGTAAGCTTATTATTACTATGGCTTATATCATTATTTATCCACTTTATTTTATACCTACCATTCTTCTTGATAGATGATAAGAATGCATATGAAAACGAGAAAAAGCAAGAAATGGAAGTGAGCAATTAAGATGGCGAAAATTAAATGTAATGTTATATCTTACACATTAATGAGAACAGTTGACATAGAAGTAATTCTTCCAACAGTAACAATTCTAGAAAGTTTAACGAAGGCTGGGGATATTCACCATGAATATCCCGCAAAATTCCCTGTAGTATATTTATTACATGGATTTGGAAATAACCAAAGTCAATGGACAGGATATACTAATGTAGAGCTTTATGCAGAAGAAAGACAAATAGCAATAGTAATGATATCTGGAGAAAATAAAAATTACATTAATATGGGGAATGATTTGTTTGAAAAATTCATAGAGGATGAGTTACCAGAATTTATATGCAATACTTTTCCAATATCTAATAAGAAGGAAGATAGCTTTATAGCAGGATTATCTATGGGAGGCTTTGGTGCATTATATCATGGAATATTAAACTCAAATAAATATAATGCAATAGGAGCATTTTCTCCTGCAGTTAGAATGCAGAATAATCCAATAGATATATTTGAAGTATTAGAAAAGGCTAAAGAAGCACCTAAAATGTTCATTGCTTGTGGAGAAGAGGACTTTGTTTATGAAGATGTTAAGGACTTTGTAAATAAAATTAAGGAAAAAGAGTTTGATCTTACATGGATAAGTGCAGATGGATATGAACATGAATGGAGATTTTGGAATATATGCATAGAAAAGTTCTTAGATTGGATTGAAAGAACTGATTATTATAGTAATAAAATAAGAAAAATCTAAGGAGGAATAGAAATGGGTTTTCCTAAAGAATTTTTATGGGGTGGAGCAACAGCTGCAAATCAATATGAAGGTGGGTATTTAGATGGAGGTAAAGGATTAGCTTGTGCTGATACTATTACTGATGGGGATATGAAGACACCTAGAAAGATAATGATTGAACTAGAAAATGGGGAAAGAAAGTTTATTAATAGGTTTGAGGATGTACCAGCTAATGCTAAAGCAGTAATAGATGAAAACACTTATTACCCAAGTCATGTTGCAACAGATTTTTATCATCATTACAAAGAGGATATTAATTTACTTGGTGAAATGGGGTTTAATTCTTTTAGAATGTCTATAAACTGGTCAAGAATATTTCCAAATGGGGATGATGAAACACCAAATGAAGAGGGATTATTATTTTATGATAAGGTATTTGATGAATGTCATAAAAATGGAATTGAGCCAATAGTTACAATAAATCATTTTGATCTACCTCTTAATTTAGCTATTAAATATGAAGGATGGTTAGATAGGAGGACTATAGGCTTTTTTACAAAATATTGCGATACAATATTTAACAGATATAAGGATAAGGTTAAGTATTGGATGACATTCAATGAAATAAATTTCCTAAGGGATTATTCAACTTTAGGTATAACAGAAGCTTCAAGGTATGATAAGCAACAACAAGCAATTTATCACCTTTTACTTGGAAGTGCTAAGGCTGTAACTATAGGGCATAGTATAAATCCAGATTTTAAAATAGGATTAATGATTGCTAATATATTGTTTTACCCTGAAACTTGTAATCCTAATGATTCTATGAAGGAATTATTAATGGGAAGAGACTTTAAGGACTTTTATTATGATGTTCAATGTCGTGGTTATTATCCATCATATAAGCTTAAAGAAATGGAGAGAAATAATTTTACTCTTTTAAAAGAAGAGGGAGATGATGAACTTCTAAGAGATGGAGTAGTTGATTATATTGGTTTTAGTTATTACAATTCAACAGTTATAACAACTAGAGAGGATTCAAATAAAAGTGGAGGAAATCAATTTGCTGCTGCAACTAATCCTTATTTAGAAGAATCGGAATGGGGATGGCCAATAGATCCAGTAGGGCTAAGACTTGTATTAAATAGATTATATGATAAATACCAATTACCTTTAATGATTGTTGAAAATGGACTAGGCGCCTTTGACAAGTTTGAGGCAGATGGTTCAATAAATGATGATTATAGAATTAATTATTTAAGAAAACATATAGTTGAGATGAAGAAGGCCATAGAATATGATGGCGTTGATTTATTAGGATATACTCCATGGGGATGTATAGATCTTGTTTCAGCAGGAACAGGAGAAATGAAAAAAAGATATGGATTTGTTTATGTTGATTTGGATGATAATGGACAAGGAACTTTCAAAAGATATAAAAAGAAGTCTTTTGAATGGTATAAGAAGGTTATTTCTTCAAATGGTGAAGATTTAAGTTAATATATGATAGAATATATTTGGGTGATTTTATGAAATTTATTATAGATAGCGAATATGAAAATTTAGTTCCAAATGATATTAGAGTAACTGATATAAATAGATATTGTCTTTTAACAGAATCCTATGGAGTTAATGAGAGTATAGCTACTATAGATGCTCATTGGCATGAATGGTTAGAAGTAATATATATATTAGAAGGAGAAATGACCATTGAATATGAAGGCGGTTTATTTAATGTAAAGAAGGGAGAGGTATGTGTAATTGGCTCTCAGGCTTTACATAAAATCGTAGGAGCAAAAGGAGTATATAGATTTCAATGCTTGCATATAAATAATGGATTTATTATTAAAAATATAAATAGTGTAGTATTTTCAAATAAGATTTTTAAGATAAATGAAACAGAAGTATTTTTAAAGTATTTTAATAATATAGTAGCTCTTATAAATGAAAAGAATGCAGTAGCTATTATGAAATATAAGGCTAACCTTTTATTATTACTTTCTCATTGCATTGAAGAGAAAAAGTTAGATAAAAATGAAAATGGCAATTCACCATATAGTGATTCTTTTACAAGAATTCTATTTTATATTAATATACACTTTAAGGAACAATTATCATTAAATGATTTATCTAGAGAATATAATTATACACCACAATATATATCTTCATTGTTTAAAAAATATTTAGATGTAACTTTTCATACTTATTTAACGAAGGTAAGGTTAGATAGAGCTAAATTTATGTTATTTAGTTCTAATAATAAAATAATAGATATTGCATATGAATGTGGTTTTCCTAGCGAACAATCTTTTATTGCACAGTTTAAAAAAGTTTATGGTTTAACACCAGCTAGTTATAGAAAGAAAGAAGGTTCTTAACAAATTAAGAACCTTCTTTAGATTAGTTAATAATGGTGAGGAAAAATACTAAACATCAAATGTTATAAATTAGATTAGATAAGGAGGGAAAATATGAAGATAATTATAAGAGCAGATGACTTAGGAATTAGTGAAGGAGTAAATTATGGAATTTTAAAGTCTATAAAAGATGGAGTAGTTACTTCAACTGGAATAATGCCAAATATGAAATATGCAGAACATGGCTATAATTTAGTAAAAGATACAGGAGTTTGCATAGGACAACATACTAATATTTCTTTAGGTAGACCGCTTATGAGACCAGACTTAATACCATCATTAGTAAATGAAAAAGGTGACTTTTATTCTAGTAGTGAAATAAATCAAAGAAAAGTTGATAGTATTAGCATTTCAGAATGTGAATTAGAGATAGAAGCTCAATTAAATAGGTTTATAGAAATAACAGGCAAAAAGCCAGATTATTTTGAAGGACATGCTGTATTTTCAAAAAATTATTTTAAGGCATTAGAAAATGTGGCAAAAAGATATGGTTTGTTTTATGACATTCCAGGATTTAATAAAGAATGGGAAAAGGAATATGGAATTACTTCATTAGGCTTTGTAAAATTAAATGAAGAGGGCTTATATGATGCATATAAGTATTTTGAAGATAATCTTGAGACAATGAAAAAGGAAGAGTGTACAATTGTAATTTTTCATCCAGGATATTTAGATCAATTTATATTAGATAATTCATCATACACTAAAATAAGACCAATGGAATGTGAGTTTTTATGTAGCGAATGGGTAAAGGAGTTCTTATATAAAAATAACATTAAATTAGTAGATTTTAGAAATTACAGGAATTAATATTTAATTTATATAAAAATAAGAGGCTTGCTTGCGCAAGCCTCTTATCTATTCTATTAAACTACTTTAGACCTAGTAACTTATCTTTGTACTAATAGACTTTTTCCATTAGAAGTAGTGAAAGTCATTGATAAAGTATACATAAATGATATATGAAGATGTTTATCATGAAAAATGAAATTTGAAATAAAAAAATAAGACCTGGAGCAGTTCCAGATCTTAAACATTATAAGTATTATTTATAAATTCATTAAAAGGAATTTTCATTTTATCTAATGCTGATTTCTTTTTCTTTACAGCAGTGGAGTAGTTGAGA
>NZ_JAHAIF010000081.1 GCF_018372875.1 Clostridium sp. | reverse complement strand
TGTGTTAGGCACGCCGCCAGCGTTCGTCCTGAGCCAGGATCAAACTCTCAATAAAAAGTTTAATCTTGATACTTGATTTCTCAAGTTTACTCGTAAAAAAGAATTGCTGGTTTTTAACTTTATATTCTGTTCAATTTTCAAAGACCAATTTGTGTGTCGCACTTAAGCGACTTGCTTATCTTAACACCCTCAACTTCATCTTGTCAACAACTTTTTTTATCTTTTGTTGCGACCTCTTTCGCTGAGGAACGAGACTTATAATATCATCTATATTCCTCTCATTATTATATTAAAACATAATTATAACAAGTTTATCTATTAATTTCTATATATATTACAATAATACTCTATATTTCTTATATAGACACACTAGGGTTAGTTTCTAATACATTATAATAAAACTAATTCTATAACCCCCCATAAAAATCATATATCTCTAAAAATTAGACCAAAGAATGATAATAAAAAAAAGATGGAGCGGATATTTATTTTGCTTCTTCCATCGCAAGCTCCAAGTTATAAAAAAATCGCCAAGGCTGAGGAAAATCTTGCAGGGGCATATATTTTATTTTTTATTCTTTAGGAAGAAATGAACTAATATATCGCTAAATTGTTGAAGTTATCCACAATTTAATTGAATCTATAATTTCTTAAAGAATAAAAAAATAAATCTCTATTGCCTCCGTACTTAATTGAAGGTAGCAACATTGAAAAGTCCTGGATATATTTTTTAATATGTTTTGTAGAACATAGCAGCATAGACATAACATCTGGTAGTTATATTCATACTTTAAAAAAGCTATAGATACTTTAAATCTTTTAAATTTATAAGCAGATATACATAATTATAGTGTATAAATGGTGTATAAATTATAGTTTTACTACAAAATTTAAGCAAATAAAAAACTCTCTAACCTTTAACTTAACTAGGCTAGAGAGTTGAATGGTAGTCCCTAGGGGAATCGAACCCCTGATTCCACCGTGAGAGGGTGGCGTCTTAACCTCTTGACCAAGGGACCAAAGACATTTGTTATTATATCACACTTTTCCCAAAACTATAATTTAATTTCCAAACAAATCCATTCAATTTTTTAGTTTTTTATATAATTTACTCCTTTTTCCTTTATTTCTCTTTATCTTATGATTTAATTTTTACCATTTACTTTGCTAATAAATTTTCTTACTACCTCTTCATACTTTTCTCTATTAGCTCCATAGCACTCCATGTGACCTGCATCTTCAACTAGGTATAATAAATCTTCCTTATTACCTCTTTTATTATACATATCTTCTGCCATAGTATATGGAACTAACTTATCCTCTTTTCCATGAATAAATAAAATTGGCTTATTAGACTTCTCTATTTCCTTTAATGGATTAACTTCATCCATATCAAAGTTACATCTATGTTTAATCTTTTTTCTTAATAACCAATACACAGGTTTAAAAGGAATGTATCTTTGTTTATCAAACTCATGCTTTATTTCTTCTTTCCCATTAGAAAAACCGCAGTCATCAATAATGAATTTCACTTTATCATTATTAACCCCACACATTAATACAGTTGCTCCTCCTAACGACTGACCATGAAGACCTATGTATAGATCCTTTCCATTCTTATCTTCTAAATACTTAATCCACCTATCTATATCATTCTTTTCATAATATCCATAGGTAGTATACTCTCCTTCACTTCCCCCATGTGCTCTTTGATCTACTAAAAGAACATTAAACCCTTCATTTAAAAACAATCTAGTAAAGGGCATATGAATATGATAATTAGCACTATATCCATGAACAAGTATCATATATTTATTATTCTTATATTTTTCAACAAGATACCCCCTTAAGGTATATCCCTCTGCAGACTTAATTTCTATATTAAAAATATCTTCCTCATTATAAATTTCCTCATCTAAAATTCCTTTATCTTTTAAATATAAAAATGCCTCTTCTTTATTCTTCTTATGTTTCAAAAATATCCTTTTAAAGGCTAACTCTGAAGAGTAGTGTAAAAATATAATTCCAAAGATAAGTATCAAAATAATTAAGCTAACAATTGCCACCATACTTTTCCCTCCCTATCATTTGTTTTTTTCCGTCGCAAGCTCCAAGTCACATCAAAACAAATATCCACCTCACGCGTACTAAAGGTAAGGAAATTATAAAATTACTATCCTTTATTTTATATTTTTAATATAAAATGTAATAATACCTTTGATTTATAGCTAATTGAAATTTTATACTTTCCTAGACAGTAAAAAAGAGTAGCTATAACTTTTCTTGCTACTCTCTCTTATTTAATAGATGAACACATTTTTTCCCCTTCCAATTAACCTTGTAATTTTTCTGCTAAAAGCTTTAATTCTTCAAGTGTTAATTTTGCTAAGTAAGGTCTAGATATTTCATTTCCCTCTTGAATCTCACCTCTTCCAAGCTTAAGAATTGTACTTATATACATTTCTCTATAGTCTCTCACTGCCATAAAGATTCACCCCCTTTTATCAGCTGTTTTTCATTATATTTTATATACTATGCTATCCCCAAATAATGATTACAACTTTTAGATATATAATATTTTTATATTATATCATAATAATGTAAATTTTCAAAATATTTAGTTAAAAAAACAAGAGAGGCACTCCTCTCCTATTTTCCATCTAAATATGAAACTGCACTTAATGAAGCAATATTTCCTTCACCAGCAGCTTTTATGTACTGATATGGCTTACCAACGCAATCTCCAGCTGCAAAGCATCCTTTAAGATTTGTTTTCATAAGTCTATCAACCTTTATATGACCTTCCTCTTCTTGAAGTCCTGGTACTAATTGTGATGGAGATATAGCATCCTTTAATAAGAACACCCCATCTGTTTCTATCTCTCTTGATTTAAATAGAAGCTTAGAAACCTTATTTTCTCCAAGAATCTCAGTTGGTCTATCTTCAACTAACTCTATTGAATCATTTAACTTATAATCACCTTTATACAATGGAATATAATAAACTTTACTTGCAAGTTCACTTACATAGTTAGCTTCATGTTCCCCTTCTTCATTAGAAGATATTATACATACTGTCTTTCCTTTATATAAAGGAGCATCACAAGTTGCACAATATCCTACACCTTTACCTAGGAATTCTAACTCTCCTTTTAAAGGCTTTGAGAACTCTACTCCTGTTGCTAAAATTATTGATTTAGCTTCATACATTTTATCATTTGCCATTAAAGTAAAATATTCACCCATAGAATAAACATTATTTATTCTTTCTTCAGTAATTTCTATTCCCATAGAGCTTATATGCTCTCTAAAAGCTTCTCCAAGCTTACTTCCTGTAGAATTAGGGAATCCTAAATAGTTATTTATTTTTGGTGCTCTTTGTACCTTTGAGCTAAGATTTCTTGTACCAAATAATATAAATGATTTATTTCTTATCTTAGCATTAAGGGCCGCTGATAATCCAGCAGGCCCACTACCTATAATAGCTATATCGTATCTATCCATTAGAAATTAAAGAACCTCTTCTATAGCTTCCTTTAATACATCCTTTGGCATAAATCCTACTTTAGTTTCAACTTCAGCACCATCTTTGAATATTTTTATTGTAGGTATACTTTGAACGCCATACTTTGTAGCTGTTTCTGGACTTTCATCAACATCAATCTTTAACACCTTAACTTCTGCCATTTCTGAAGCAACCTCTTCTAAAACAGGTGCTAGCATCTTACAAGGTGCACACCAAGTTGCAAAGAAATCAACAACAACTACTCCTTTTGCATTAAGTACTTCTTCATTAAAATTACTATCATTAATATGGTTTACCATTTTGTTACCTCCTTATACCCCTTAGGGGTATGTTTTATTTTCTTTATTGTATCTCACTTTATGTCATATGTCAACTATAAGCCTATATTTATTCTGCTGTATTTACATTATTTTTATTCTTTCTATCTAATTTATTTAATTCTCTACATTCGAAGCAAATGCACCATTCCTCTCCTGTATTATCCTTCCTTTGAAAAAAGAAATCTTTACCTTCACTATCTTTTTTTCCGTGAAATCTTTTTCCACAATAACTACAAACAAGAGTCAAAAAATTGTTTAGTTCCCCTGATGAAATATCTCTAATCAAAACTTCCACCTTCTCCAATATAAATTTCTTTATATTAAATTTTATTTTACTATTCTTTTATTATTACAAAATTTAAAGAGGATATATGAAAAAATAATCCTTCATATATCCTCTTACTTAATTTAATTATGCACAAACTTATTTAATTTCTTATATATACCCTCTATATTCATTAACTCTTCATGAGTTCCTCTCTCTTCAATACCTTTATCTGTAAGAACTATAATTTCATCTGCATTTCTAATTGTAGAAAGCCTATGCGCAACTACTATAGTTGTCCTTCCTTTGGCTAATTCATCAAGTGACTTCTTAATATAATACTCTGTAGTATTATCTAGTGCGGATGTTGCTTCATCTAAAATAAGTATTGGAGGATTTTTCAAGAATACTCTTGCAATAGATATTCTTTGCTTTTGCCCACCTGAAAGCTTAACTCCTCTTTCTCCAATATAAGTATCATATCCATCCTCTAAATTCATAATAAAATCATGCATATTAGCTTTTCTTGCTGCTTCATATACCTCTTCATCACTAGCTTCCATATTACCATATCTTATATTGTCCTTTATTGTACCAGTAAATAAGAACACCTCCTGTTGAACTATACCAATGTTTTCTCTTAAAGAACTTAAAGTAACATCATAAATACTCTTATCATCTATTAGGATATCACCTTTATCTATATCATAAAATCTTGGAATAAGATTACAGAAGGTTGTCTTACCTCCACCTGAAGGACCAACAAGAGCTAGGGTTTTTCCAGCTTCTATATCTATTGATAATCCATTTAAAATTTGATTATCTTCATAACTAAAGTAAGTATCCTTAAAAGTTATCTTACCTTTTACATTTTTTAATTCAATTGCATCCTTCTTTTCCTTCTCTCTATCTTCTGAAAGTATCTCAACATATCTTTGGAATCCTGTCATACCACTTTGGAATTGCTCCATAAAGTTGATAAGCTTCTTAATTGGGTCCATAAATACCTTAATATATAAAAGATATGCTGTAAAATCTCCCACAGTAATATTACCATTAAAAGTATATATTCCCCCGGCAATTAAAACTACATAATTAAGAATATCCAATGAGAAGTTAGCTCCTGAGAAATATTGAGCCATTATTTTATATGCCCCTTCTCTTGCATTCATAAAACTCTTATTTCCCTCTTCAAACTTTTCTTCCTCATAATCATGGGTTACAAAAGCTTTTGAAACTCTTATACCACTAATGCTATTTTCAAGCCCTGCATTTACCTTACCAGTTTCTACTCTAGTTTTTAAGAAAGCTTTATTCATTCTCTTTCTTTGATACATTGTAAATATAACTATTATAGGAATAAATGCAAATATAATTAAGGTTAAAGTTAAATTTATACTGCTTAAAACTATAAATGATCCAATTAGCATTACTATTGATATAAACAAATCTTCAGGACCATGGTGTGCAAGTTCTGAAATATCTTGTAGGTCATTTATAATTCTTGACATAATGTCACCAGTCTTCGTGTTATCAAAGTAGGTATTAGGCAATTTTTGAAGATGATTAAATACCTTTCTTCTCATATCACCCTGCATTCTTACACCTACAACATGTCCTTGATACTGCATAAAGTATCCACATCCTGCTTTAATTAAAAATAAAATAATTAAAGTTACTGCAAATACGCCTATTACTCTTAGCTCCCCATGATTTGTAGCATTGTCCACTATTTCTCTTGTCATCATTGGATAAACTAAATCTATTGCAGCCGCTAATGATGCTGCTAATAAATCTAATATAAACAGCTTTTTATATGGCTTATAAAATCTAATAAATTTTCTAAACATTACTCCTCCTTAGTTTCAACAATTACTATATTAATTTTATTATTTCCTGCTTACTCTCTAATAAATTCTCCTTAAATATTCCCTTTATATTAAATGGCTTTCCACCTAATACATAAATTACACCATCCATAAAAATAGCTTCGTCTACATCATGTGTAACAAAGATAACTAACCTGTTTTCTTTACTGAATATTTCTTTTAGTTCGCTCATTATTGAATATTTAGTTTTATAATCAAGGGACTTAAAAGGCTCATCCATTAAAATTACTTTTGAAGGCTTTAAAAGAGCCCTTGCTATATTAACCCTTTGCTTCATACCACCACTTATTTTTTCAGGATAATCATCTTCAATACCTGAAATATGTAATAAGCTAAATATTTCCTTTAATCTCTTTTCTCCCTCTTCCTTAGTAAAATAGTTATAAAGAAATAACTCCATATTTTTCTTTATAGTAAGCCAAGATATAAGTCTATCCTCTTGAAATATATAACTTATATCTTCATTATTTACTCCAATTATTTCTCCACTATCTTTAGAAGACAAACCTGCGATAATATTTAAAAGTGTACTTTTACCTCCACCGGAAGCTCCAATAATACAATTTATTTTATCTTTGCTAAATTCAATATTAAAATTTTCATATATCCCATTTTCATCAAAGCTTTTGTACAAGTTTTTAATAATTAAATCACTCATATTTTCCCCTTTCACTTCCACTTATTAACCTTGGATATAAATACCTTATTAGCCCATTCAAAAATCACTGAAATTATTGCTATTAGAACTATCCAAGCAAAAATTGATGTTGTATCAAAATTCATTTTTGACAATTGAATGGCTGAACCTATACCATATTTAGGTTGTCCGTGTACTTCTCCTGCAACCACAACCTTAAAAGCTAAAGAGAAAGATGATATTAAGATATTCATTATATAAAACACTATTATTGGAATATATATTTTTTTAATTTTTTCTATAGTAGAAACTCTATATATTTTGCACATATCCACTATTTTATGGTCTATTCCATTTAATGAATTAATTATGCCTTCATATAAGATAGGAAACACTATAGCAAATCCCACCACAAAGGGAGCTTTATCCTTGTTAAACCAAATTAAGGCTAATACTACTAAAACCATAGTTGGAATAGTCTTACCTATTGCATTTAAAGGACTTAAAAAATTTCTAAAGAAGGGGTACTGTTTTGAAAGCACCCCTAAGATAATAGCTAATACTAAAGCTATTGAAAAACTAATTAAAGTTCTATACAAACTACTTATTACATTCTGGAAAAAATCAGCACTCCATATTATATCTCCCATGGAAACTAGCACTTCCTCAATTCTTGGAAGATATATGTTATTATTAATTTTTATAGCTATTATCTCCCATAGAATTAATAGCACAAAACAAGCCAATAACCTTTGACTTCTATTTTTCCATGAATACTCCTTCATCTGGAACCTTTCCTCCTATTGTCTTAGGATCAAATTCGTTTAGTTTATTAAAATAATTTATATACTCTTCAGATGTACCTTTTATTTTTGCAAATTTTATATTCCCCTTTTCTACAGCCTTAGGGATAATTGCTTTATTGGCTGAAACTCCAATTTCTTCGCAATATGCTGCCAAAGTTTCACCATCTTCATTGGCAAAATTACAACTATTTTCAACTTCCTTTAAGAACTTTTCCACAAATTTATTATCATTTTCTATAAGTTCTTTTTTAACTATAATTGTAGCTTGTGGAAAACCATATTCTGAATTATTAAGAGTTTTCCACTCTTTATTAAAATCCATTATTACATTAATATCAGACTTCTTTGATAAAACTTGGGAAAGTGCTGGTTCTGGAATTACTGCATATTTTGTCTTTCCAGCTAGTATAGTTGGTGCTAATTCTGTAACTCCATTTACATATGAAAAATTAAAATCTTTATCTGGATCGTATCCCTTATCCTTCAAAACTGTTCTTGTAACAATATCAGGTGTTAAGCCCTTTCCTATATTGTAAATTTCTTGCCCCTTAAGTTGGTCTAAAGTTTTCTCCCCATCTGCTGATATTAAATAGAATGATCCCCATCCTGTAGTGCCAACAATTTGATACCCTGCATTTTTATTATATTGAGTGGCTGCTACATTTGAAGGTACAACTGCTATATCAGCTTCCCCCTTAAGTACAGATGTAACTATATTTTCAGAAGTTTTTTCAATTGTGTAATTAAGATTATACCCCTTCATAACTTCTGGTTTTTCTTTAATCATTTTAGCTAAGGCCATACTTGGTAGTCCATCAGGAATAACAACTTTAACTTCCTTAGTTTCCTTAGGCTCTGAGCCTGAGCATCCTGCAAATAATCCTAAAGAAAATAAGGCCATAATAATCACTGCTAATTTCTTTTTCATTTCTTTATTCCCCCTTTTCTTTTTCTCTCATTTTATATTACTACAATATGCCAAAAATTCCTACCCACTTTCTATATTTATTAATAATGATTATCCATTATATTAAATTTATAAACTTTAGCAAACTTATACTTTTCTCCCTTTTTTTCAATATAAATTTAATTTCACATTCAACTTCTTTACCATAATTGTACAGTAAAATCATTTAAAATATCACTTTGATTATTGCATCCAACCTCCTTAGATTATAGCTATGTACTTTAGAATAAATAAAGAAATATACTATAAGTGTAAAGAATTTCATTGTAGGAGGAGAAGTCTAATGATATTTTTATTAAAAGTATTTGCTTTTTCTTTTATTATTACAGGATTTATTGCAATGGTTTCTAATCTTTATTTAGGAAGATCCGAGCTAGTTAGTCTATATAAGTCAATACAAGATAATGTAAATATAAAAAGGTTATCACAATATGAAGGAAGTTTTGGCATTATATTCGGTACATTATTATTATTACTATTATACAGCTCATATAATATAAAAATTTTATTCTTTATTCCTTTATGTTTGCTAACATTAATCTATATTCCACTTAGAACTAAACTTATGGAAGATAATAGATAAAAAAAGGAATCAATTTTGATTCCTTTTTTCATCTATAAATATCTACAATTAATCCTTGAATTTCATCTATTGTAGCAGCTATACTCATATTTTTCTTTTCTTCACCTAATACAGCTTGAGTTAGCTCCTCTAATTTTTCATCTACAGTATCTACTGTAATAAAATATTGAGTTTGCCAAAAGCTAATATCCTTTTTGGTATCATACATAAATTGAAGAACTGATTCTAGGTATTCTTTAATCATTTTTTTATAAAGTCTAACATCTGCATAAGTTTTAGTAATAACCAACCTATTACCCTTTTTCTTTATATCATCCACTATCTTCTTTAATTGCTCTTCTGATTTTCTTTCCTTAGCTTGGTTAAAACTCTGAGAAAAATCCTTTCTGTTTGAAACAGTTTTTCTTTCTTCTCTATTAATTGTGCCTCGTATAACTCTTCCTATTTCCATGTTATCATCCTTCCTGCCACTAATTATATCAAAAAAATACATAATCTACTACTGTGCGTATTATAATGTTTGAGTCAAGTAAAAGTTGGCAATAATTTCACTTATTTTTATATCCATTATTCTACAGTTGACTTTTATAATTTCACTACCCAAACCTACTTTTA
>NZ_JAHAIF010000002.1 GCF_018372875.1 Clostridium sp. | reverse complement strand
TTTTCATTTTATCTAATGCTGATTTCTTTTTCTTTACAGCAGTGGAGTAGTTGAGATTTTTAAATGCTGCATATTCTCTAACTGTATGTTCCTCAAAGACCACAAGATTAACTAATTCAAGTTCATCTTTATTTAGCCCTTTAAAAACATATTTAATAAGCTGGGCATCTATAATATCTGACTCCTTTTTCTCATAAGGACACTCCTCAGGTTTAAGAAGAGATTCTAAGTCTGTAGAAATATCACCAGAGAGTAATCCCTCATGGTCATCTCTTTTGGTAGATTTCCTAAGTATATATTTGAAGTTATTTTTTATAGCATTAATAGAATAAGCAACAAATCTATGTTTACTTGTATCATATTTAGCTATGCAGTTAAAAAGGATTTTGTAGGATTCACTAATAAGATCCTCTCTTTCATATCCAGGAGCAAATACCTTTTTAGTAAGCCCATATATTATTGGTTTAAATTCTTCAACAAGAATTTCTTGTGCTTCAATATCTTTTTCTTTTGCAAGCTTCACCAAAGATTCAATATACTTATAATCCATAAACATCACCTCTTTTATTATATATGCAATTGTTGCATATATCACATTTTGAGGCATTTTTTAAGGCTTAGAAAAGTATAGAATAAATTAATTAGCGAACAATTTATTAAATGACATTCTAACTAAAGGAGATACAATAAGTAAGTTAAGAGGTAATGCCACAATGAAATTTCTAGCAATACATAATGGATAAATTTTTAATGCTGTACTGTTAAATCCAACAGCAACAATAGCACCATACATAGACATTAGTAATACCATTCCTACTACCATACATGTAGAAATAGTTAATATAACTTTAATTTCTTTTGTAGTTTTAGTTGGTTTCAGTATTTTAAATGCAATTGGTTTTGCAATTTTACCTATAATAAATATATCTAATAAAAGTGCTACAAAAAATCCAAGCCAAAAGTCCTTTAAAAGATTATTAAAGAATTGAGGATGGAATCCTTCGTTTAAAATCATATTATAAATAGTCATGCCAAGAACCATAAAAAAGCACATCATTAATGTGAAAATAAATTTTTGTAATTTTGTTTCCCCCATAATAAAAATTTCCTCCTATAACTAAATAAAATTTGTCAACTAAGTTGACTTTGAAAGTTTAACAAAAATTATAAGAAAAGTCAACTAAGTTGACAAAGAGGTTATAAACTGAAATATAATAATAAATATGTTACAATATATAAAAATACAAAATAAGGTGAGAAAATGGAGAGAAATTTAAATATAATTGATTTAATAAGTGAAAAGCATATTATCCTTAGGCGTGAAGTTGAAAATAGATGGGCGGAAAGTGAAGAAGAAGATATATCCCATACAGAAGCACTTCTTTTAGCTAAAATTAATATGGGGAAAATATCTATTGCGGAAGTAGCTAGACAGGCTAATATATCTCGTCAAGCTATGTTTAAATGTGCTAAAAAATTAGAGGGAAGAGGATACTTAAAATTTGTGAAAAATGAAAGTAAAAATAAGTATGCAGAGCTTACTGATAAGGGAAAAGATTATTGTAAGAAGAGTAAAGAACTAAAAAAACAACTAGAGCAAGAAATATCAGATGCCTTAGGTAAAGAGAATGTAGAAATACTTAAAGAGTTATTAAATAGAAGTTGGAGCATTTAATAATGTATATGATAAATGTTAGGCAGGAAAATATTTTAAAGACTTTATTAAGGGAATCTAAAGGATTAACTATTGATGAGTTATCCATAAAATTTGATGTTTCAGCTAGAACTATTAGAGGCGATTTAAAGAATATTAATAACTTTATAAAAGAAAATGGACAGAATATAAATTATAGCACAGAAGAGAAAATATACTATATAAATCATTCTGATAGAAAGAATATTGAAAAGTACTTTTCTAAATATGAGTTAAAGTCTGATTGGAAACCAATTGAAGCAAATCAAAGAGAGGTATATATATTATTTTTATTAATTATAAATAATAAGACATACATAACTACTGAAAATATTGCTGAGGAATTGTATTTATCTAAAACTGCAATTGCTAATGATGTTAAAAAAGTTTCTAAGTGGATTTTTCAGGTGGTTAATAAGAAAGTAAAAACTTCTAAGGCAAATGGAATTATAGTAGATTTAACAGAGTCAGAAATAAGATTACTTATATCATCGGCAATTTATCGTAATTATAGTAGTGATAGTAAATATTTAATGAATCTTATAAAACATTTAACTGATGAACTGGGAAGTGTAGAGAGATTTATTTTATTTAATACTCTAATTTCAGATTATTTAAATAATGAAAATATAGTATTAGATCACCAGGGAATAATTACATTTGTTCTTGAATTGATAGTATTTGTTTACAGAATAGAAAAAGGATATTTTATAGAAAATATAGTAGAAGATAGTAATACATATTGTAAGTTCCCTTTTGATGTTATTGAAGAGATAACTGGGGTTACATTACCTGTAAATGAAAGAAACTATTTAAAGAGTGTATTAGGATTAAAACAATGTCTTATAAGTGAAACTACAAATAAAATAGTGGTTGATCCTATAATTGAAAGAATTTTTCATGAGTATATTACTACATTAAATGAAGATATAATGATTTCTTTTAATAATTTTTCAGAAGATCTTTTTAGTAAATGGAAGAAGTATTTGGAGATAAGTATATATAAAAAAAGATTGGCATATCAAGGTGATGATTATATAGTTGAAAAAATAAAAGGAAATTATAAAAAGTATTATAAATTGGTAAAACCCTTAGATGAAATAGTTTATAAATATACTAATGTTATTTTTGATGAAATAGATTATATTTATAATTCAATGTATTTAGAGCTAATGGGGATAAGATATAAGGAAAAACTAAATGTTATAATTGCAAGTAGATATGAGCCTGTATTGCTTATGAGTTTAATTAAGAAATTACAAGAAGTATCTTGTGATAAAATAAATGTGTTATGTAGTTGTTCTACTAATCAAGTATCATTCTTTGAAGAGAAATATAAAAAAGAGAATTACAAACTAGATTTTATTATTGCTACACATACTGTTAAAACAGAGAGTAGTACTTCAATTGAGTATATATCATTACCATTAAATTCAGTTGATATTGATAGAATTAATAGTTATTTTTAAAGTTTTCCCAGTAGTACTGTGAAAACTTTTTTTCATTAATACAGGGAAAATTATTGTTTTGATAACGATTAACAAATTACATATAATGAACTTACAAATAACAAAGGGGATGAATACTATGAAGTTTGAAAAATTAGCGAAGGATATATTACTTAATGTGGGCGGAAAAGAAAACGTTCAAAGTGTAATGCATTGTTATACTAGATTGCGTTTTGTATTAAAAGATGAAAGCCTGGCAAATAAAGAAGTGATAGAAAAATTACAAGGTGTAAGTGGCGTTGTTAAAAGCAACGGTCAATTTCAAGTGGTTATAGGAAGTGAAGTTGATGAAGCGTGTGACGCAGTTAAGAAACTTATAGGAACTAGTGATTCTAATGTTGAAAATAGTAAAAAGAAGGTTTCAATTATTGATTTTGTAAACGCTGTCTTTATGCCTGTTATGGGTGTGTTATGTGCAGCTGGTATTATTAAAGGTGTATTAACGTTATTGTCAGCTACTGGAGTTATATCAGATTCTACAACTACTTATACAGTATTTATGGCGTTAGGGGATAGTGTTCTTTACTTTTTCCCAGTGTTATTAGGTTATACTGCTTGCAAACGATTTGGTGGAACTCCTTTTATAGGGCTTATACTTGGAGCTTGCATGATATCTCCTAGTATAATTGGTTTAGCTAGTGGAGAAGTTACAGGTACATTATTTGGTGGAACAATATTTGAAGTTTCAACTTATGGTAATTTATTAGGGCTTCCTTTAGTTGCTATGAATTATACAAATACAGTTTTTCCAATTATTATTGCAGCTTTCTTTGTAGCTAAGTTAGAAAAGTTTGTTAAAACATTTATGCCTAAGGTATTAAATATGTTTATGACACCTGCAATTGTATTAGTTGTTATTTTACCATTAACTTTATTAATAATTGGACCAGTAGTTACAATATCTAGTAGTTTATTAGCACAAGGTATTGGTGCTTTACAAAGTGCTAATTACTTAATTTCAGCTATAGTAATAGGATTAGTATGGCAAATATTAATTATGTTTGGATTACATGGAATGGTATTCCCAATAATATTTATGAATATGGCTATGTATGGTTTTGATACTATTTTAGCAGCATTCTTCGTTTGCTCATTTACACAAGTTGCAGCTTGTATTGCAATTGCATTAAAAGAAAAGAATGCAGATAAAAAAGCTATTGCAATTTCAGCAGGTATTTCAGCAGTATTTGGTATTACTGAACCAGCTATATATGGGGTTACTATTACAAATAAAAAGGTATTTGCATCAACTTGTATTGCTAGTGGTATAGGTGCAACAGTTATAGGGTTAATGCAAGCTAAAACTTATATTTTAGGTGGAATGGGTGTATTTGGATTTATGAATTTTATTAGTCCAGATGATTCAACTTCTATTGTAGCAGCAGTAATTGCAGTTATAGTTTCTATGGTAGCATCATTTGTAGCTATTTGGTTCTGGGCATATAAAACTGAAGAAAATGTAGTAGAAATGAATGGTGTAGAAAAAAGAAATAAAATAAATTCTCCAGTTGAAGGTACTGTTAAGTCATTAAAAGAAGCTTCAGATAAAACATTTGCAGAAGAAATGTTAGGAAAAGGTGCTTTAATTATTCCAAGGGAAGGAAAGATATTCTCTCCAGTAGATGGAACGTTAGAAACTTTATTTCCAACAAAGCATGCTATGGGATTTATCTCAAATGATGGGGTTGAAATTTTAATACATGTAGGAATGGATACAGTTAATTTACAAGGTAAATACTTTAAAGCTCATAAAAATGCTGGTGATAAAGTAAAAACAGGTGAATTAATTCTTGAATTTGATATTGAAAAGATTAAGGAAGAGGGATATTCATTAGAAACTCCTGTAGTAGTTACAAATTCTAATAGCTACAATAAGGTAGAACTATTACATGAAGGAATAGTGACAAAAGATCAAGAACTATTAAGGGTAGAGTAGGTTAAAAGACGTAAATTTTAATAAGTAATTTTAGTAGAAATCCTAGTAATGATTTTAGTATTTAATTTTAGTAATGAATTTTAAAATTGTAAGAGGTGTTTTAATGAATAATAATTATAATAAATTCCCAGAAAACTTTTTATGGGGAGGAGCTTTAGCAGCTAATCAATGTGAAGGAGCATATCAAGAAGGGGGAAGAGGTTTATCAACAGTTGATCTTTGTCCAATTGGTAAGGAAAGATTTAAAATTTCTTTAGGGAATCTTGAAAACTTTAAACCTGAAGAGGGTAAATATTATCCATCACATGAAAGTATAGATTTTTATCATAAATATAAAGAGGATATAGCATTACTTGCAGAGATGGGATTTAAATGCCTAAGAGTATCAATTGGATGGACTAGAATATTCCCAAATGGAAATGATATAAAACCAAATGAGGAAGGGTTAAAGTTCTATGATAATCTATTTGATGAAATGATTAAATATGGGATTGAACCCATAGTAACTATATGTCATTTTGATACTCCTGTAAACTTAATAGAAAACTATGGTGGATGGAGAGATAGAGCACTAATTGATTTCTATTTAGAGTATTGTAAAACAATATTTAATAGATATAAGGGTAAAGTTAAGTATTGGCTTACATTTAATGAAATAAATATGATATTACACTTGCCATACATTGGTGGTGGAATTACCTTTAAAAAAGGTGATAACAAATTGCAAGTAAAATATCAAGCAGCTCATCATCAACTTGTTGCAAGTGCATTAGCTACTAAGTTAGCTCATGAAATAATACCAGGATCTATGATTGGATGTATGTTAGCTGCAGGAAATACTTATCCATATACATGTAATCCAGATGATGTACAAAAAGCTATGGACAAGGATAGAGAAAACTTCTTCTTTATTGATGTGCAATCAAGAGGGGAATATCCAGCATATGCTAAAAGGGTACTAAGAGAAAATAATATAGAAATAAAAATGAATAATGATGATAAAGATATATTAAAGAATAATACAGTAGACTTTATTGGATTTAGCTATTATTCTAGTAGATGTGCAACAACAAATCCTGATTTATTAAAAGATATTACAGATGGAAATGTTTTTGCAACAGTTAAGAATCCTTATTTAAAGGCTTCTGAATGGGGATGGCAAATAGATCCTAAAGGCTTAAGAATAACATGTAATACCTTATTTGATAGATATCAAAAACCATTATTTATTGTAGAGAATGGCTTGGGAGCTGTTGATAAAGTAGAGGATGATGGCTCAATTAATGATGAGTATAGAATTGTATATTTAAGAGAACATATTAAGGAAATTAAAGAAGCAATAGCAGATGGAGTTGATTTAATAGGTTATACTCCATGGGGATGTATAGATTTAATTTCTGCATCAACAGGAGAAATGAAAAAACGTTATGGATTCATTTATGTTGATAAGGATAATGAGGGTAACGGAACTTTAAAAAGAAGTAGGAAAAAGAGCTTTTTCTGGTATAAAAATGTTATAGAAAGTAATGGAGAAAATATTTAAATTAGTTTCAGGGAAATTTGGTTATTATTTTAGGATAGGCGTAAAAGTCTATCCTATTTTTTTTGGTGAAGGAAAATGATCGATTCCTTTATTAAAGCTGATATTATATATGAATAATTCCCACTATTTTAGGAAAAGGAAAAAACATTTCTTGGGAAATAATACCAAAATTTATATAAAACTTCAGGAGTATTCAGTTGAGAATGGGGTTGTAGTGACGCGGTATTATGGTTTTAGATTAGGAAGTTAGGAAACTAACTTCCTTTTTATTTATGTCTAAGAATGAGTGTACACTAATTGTTGAAAGTGTGTGATCTTTTGAAGAATTAAAAGTCAATTAAGTATCGATCAATTGATTGGTGAGTATTAATAATGGTATCACTATTTAACTTACGTTGTCTTAGAGTCTTATCATCTCTTAATAATAATCCATAAATCAAGTCAATTGTGAATAATAACATCAAGCTATTAGATAATGCAAGCGAGTTATTAGCTATAATCTTATCAGGGGTAATTAACTTAACATCAACTATGTCATTAAACTTAGGTGAGTCAGTACTTGTTATTGAGATTATTTTAGCCTCACGATCCCTAGCCGTAATTAAAGATGGATAAATATCATTACAAAGTAATGTTGGAACAATTACAATTAATAAGTCCTTAGAGGAAAGATTAGAAGTACATAAATGAATATCTAATTTATCTATATGTGTTTTTACTTTTAGTCCTATTAATGATAGTTTAAAGGCTAATTCATTTGCAATGAAGGAGGTATTTATTAATGAAATTACATGAATTGTTTCAGCATTTTTTATTAATTCTACACTATTATTTAATGATTCCTCGCTTAACATAGCAGAAGTGTTTTTTATAAGTTGCGTATAATCAAGAGACATAGATTCAATAATGCTAGAGTCTGCATTTGAAGAATTCTCCTTTTCCATATTACTATAATAACTATTTTGAGCTAATGCTATTTTAAAATTATTAAAGCCTTTATAACCAACCTTTTTACAAAAACGATTAATACTAGCCTCTGAAGTACCTATCTTTTTTGCTAAATTAGTTATTGTATTAGTTATTACAAAATCTGGATTGTTAATTACAAATTGACTAATTTCGTTTTCGCTTACTGTAAAACTCGATTGCAGTGATATTATTTTAGAAATAACAACTGATGCCATGTTATGCCTCCTATATTTACCTATAATCTTCTACATATATAATATCAAAGTTTTCAAATATAAACAATATATACAAATATCAATAATATATATATGTATTGAAAAAAAATTTCAGATTATATCAAAGAAATTGATTTTTACTAGATAAAATGGATAAAAATGTGATATATTTTCAAAAAGTATGAAATGTTTTGAAAAAAATATTCAAAATCATTGACTGGCTTTGAATAATATGGTAAAATTTGATTAAATGTTAACGTTAACAAATATAAAAAATTACACTTAAATTCCAGTATTAACTTTATCTAGATAAATTCATATGGAGGAATGCTTAATGGTAAATATTAAAACTAATAGTAAGGTGTATGATTTAATTGTAGCTGGAGGAGGTATTTCAGGTACAGTTTCAGCTATCTCAGCTGCCAGAAATGGTGCGAAGGTTTTGATTGTTGAAAAGAACGGCTATTTAGGAGGTGCTTTAACTGCGTGTGGAGTAGGACCAATGATGACCTTTCATGCAGGAGAAAAACAAGTCATCTTAGGAATTGGCGAAGAAATTGTGCAAAATTTAAAATCTAAGGGATATTCACCAGGTCATATTCGTGATACTACAAACTATATCAGTTATTTGACTCCTTTTAGTAATGAAGGTATGAAAATAACATTAGATGAGATGGTAAGTGAAGCTGGATGTGAGGTTCTATATCATTCTTTTATTACTGATGTTGAATTTGAAGGAGATGAATTAAAATCCCTTTATATTTGCAATAAGGATGGATTAACATCATATAAAGGAAAAGTATTTATTGATGCAACAGGTGACGCCGATATTGCTAATCTTTCTAAGGTGCCATGTGTATTAGGCAGGGAGTCAGATGGGGCAATGCAACCAATGACAATGAATATGAAGTTATACAATGTAGATAGTGAAGAATTAAGAGTCTATGGAAGAGCACATGCAGAGAAATTGCCTAGATTAAATAAGGATATAACATTATTAGATAAGGTTGAAAGATTATCCTTTGTAGGTTTTGATGAAGAATTTAAGGAAGCAAAGAGAAAAGGTGAATTATCAATACCTAGGGAGGACATTCTGTTTTTCGAAACATCTGTGCCTGGTGAATTTATTATTAATACAACAAGAATTATTGAACATAGTGGAGTAGATGCAAAAAGTCTTTCAGAGGCTGAAACAATCGGACGTAAGCAATGTGAGGAATTATACAGGTTTCTAGTTAAAAAAATACCAGGGTTTAAAAATGCAAAAGTTGTATTGACAGGACCTTCGATTGGAGTAAGAGGAAGTAGACAAATATGTGGTAGGTATACATTAACTGCAGATGATATTTTGGATAAGAGAAGATTTGAAAATGTAATTGCTCATTCAGCTTATCCAATTGATATTCATAATCCTAAAGGAGAGGGAACCATGAGTATTCATGCTAAATCTTTTGATGATTATTACAGCATTCCATATGATATTATGGTCGTTAATGAATTTAAGAATTTATTAGTTACAGGAAGATGTGTATCAGCAACTTTTGAAGCTCAAGCAGCAATTAGAACAACTCCAACATTGACAGCATTGGGACAAGCAGCTGGAGTAGCTGCAGCATTAGCAGTAAAAAGTGGTGATACTAGAAATATAGATATTAAGAAATTACAATCTTTATTAATTGAACAAGGAAGTTATATTGAAATATAGGAGGGATTAATTATGGATAATACAATTCAATTAATTTTAATTCTAGTGGTATTCGCAGGGTTAGTAGGTTTGATGGTAGGAAGAAAGATACCAACAATTCTAGCATTACCAATTATGGCAATAGCAATAGCTTTTATAGCTGGTATACCGTTTCTTTCGGAAGATCCAGAAAAGTTCACAATAGCAAAAAATGTATTAGAAGCAGGGTCTATGAGGATGGGGACAGCAATTGCTGGTCTTATATTTGGATCTTGGTTTGGTAAAGTTTTAAGTAAAGTTGGTATTACAAATACAATTATAAAAAAAGCTGCTGAACTTGCAGGGGATAAACCATTACCAATAGCGTTGGCTTTTTTAGCAGTATCTTCAGTAATATTTGCAGCATCTAATGGTCTTGGTATGGTAATTCTAGTTGGCACTATTATTATACCAATTATGATATCAGCAGGATTAAGTCCATTAGTTAGTGGAATAGTTTTACTACTTGCAAATGGAATCGGAGTAACATTCTCAGTTGGTACATTAGGCGTTTACATTGATGTTTTAGGGTTATCGCTTGAAACAGTTACAAAGTATTCGTGGTTATGTGGTATACCGTTAATAATTGTGTCAGTTCTTATGATAGTATATTTTGTTAAATATCAAGGAAAAACAAGAAAAGCTTGGGCAATGCCTACAGGAGGACAATCAGTAGGAACAGAAAAAAATGTTAGAACTATTGCATTAATTAGTCCAGTTATTCCAGTAATATTAGTATTTGCCTTTAAGTTACAATTAGTACCAGCTGTTTTAATAGGTATCATAATAGCAATGGCTTTATCTACTCCTAAAAATCCTATACATGTAGCATCAAGTGCATTTGTAGAAGGTATTCAAGATGTTGCAGGTGCTGCAGCGTTAATGATTGGTATTGGTATGTTATTAAATTCAGTAATGGCACCAGAAGTTGCAATAATACTTCAACCTGCTATTAATCTATTAATACCATCAAACCCAATTATGTATGTTTTAGTATTTGGTTTGTTATCACCACTTGCAATTTATCGTGGACCTTTAAATGTATGGGGACTAGGAAGTGGAATTATAGCTTTACTTGCTGCTGGAGGAATGAATCCTATAGCTGCTATGGTAGCTTTACGTTTAGATTCCAATGTACAAGCTGTATGTGATCCTACTAATTCTCATAATGTATGGGTTGCAGATTTCGTAAAACAAGATGTAAACGAAATAATTAAGAAAACAATGGGGTGGATTTTTGTATCGACAATAGTTGGATTAATAGTAGCAGCATTTATACTTTATTAGAATTATATTTTATCTAGGCTTCCACCAAAAGAGATGGGAGCCTTAGATTAACTATTATAGGATAAGATAAAATTAGGAGGAATAATTATGAGCAAAGTTAGAATTGGCATAGATGTTGGTGGAACATTTACAGATGCTGTAGCAATAGATAATGAAACATATGAATTAATAGCAAAAATGAAAATTCCAACTACCCATGAAGAAGGAGTAGCTATAGGAGTTGTAAAAATAATAAAAGCAATATTAGAAGAGAATAATATTTCTCCTGATGATGTTGTATTCATAGCACATGGAACAACACAAGCTACAAATGCTTTATTAGAAGGTGATGTAGCAAGTGTTGGTATTGTGGGTATGGGAACAGGTTTTGATGCAAGGAGTGCCAAGAAGGAAACAAACTTAGAAAATATTGAATTAGCTCAAGGTAAATATTTAAGATCAGAACATCTATTTATTGATTCAAAAGATGTAAATGATAATTCAATAAATGAAGCAATTAATACTTTAATGAAGGATAAATGTGATGTAATTGTTGCTTCAGAAGCTTACAGTGTAGATAATCCTGAAAATGAGCAGAAAGTAATTCAGATAGCAAATGAAAAAGGATTATTTGCAACAGGTGGACATGAAATTTCTGAGTTATATGGATTGAAAATGCGTACAAGAACAGCAGTAGTAAATGCAAGTTTAATACCTAGAATGATGCAAACTGCAAATATGACAGAACAGGCTGTAATAGATACTAATATAAAAACAAACTTGATGATTATGCGTTGTGATGGCGGTGTAATGAGTATAAACGAAGTTAGAAAAAGGCCTATTTTGACTATGTTATCTGGACTTGCTGCTGGAGTTGCTGGTGCACTTATGTATGAAAAGGTTTCAGATGGAATATTCTTTGAGGTAGGTGGAACAAGTGTTGATATCTCTATAATAAAGAATGGTAAGGTAATGATTAAATATGCTCAAGTTGGAGGCCATAAGACCTATTTAAGATCCTTAGATGTTAGAACATTAGCAGTTGCTGGTGGTAGTATGATACGTGTTAAGGATAAGAAAATAGTGGATGTTGGACCAAGAAGTGCTCATATTGCAGGAATTGAATATGAATGTTTTACTGATGAAGGGAAGTTTACATCACCTAAAATCAAATTTATTTCTCCTAGAGAAGAGGATCCTAAGGAATATGCAGTAGTTGAAAGTGGAACTGGAAAGGATTATTCATTAACCTTAGCAGGAGCTGCAAATATTTTAAATTATGTTCCAGAAGGAGATTATGCAAGAGGTAATGTTGACAGTGCAAGACTAGCTTGGGGGGCTTTAGCAGAATATGTGGGCTTAAGTATAGAAGAAGCTGCAAAGGAAGTAATGAACATTGCAATGAATAAACTAGCTGTAGTAATTGAAGAGTTAATTCAAGAATATGAGCTAGATAGAAAGTTTATAACACTTGTAGGTGGAGGAGGAAGTGGTGCAGTTATAGTAAATGCACTAGCTGAACATTTTAATTTCAAATGGAAGCTAGCAAAAAATGCACCATATATCTCAACTATAGGTGTTGCGCTTGCAATGGTAAGAGAGCAGATAGAACGTACTATAGCTAATCCTAGTGAGGAAGATATTAAGCGTATACGTGCGGATGTAATTGAGAAGATTGTTAAATCTGGTGCTAACGAAGAAACAGTAGATGTCAACATAGAAATTGATAGTCAAAAGAATATTGTACGTGCAGTAGCAACAGGTGCTACTGAATTTAGAAATAAGGACTTAAATGCAAAGTCACTAAACAAAGAAGAATTATTAAAAATTGCTTCTGATGCTCTAGGTAGCAACTTAAATAATGTGTCTTCTATTTTTAGTACAGGAAGATGGCATTTAATTGAATCAAGGGTTTCTGAAAGTAAGCTATTTGGATTGATAAAAAGGAATAGAAGTAGTTGCTGTGTAATAGATCGTGAAGGTGTAGTTAGGTTTAAAAAGGAAAAAGTTTATTATATTAAATTCCCTAAGTCTCAAATCCATGGTAAGTTTCATGAGTTTGTTGATGAAAATACTACATTCTCTGATGCAAATGCAACTATACCTAAAGTATTTCTATTCTATAAGGAAAAGATGATTGATTTAACTGGTATGCAAAATTTAGAGCAATTATTATCAATCACTGATTTAGAAACAGAATTTCTAGGGGATAATGATGAGATTATTGCTGTAGCGTATAAATAATTTTGAAATGAGGGAATATCATGACAAGAATTGAGAATTTAGACCAAGTGCTAGCCTTTGGTGAAATATCTGAAGATTTACTTTTTCATAAGATAGAAAAGAGTAGGGTAAAGAATTATATATTGAGAAGTTTAGAAATTGGACATGAGGTAGCTGATAAATATAAAGACAAGGATATCTTCAAATTATATAAGGATAATGGAATAGATATTGAATACTCACAAAATAGTGGAAGTTTTTATAAAGTTAAATTTAGAGCACAATTTGAGTGGGGAAAAGGCAAAAAAAGCAAAGTCATAATTTATAAAGATTCTATAAAGGAATTAGCTGATATTAGTGGTATATCAGAAGATTTATCTTTAAAGATTCACCTTTGTCATGAATTTTTTCATTATCTTGAGTTATCAAATAATAGAGTGGTTTCAGAGGAATTGGATTCTGTTGTTACAATGAAGTTTATATGTTTAGAGCGTAAGGCTAATATTAGTAGATGTAGTGAAATAGCAGCTCATAGTTTTACTAAAAGGTTACTAAAGCTAGATTATCTTCCAAACATTTATGATTATAAGTATCTTATGAAGATTGGGGAGATGAAAGAAACATATCTAGATGAATTAGCTAAGATATACAAAAGTTATTGTATATCTTAGCTAAGATTATATGAGGTTTTTACTAATGTTAACAATACTAATAATGATTTGTAAAGAATATTGAAAAAATCTAAAGGAGAGAAATATGAAGAAAAGTATTTTTAAAAGAGCAAGTATACTTTCCCTTGTAATAATGATATTTTTTAATTTTACACATGTTTATGCTTATAACATTGGACAACAGGATGTATGGAATATAATAAATAAGAACATGTTAAACTTAGGTGATTGGAGAACTATTGGTGCAGGTGATGGTAAAGTAGAGTTTAATCAAGAAGAGGGGGTTGCGAATATCTCCAAATCAACCTTAGCTGAGGATGAAAAAGGAAAATACTTATGGCTTGCCTCACCTACAAAACTAGATTTGCCTGATAATGGGGCTTTTACAGTTAAGGTAGAAGCAAGAGTTCCAGCCGATGTAACTGGTATTGGAAGTGAAATATCAATAAGGGCTAAGGGTATTGATAATAATGAGAATGGAAGAATCGCAAAGATATTTTTAACCTACGGAGATAAAAATACAGGTAAGGTTACAGCAATTAATGGTAATGGCGATGATCTTACAGTTAATATAGATACTTCTATTTGGCATGAATATACATTTCTAGTTGGAGAACGAGATAAAACTACTGGAGATAGAGATTTTACTTTATACATTGATAATAATAAAGTATTCGAGAATGTATCTGCTAAAAAAATGAAAGATGGAGATTTAATAAGGTTAGGAGCAGATGTGGGAAATCTTTGTAATTTAGATGTTAAATCAGTAAAAGCAGGGACAGGCCTTATCGAACCAGAAGAACGTAAAGAAATATCAGAGATATTGCTTTCCTCTTACAATCATAAAGAGGGAAAGGAAGAGACTATAAACACATCAATTAAAACTAATTTAATTGATGATGGTACAGTTTTTGAAGCTATACTTGTAGATTCAAAAAATGTACCAGTTAACGGAATAAGAAACACAGGAACTATTATGAATAATAAAGGTGAGGTAGATTTAACTTTGCCAGCTTCCCTTTCAAAAGGAAAATACTATGTACAAGTTAAAGCTGATGGTCTATCAAGAAATTCTGATTTATATACAATATCTGAAAACTTGGAAGCACCAGTTTTTCCAAAGTTCTATTCAGTAGATGAGATTATAGAAATGGAGGATTATAAGTATAATCCAACAGAAGAATTTAACTTTCCATCAATTGTAGATACAAAAGTTCATCCAATAAAAAATCCAATAGACCGTTACTATATGTTCTATGCTCCACATGATGCTCCAGCAGGAATATGTTTAGCTACGGCACCAACTTTAGATGGTCCTTGGACTGAATATGAAAGTAATCCTATTATTTCTAAGAGTTGGAAAGATGAAAGTGGAAAATACTATTATAATGTAAGTCATGTTTCGTCTCCAGATGTAATGTGGAATTCTACTTATAATAAGTATTTTATGTATTTTCATGGAGAGAATACAGTAACAAGATATGCTACATCAGATGATTTAGTAAATTGGACATATGGTGGGGAAGCAGTGAAAGCTAATGATTTTTCACCAACAGGTACAGGATTGACAGAAGCAAGCTATGCACGTGTTGTAGAACACGAAATTCCTGGCTTAGGTAATAAGTATATCATGACAATTATGGTGAATAACAAAGCGAATATGAGAAAAATCTATTATGCTCATTCAAAGGATGGAATAAATTGGACTGCTGTAAAGGAACCATTGGTATCTCCAGACAGTGATCCAAATATGAATTATGCTAACAATGTATCTGGGGCATATTTTATGGAATGGGAAGGTAGATATTACGTAATATGTCATGGAAGTACAGGTAATATATATTCAGTTGAGGTTGGAGAGAGTCTAGATAAAGAAATTCATTGGGGAGTAATGTATGATTCATCCGATGATTTCCCAGACTATACAAGAGCTGGTGCACCTGTATTTATGAAAGATGATAATGGTGTTTGGCACATGTTTTATGAGGGAGGCAAGCGTCTTCATGCCAATATAATTCATGCAAAAGAACTAAGTGATGAAGAGAAAAAAGAAATTAAATATGTTTCTTTAAAAATCAATAAGCCAAGTTTAGTAGCTGGTGAAACTGTAAAAGCACAAGTTGAAGTATTATTAAAGGATAATAGTATTTCAGATTTAAAAAATGTGGAGCTTAAATTTAATAGTAGTAATGAAAATTTACTAAAGTATGAAAATGGGAATTTAATTGCTTTGGCTCCAGGAACAGTGGAGTTATCTGTTACTGCAACTTATAGTAATAAAAGCGTAACTAGTGATGTATTAACTATAGAAATTTTTGAGGATGTAGATTTACCTGAATTTGAAACTGGTGAAATAATTTTAGATAGTGATGAATTAACAGGAAGAACAGGAACAAATATTGAGCTTCCTTCAGTAATTAAAGCAGAAAAATATTTTGAAGAACCTATTGATAAATATTACATGTATTTTAGCTATGCAAGTCAAAGTGGAGGAATTGCTCTAGCTACAGCTCCAAGCCCTGAAGGACCATGGACTCCATATAATAACGGAGAACCAATTATAACTAGATCTTTAAGTGGTGACTTAAGTGGAGAGGTGACAGGTGCAGCTCCAATATGGAATAAGATGACTAATGAACTTAATATGTACTATAGTCATGCTAAGAATTCAGTAATGTTGGCTACTTCTAAAGATGGTATTAACTTCAAATTTGAAAAGAAAGTTATAGATTTAAGTGATTTTAATGGAAAGAGTAGTCAAGCTTATCAAGTAAGCGTTTATGAAAATGAAATAGCTAATAATGGAAATAAATACACAATGCTAATAACCGGAAACAAAGGCGGAAAGAGACAAGTTAATTATGCAACTTCTAATGATGGATTAGATTGGGAAGTAAATGAAGAGGCATTAATCACACCAATAGATAAGGATAAAGGGAATATTGCATCACCAAGGTTAATGATATGGGATAACAAAAAATATATTGTATTTCATAATTCAAAAGGAGATATAGAGATTCAATCTATAAGTGATGATTTCAAAACGTCAAAGAGAATTGGTACACTATATGATTCAGTTATAGAAGAACCTGATTTAAACAGATCAGCAGATGCTTGGTTTTATGAGGAAGATAATACCTTACACATGTATTATACTGCAGGAGCTAATAATGGAGGAGGATCAAAACCTAGCTCAAGGATTGCTCATACTTCAGTTAAGATGGATGAGAAGCCAACAGATCCTGACGTAAAACCAATAGATCCTGATGATGAATCAAATGAAAATGTAGATACACCCAAAACAGGTGATACAGTATCAACACTACCTTATGTATTAAGTATGTTTGCAGGATTTGTAATACTTTTCCTTGGCAGAAAAAAGCCTATAAGTTTAAAGGATAAATAAATTTAAATGAAAAGATCATATTAAGAAGATTTAAGTAACTTCCTAATATGGTCTTTTTTAAGGAGGAATATTAAAATGAAGCCTCGTTGTACAATTATTAGTAAACCATTAAGCCCTTCAGTTTATCAAAGAAATAGTGAAAATAAAGCTATAATACCAATAGAGGTTATTTATATTTGGAGATACCTTAACAAAAAGTAGTGATCCTAGAGTTTTATCTTTGAACCCACAAATTAACAGGTGGGTTAATTGTGAGGATCCGCAACCCTGTGATATTGGACCTGAGGTGGATATGGGAGTAGGAGCCTCGGGTAATAGCAAATGTTGCTTATCATCCAAAGGCACAGACTAATAATGAAAAAGTTATACTAAAGGCTCAAAAAAATTGTTGTAATTGTACTAATATTATATTAGGACCTAATACAGATGAGCTTCTTGGGGATAATCGTATAACAAATAGTGCTCATTTTACGAAAAAAGGGTTAGAAAAACATGGAAAATTTTGGCTTTTAACCTTAAAAAGAATATTTTTTAATTTCTAGGAGGGAAATGTTTATGTTATATACGTTAAAACTAAATGAATTTACTGCCATAGTGGATTCATTTGGGGGTGAACTAATATCTTACAAAGATGGAGATGGATTAGATTATTTATGGGGAGGTGACAAAAAGTACTGGATAGGTCGTTCTCCTCATCTTTTCCCTATTATAGGGACTTTGAAAAAAAATGTGACTAAGATAGAAGGAAAAAGTTTCACAATGAATAAGCATGGATTTGCTCGAAATAGTGATTTTACAGTGGCTGATAGAGGAAGCAACTATATAGTATTTTTACTTAAAAGTAATGAGGAAATTTCTAAAGTGTATCCTTTTGAATTTGAGCTATATATAAAGCATGAGTTAATAGAAGATGGCTTTAAAACCTCATATTGTGTAAAGAACATAGATAATAAGCCAATTCATTTTTGCATTGGAGGTCATGTGGGATTTAGAGTACCTTTAAAAGAGGATGAAAGTTTTGAAGACTATTCTATTATATTTGATAGAGAAATTAGGGGGGAAGCCTTTAATCCTCCTAATGATGAAGCATTTGATAAAGGGTCAGCTATACATTATTTAGAAAATACTAATATATTGCCACTGAAATATGAGGACTTTGATAAGGGGGCAATCATATTTGATAAAATAGAATCACACTTGATTTCTCTTAAACATAACAAAAAAAATCAGGGAATTAGATTTTGCTTTGATAAATTTCCAGTATTAGCATTATGGACTTTTCCAAAAAAGAAGGCTCCTTATATTTGTTTAGAACCTTGGCATGGATTACCTGCCATGACTACAGATGGAGAAGTTTTTAAGGACAAGCCATATATAATAACTTTAGATAAGAACCAGAAATTTGATATTGGCTATTCTGTAAGCATAATAGGAAATTAAGTTGAACTTAATATTTCATGTATGAGTTTTTAGAAGGACTAAATTATATCAAAATTTAATTGATAGTCTAAGTTTAAGGCAATGTATAAATGTAATTTGTTTTTAGATAGAGAAGATTTGAAATTGATTATTATAAAAATTATGTGTAGGAGGAAGTTATGAGTTATTATTTAGGTATTGATATAGGTGGAACAAACTTAAGAGCAGCTCTTATAGATGAAGATGGAAAAATCCTTGAAAAGTTTAAGGTAGATAATGAGGTTATTAAGGGGCCTGAATATAATATAGATAAGCTGGTTTTAGGCATTAAGGAAAGATGGGAAAATAAAAAAATAAAATCCATAGGCCTTGGATGCCCTGGTCCATTAGATATTAAAAGAGGAGTTATTTTAGTTACTCCGAACCTTTCATCTTGGGAATATTTTAATATTAAATCCTATTTAGAGAGAGCCTTTAATTTGCCAGTTGAAGTAAATAATGATGCTAATATGGCAGCATTAAGTGAAGCTTTAATTGGAGCTGGAAAAGGCAAAGAATGTGTTTATTATATTACACTTTCAACAGGTGTAGGAGGCGGCTTTATCTATAAAGGAGAAATTATAGGTGGAGCAAATAGTATTGCAGCAGAAGTAGGTAATATGATTATAAATGATGATAAATATAAGCATTCTAATATGAATTGTGGTGGAGTTGAGGGGCAATGTAGTGGAGTAAATATTGCTAGAATAGCTAGTGAAAGATTAGGAGAATATGTTACGACAAAGGAAGTGTTCCAGAGAGCGAAAGAAGGAAACAAAATTTGTGATAATGTATTAAAGGAATGGCAAGTAAATGTTGCTAAAGCAATGTCTAATATAATTACAACAGTAGATCCTGATGTAATTGTTCTTGGTGGGTCAGTTATAATAAATAATCCTGAATATTTATGTGGAATTATTGAAGAAACTAAAAAGATGGTTTATGATGGAGTAAATGTTGATATAAGATTAGCTCAAATAGGTGACGATGCAGGTTTAGTTGGAGCAGGATTATTAACAAAAAATAAATACAAAGATTAAGATGGCTAATTGTAAAATGAAATTGAACTAATAAAAAATCCATAGTTGATTATTCTGTATTATGATTTAATCGTTAAACAAAAACATACACGGAGGATAATCACTATGGATCACTCAAATATTAACTTAAGTAACTTCAAGTGTTTAAATCATAAATACAGAATAGTTCAATTTGTTATTGCAATTTATAAAATTAAAAAAATTATCGTCATGGGCTGTATCAGAATAATTTATAGTTTTGATACAGCCCAGTTATTTTTATTCTAATTAAGTATTTATTTATAATAGAAAAGTATTTGAAAGTATTTACTTCTAATGGCATCATGTGGTATAAAAAATAAAGAAAAATGTTAGGATGTTATGAAAATTATAACAATAATTTTATATAACTTAACAGATAATATCACGTGAGGAGGCGAATAAGATTAATAAAAAATTGACACAAAAGAGTATTTCTATTTTTATGGCATTTATTATGGTATTTCAAATGAATACACTAAAGATATATGCTATAGAAGATGAAAAAGAAGTACAAAATACAATAGCATCTTATGATGAAAGCTCAGATAAAATAAAAGAAGAACTTTCACAAAATGGAAATGTAGTTACTCAATATAAAAATGAAGAAGATGGAAAATTAAAGACTATCATTTGGACAAAAGGTATCAACCCACCTAAAATGGGGGGGACAGATAGTGAATTTCGTAAAGAGACAACTAATGTAAATGGAGAGGTTGCATATATTGAGTACAAAGCTCCTTATAGTGCAGGTAAAGGATGGTATGATGTTAATAAAACTGAAAACAGAGTGCAAGACTTAAATCTATGTTTTGCAGCAGCAGCTTCAAATGCACTTCACTGGTGGCTTGCTCAGAATTCCAATTATATTGATAAATATTTAGCTGAAAATCCAGATTACTCTAAAGCTAAAGAACTATCTAATCTTAGAGATTCATTTAAAAGTCAGCAGGATAGTGAAGTATACAAACTATTTCTTAAACAATTTGCATACAAAAAAGAAGGATACTGGTCTGATATATTGGAAGATCAATTTATAAATGGTTATTATCCCAAAACAAATGGAGGCACAAATGACTCAGATGCTGATAGAGAGAAGCTTTTAACAAGTGGCCCAGATCCAAGAGGGGGATTTTTCTACGATATATTTGGAACTACTTTGTTGACCCAAAGACGTAATTACAGTTGGAGTTATGACACTTTAGCTAAGGATTTAAAACAACTTTTTCTAGAAGGAAATATAGTTCTTATGGATTATAGTATGGGAAGAATATCACACGTTGTTACCCTTTGGGGAGCAGAATTTGACTTAAATGGCCAAATAAGTGCTGTATACTTATCTGATTCAGATGATGATAAAGGTCAGGGAATGGTACGATATATGGTTAGAAATTCAGGAGGAAAGCCAGTAATTTCTACTCATGTTAGTAGAGGAGGAAGTGTAATAGAAAACTTGCAAGTCCTATCATTGGGAAAAGAAATATGGGAGGACAAGCTAAATATATCTAAAAAGGCAGTTGATCTTGTATGGGGAGATACTGATTTTACATATAACGGCAAGGCACAAAAACCTACAGTTACTGCAACAAATATAGCAGAGGGTGATGATGTAACAGTTTCCGTAAAAGGTGAGGAAACAGATGCAGGTACTTACACTGCAACAGCAGTTTTGAGTGGGTCAGCAGCTAATAAATATGAATTGCCAAAGGAACATACTAAGACATTTGTTATTAAGAAAGCACAACCTAAACTTAATCTTAGTTACCATACTCAGTCTGATAAAAATAGCAATACAGTAATACTTAAAGCTAATGTATCTGGCTTAAATGATGAAAAGCCAGATGGAACCATTACATTTAAGGATGGAGATAGGGTAATTGCAAGTGATATTAATGTATCAGATGGTGAGGCAAGTTATTATTGGACCAACCCTAGTGTAGGAAACCATAGTGTTACAGCTGAATTTTATCCATCAACTGAAGGTATAGGTAAAAATTATATGGACTCTATCAGTGATGTATTAAGTGTAAATATTTCTAAGATTGACCAGAGCAAACTTTATATTAAGCCAGTTACAGGTAAAAAGTTTGGTGATGGAAGTTTTACGCTTGAAGTAACTGGAGGTAGTGGTAATGGTGAAGTTATCTATTCTTGTGATAAAAATGACGTGATTTCTATAAGTGGAAATAAGGCAACTATTGTAGGCGCAGGTACAGCAACTATTACAGCAACTAAATTAGGTGATGAAGTATACAACAGTGCAACTGCAACATATGAGATTAATATTCTAAAGGCACCAGCTCCATCTATTAATTATCCAACTGCAAGTAATCTAATTTATGGTCAGAAGCTATCAGATAGTGTTTTAACTGGAGGTAGTACACAATATGGAAGTTTTAAATGGGATAATGAAAATATTGTTCCAACTGTAGAAAATAAGGGTTATAGTGTAGTATTTACACCAAATGCTTATACATTGAAAAACTATGAAACAATTCAATCTAGAACAAGCAATGTAAAAGTTAAAGTAACTAAGGCTAATACTAAAGTAAATTTAACTTCAAGGATTTCAGATGATATAGGTTCTAGTAAAATAGTTTTAACTGCATCAATAGATAAAGTTGGAAATGGAGATAATGTCACAGGTACAGTAAGGTTTGTCAATTGCACAGATGGTATTGATTCAGATATTGAAGGTGCAACATCTGTTTCTATTAAAAATGGAGTGGCAACATATACTTGGACAGGCATGCCTGAACAGTTGTATAAAGTAAAAGCAGTATATAGTGGAGATAAAAACTATAACTCAGCATTTAGTGAAGAAATAAGTGTTGATATTAGTAAGAAGACTCAAGAAAATTTTGCAATTGATCCAATTGGTTCAAAAATATATGGTGATAAACCATTTACTCTTTATACAAAAGGAGGAAATGGTAGTGGAGAAGTGATATTTGAAAGTTCTGATTCTAGTATTATTAGTATTTCAGGAAATATTGCTACTATTCATAAGGCTGGAAATGTAATAATAACTGCAAAAAAGCATGGAGATGAAAATTATAAGGAAGCAATATCATCTATTCCAGTAGAGGTAGATAAAAAAGTATTAACAATTACAGCAGAAGATAAATTAAATATTATAAAAGGTTGTGAAATTCCAGAACTTACTTATAAAGTAGAAGGTTTAGTAAATGGTGATAGACTTATTTTAGAGCCAACAATGACTACTTCTGTAAAAGATACAAATGAAATTGGTGAGTATGAAATTATAATTAGTGGTAGTAATTTAACTAACAGTGAAAATTATAATATTGTTTATGTAAGCGGTAAGATGACTATTATTAATAAAAAATATGAAGCAATGACGGAAAATACTATAGTAAGCTCTAATGATTCAAATAGTACAGATAATGAGACTATACAAAAAGATTCTAAAGAAGAGCAGATAGATGAAAATAAAAATGAAAATGGAAATAATAAAATTCTTTTAAAAATGTTATTAGCATTTTCTTTTGTCTCTATTTCTATTTTTCTTGCTGTTTTTTATTTGAGAAATCGAAATAAACTTAAAAATTAAATATAATAACAAAGATACTAAAAGTAAGTGCTAGGAAGTTAGGAAACTAACTTCCTTTTTTACTGTCTAGGAAATTATAAAGTTTCAATTAGCTATAAATCAAAGGTATTATTACATTTTCATATTAAAAAATATAAAATAAAGGATAGTAATTTTATAATTTCCTTACCTTTAGTAGGGGTGGGGTGGATATTTGTTTTGATGTGACTTGGAGCTTGCGACGGAACAAGCAAAATAAATATCCACCCCAACTTTTTTATACAAGATATTTGGAAAATAATAAAATATTTAGGAGGAATATGGGATTATATATAGAATTTTAATAATAAAAATAAGGTATAAAAGGCAAGTATTAGCTTATGGGGAGAGTAGGCCATTATGAAGAAGAAAAAGCGTGAATTATATCTTGAACTGAATGTAAGAATGTTTGGAGAGTTTCGAATATCAAATGAAAATGGCATGTTAAATACAGAGAGTATTCGTTCAGAGATGCTCACAAGGTTATTTACTTATATGTTATGTAATAGAAACAAAAGAATAACAGCTCAGGAACTTATAGATAATCTATGGTCAGAAAATGAAAGTGAAAACCCAACTGGAGCCTTAAAAAATTTAATGTATAGACTTAGAAATTGCTTAAAAAAAGTATGGGGTGAGTATGAGTTTATATTAACAGGAAAGGGTACATATACCTGGAATCCAGAAATTATTTTAAATGTAGATACAGAAAAATTTGAATATTGCTGTAAGAATATGATTAATGCTGAAAGTGTAGAAGAACAATTGTGCATGGGAAAAAAGGCAATTGAATTATACCAAGGAGTATTTCTTCCTAAGTTATCAGAGGAATATTGGGTAATATCTATGGCAACATACTATCATTCTATGTATTTTGATACAGTAAAAAAGTTATTAAGACTTATGGAGGAAGAAAAGAGATATTCAGAAGTGGAAGAGATATGTCAAAAAGCTTTAAAGACAGATTCATCAGATGAAGAAATTCATTGTTTTATGATGAGAGCTTTAATTGCCAATAACAAACAAAAATTAGCTTCAGAACATTATAAAATGACATCAAAATATTTATATGATGTAATAGGGGTACGCCCTTCAAAAGAAATGCAGGAGATTTATGAAAAGCTACAACAGATACAGCATGACCATGAAAGTAATATAGATGTTATTAAAGAAGAATTGAAAGAACAAAAACTTCCCACTGGAGCATTTTTGTGTGAATATGGAGTATTTAGGAAAATATATATATTAGAATCACGTAGTGGCAAAAGGATGGGAATTTCTATTCACCTGGCATTAATTAGTTTATATCCTAATTTTCAAATATCAAAAGAAGATGAGAAATATATTAGTGTTATAAGAGAAGATATGGATATTTTAAAAACAACCTTGCTTAGTTGCACGAGGTCTAGTGATGTTATTTGCAAATATAGTGTGAATCAGTTTTTAGTAATGCTTCCAGCTTGCAAATATGAAGATGCCAAGGTGGTTATTGAACGGTTAAAGGATCAGTTTTATAAAATGGAAAAAACAAATAAAGTGATATTACAATATAGTATTTGTGAAATTGATGATATATAAATTAATAATATTATTATTTAGAACTGGAAATATTCCAGTTCTTTTTTTGATGTGACTAAGCAAAATAAATATCCACTTCACCTTATTTGTGACCGTCATGTGACTTTTTGCTAATATATTATATCTATAAAAGTTAAAAATGTAATTGTTTGTTAGGGTTTAATAAATATTGAGCAAATAGAAAATGATTGGGGGAAAAACCATGAAAAGTAATAAGATGAAAAGAATATTAGTAGCCATACTTTGCATGGTAGTGATGTTGTCTGGTAGTATTTCCGTGTTGGCAGAAGGAAAAGGTGATATAGCAAGAACTTATGAACATTATGGAGAAAACCCAGATTTATCATTAGGAATTTATCCAGAGGGTTATAAAATTTGGAGAGATGAAACTAACAGAGATCACTCAAATGAGGGGGAGCTAAATAGATATACCTTTGGTGATTTTGGTGAAAGCTACGATATATTTAATATATTAGCTAAATATAATGCCTTTACATTTGATTCTTATGTAGGTACACATATTGTTGGTCCAGTTGCAGCTGGGGGAAAGGTTAAGGTTTCTATAGGTGGAACTACACCAAAAGGTGGAACTACACCAAATGTAGTTTATCCACATACAGTTCCTTGTTATATTGGGGGGAGCGCTGAGAATGGAGAGACAATTAAAACAGAGTCTAATATGCCACTGTTTATTAATGGAAACATAGAAGGGAACCAGAAAAAAAGATACATGGAAGAATCTGGTAATACGTATTACAATTATTATTATACAAATGATAATTATAAATATATTGATATGGAAGTAGCAAAAGCAAAAATTACTCAGCAAATTCAAGACTTAAAAGATTTTCAAGGGATTGATGTAACAGGACATTACATGAAGAAAATTGCAATTACTGATAAAGATATAGAAGAAATGAAAAGTTTACCTAAAGGTGGAGTTGTTGAAAAAGAAGGATATACCTTGGAGTATTATGGAGGAGAAGGTTTTAATTATGGAATTCGTTTAAAGCTTGGATATAACTTCGAAATTTCTTCAGTTAAAGATATTAATTATATTATTTATGATTATGAAAACTTAAATGAAGTAGGTAATATGACAACATTTATAAGTATCTTAGATGCTGGAGAATTTAATATGCCAGCTATATTTAAATCAGTTTCTGATAAATTAGGAGATGATTTAGCTATTAATGGAGAAGGAAATATAAAGCCTGCTTATCAATTTGATTCTATTGAGGTTGAAGAGGCCTTTAATATTGTTGGTTTTTTCCCTAATGCAACTAAGATTGATGTGGTGGGTGGTCTTAAGAAATATGTTGGACATTTAGTAGCACCCAAAGCTCATGTTCAAATAGGTACTGGTGATTATAATGGTACTATGATTGCCAATAGTATTACATCAGGTGCAGAAGGACATATGTGGCCATTTAATGTTAAGTCTTTATTGGGATTTAGAAAAACAGTAAATGGATCAATACCAAATGAGAAGGAAGTGTTTAAATTTAAAATAGAAAATATCTCAAAGCCTGAAACTGCAGGGAATATTCCAATTCAGTATGCTGAAAATACTTCAAATGGTTTAGTTACATTTGATCTTTCAGGTTTAACAGAACGAGGGGAGTATATTTTCAAAATTTCAGAAGAATATACCAACACTCAGTACATTAAAAATGATAATGTGTATTATTCTAAATTTAATGTTTTACCATCAACCAGCACAGTAGGTGGTGTTAATATGTCAGCAAAGCTTGAAGGCTTTTATGATGATAAGGAATGTACAATAAAGCATGATATGAATGGTAGTGATGTATTGTATAACAATTTTCGAGATCTTAAGGTTCAAAAGAAGTGGACTGACACAGAAGGAAATGAGTTGGACAAGCAATATTGGAAGCCAGTATCAGTTGAAATTCATAGAAAAGCAACTAAAGATGAAGCTTTTCAGCCAACTGAAGGTACTGTTGTAGATAATGTAGACATTAATGATTTAAAAAATAATACCTTGGTAGAAAAGGTTACACTAAATGAGGAGAATGACTGGAAGCAAACCTTAATAGGAAATCAATATTTCTCATCAAAAATCCTAGAGGAAGATGGAAAGATAGTAAAATATGACTTTACTTATTATGCAAAAGAAATAGATGTACCAAGCAATGCTACTGTAAGCTATGAAAATAATAATGGAATTATTCTTGGGTGCATCACTGTTAAAAATCAAGTGGACTCAGTAGACTTGACTATACAGAAGAAGAGTAGCACTGGTAATAATGACTATCTATCTGGTGCAGAATTTAAACTATTTAAATCAAGTGATTTAAATGCACCATTAAAATTTACATTAAATAATGGTTATTATGTATTTAATGAAAATGGGGACAAGGAAACATTATTAACAGATGGTTCAGAAACTGGTAAAGACAGTGTGGGATTGTTAAAAATAAAAGACTTGCCTATTGGTGATTATGTTATACAAGAAACAAAAAATCCTGAGGGGTTTGTAATCAATAGTGAATTTATATTTATTCATGTTGATAGTAATGGAAGCTATTATCAATTAATGGGTAATGAAAAAGTTCCTAATGATAGCATGGAGAAAGTAAACATTAATCATACATCTACTGATTCAAGTATTCAGTTAGAATTTGCAATTGAAAATACGCCTAAAATTGATGTTCCAGAAACAGGTGGAACACCAAATGATAGATATAAAAAAATGGGGTTCTTACTTACTTGTTTAGGGCTTGTAATGTTAACAGTATATGAAATCAAGTGTAAGAATAATAGAAAAAAAGTATGTTTTAAGTAAGAAAGGGAGGAAAATAAAATGAAATTATTAAAAAAGGTAAGTGTATTAGTGGTATCTGTGGCTATGATGGTAGGCATAATTTCACCTACATTTACAGCTGCAAGTGTAGTAGGAAAGGGCTCTTTACAGATAAATAGAGAAGGAGCTACATATGAGCTATACAAAATTTTAGATTCTAAAACAGAAACAATTGGAAATGAGGATATTGCTATTTATTCAGTAAATGATAATTTTAAAAATTTATTTAATGGAAGTAAGGGTTATACCTTTGAAAGTGATAAAGGTATTTTAAAAGATGGAACAGTAGTTATCTCTTCTGACCAATTACGTACAGATGATAGCAAAGATGAATATAAACAAAGTCCAGAAATGCAAGATCTTACAAAAGCACTTGCTGAGTTTATTTTAGCAAATAAAATCTCTGCTACAGAATTAAGTGGTAATACTAAATTAGAATTAGATCAAGGATATTATTTAGTATTAGAAAATGAAACAACAATTACACCTAATGGAAATTCAGGGCGTGTACCTTCACAGGCAATGTTAATTAATATCACTAAAGATGAAAATGTAAGTATTTTCCCTAAGGATTCTGAACTTACACTTGATAAATCAGTTGAAGAAGGAAATGATAATATAGCTCAAATTGGTACTGAAAAGAACTATAAAATAACATCTTTCGTACCTACTTACGCACCTAATTATAAAGACATAACTTATAAAATAACTGATACAATGTCAAAAGGTTTAACATTAAATGAAACTTCAATTAATGTTGTGGTTGGGAATACTCCTGTTATAGAAAATGGTGTGAAAAAACCAGAATATTTTAAAACATTTAATATTGCAAAGAATACAGATGGTACTACTACAACTACATTTGATTTTAATTATGATACATTAAAATCAGCTGCATTAGTTGGACAACCTGTTACAATTACTTATACAGCTAAAATTAATGAAAATGCTTTAGTTTATGATCCAAATACAAACCAAGCTAAGTTGGATTATACTACATCTCCAGATGGAAGTACTACAGGTGGTATTATTACAGACGAAACAGAAACTTACACTTATGGACTTGATTTGCTTAAGCTAGATGGTAGTAATAAGACAACAGTATTAGCTGGTGCTAAATTTGAAATAAGAGATAATGCAGGTAATGTAGTTGGAACTGTAACAACTGATAAAAATGGTAAGGCATCATTTGTAGGTTTATCAGAAGGTACTTACACAATTACTGAAATAGAAGCACCTAACAGTGAATATGCCCTATTAGATGGACCAATTACTATTAAAACTACTGCTGATGCAAAGAATAAAGCAAATTGTAAAGTAGAGATTATAGATGGTAATAATGAAATAGTTGATAATGTAACAGTAGAAAATGGAACAATTTCATTTAATGTATATAACTACAAAGGTATCAACTTACCAGAAACTGGAGGAATGGGTACAACAATCTTTATGGTTGGTGGAGCAGCACTAATTCTATTAGCAGGTGTAATGTTAGTAGTTTACTCAAAGAAAAGTAAAAATGCTTAAAATAAAATTGTAAATGTGTATAAGAGCCGATGAGGAATCATCGGCTTATATGGTAGTTTTTATGGGAGTGTGCTAGTATGAAAAGACGTTTAATCATGGGATTTATTATTTTGATTATGGTTTTGGGTATAGGCTTAATGGCTTATCCAAGCTTGGCTAATTTTATTAACAATCAATTTTCTATATCTACAATAGGTGATTATAACACCAAGGTAGAAAAATATAATAAAGAGGAAATTGATAAAATAATGAAAGATGCTTATGATTATAACAATTCATTACCTGGTGCATTCCCTGCAGACCCCTTTAGTGGAAAAAATATTTCTAGAAAATCCATCAGTGATTTTAAAGATTTCTTCATGGTACAAGAAGGGGCAATGATTGGATATATAGAGATTCCTAGTGTGGATATTTACCTTCCAATATACTATGGAACAAGTGATGCAGTGTTAAAGAAAGGAGTTGGATTAATTAAAAATTCATCCTTGCCTGTTGCAGGAGAAAGTTCACATGCTTTGCTTTCTGCACACACTGGATTACCTTCCCAAGAATTGTTTACTGGAATAGAAGAGCTAAAAGATGGAGATGTTTTCTTTATTCACACTATGGATCAGGTTTTTGCCTATAGAATAAATCAAAGGAAGGTAGTTTTGCCAGAAGAAACTAGTGATTTAATGATTGAAGAGGGAAAAACATATATAACATTAATAACATGTACACCATATGGCATTAATACTCATAGATTACTTGTCCGTGGAGAATATGATCCTAATTTTGATTTTTCATCTGAGGAATATTCTTTCACCTATGAAAAGCATAAAAATGACTGGTTATGGATGATACTTGTTAGTGGATTTGTTGTTATTGGCATTGTGGGCTTTATCATCTTTAAGAAGAAGAAAAAAGAAAGCAAAAAGGAGGAAAACTAAGAAAATGAAGAAACAAAATAGTGTGCATATAAAGTTATTAACTGTTGTATTAATGTTCCTTACTGCATTTTCATTGCCAGTTAAAGCAGCTCATAAGGGCTCAATTACAATAGTTAATAAGACCTATGAAGGAAAGCTATTGGAAAACATAGATGTTCAACTTTATAAAATTGCATATTTTACTGATGATTCAAGAAGGGAAATTGTCATGGAAGATGCATTTAAAGATTTTGAATTAACCATTGATAAATTGGTTTACTCTGATGCTTTAGAGGATAGTGCTAGTCTTTGTAAGAGTTTTATTGCAGAAAATTCTATTCAGCCTCTAGATGTTAAAGCAACAGATGAGAATGGAAAAGCTGTATTTTCAGATGTAAGTGATGGTATTTATTTTGTTATGCAGAATCAAATAAATTCTCATGAATATACAGTAACTTCTGTACCATTTTATATACAGGTTCCTTTTGAAGATAAGGATGGAAATTCAAATTATCAAGTTACAACATATCCTAAAAATGAAGTTTTATATCATAAGGAAATGGATGAATTATCTGTTGTGAAGATATGGAAAGATAATAATAACAAAGACAAAATGCGTCCAGATTATATTGAAGTGGGCTTATATGGAAATGGACAGCTGAAGGAAACAGTGGAGTTAAGTAATCTTAATAACTGGTCATATACTTGGACTGATTTATCAAAGGATGTTGTTTGGAATGTAGAGGAGATTAAGGTTCCAGATAATTATCTTATGACAAGTGAAAGAAATGGAAATCAGATTACCATTACCAATGAGTTTCATAGTGATGGAGATAGTTATGACATTGCAGATACAGGGGATAAAATGAGGATAGGATTTTATTTTATGTTATTTGCAGTTTCTGGGGTGTTACTTCTGATTTACGTAAAGTGTTGTAGAAAAAGGGATTAAAAATAAGGGGTAAATAAATATATTTTAGATTAGGAAGTTAGGAAACTAACTTCCTTTTTTAAGGTCTAGGGAATTATAAAATTTCTGGAAATTCATAAGATATTTAGAGGAATATGGAACTGTATGTAGAGTTTTAAAGATATGAATGAAATGTTAACAAACAACTTTTAAGAGACAGAAGAGTGGGAGATGAGATTTATGATTGAGGCTATGGAACAGCAGATGGTTAATTAAGATACTGGAAGTGAGTAGATGAAAAACAAAAGTTTTACTGCAGTATGCATAATAGAAATCAATTAAAGGAGCCCCATTATATCTATAATTTAAGTATTTAACATATTCTTATTTTGTAGTTGGAGCATCTTTTGATGAAGTATTGATATAAGATGCTGTGTTATCATCACCACAGCCAACAAGATCTAACATTAATACAGATAATGCGATTAGCAGAATTGATTTTAGTTTTTTCTCATTTGCTTTGCCTCTTTAATAAAATTTATATTTATAGTTTGCTTAGAATAAAGTTTTATATTCTAATTTGAATCTTATTTGTAATATACAATAGACTTTTTATGTGAATTCGTGATAAACTATAGATATTATTTCACAGCAAGTTGTGAATTTTAAAAGAAAGGGAGAAATATGATGGGGCATAATGAAAGAAGAGAATGGATAAAGAAAAAGATAGAAACAGATAAAAAGATAGAGATAGCAGCTCTTAGTAAAGAGCTTAATGTTTCTGAAATGACCATAAGAAGAGATGTTGAGTATTTAGAAAAGGAAGGTATACTTACAAAGGTTTCAAAAGGGGCTATATTAAATTCTGTAAGAAATAAGGATGATATAGATGACACTTTGAATTCTAGAAATCTTCAAAATGTAGAGGAAAAGAAGGTTATAGCAAGGTATGTAAGTGGACTTATAGAAGATGGGGATGTAATATTTATGGATGCTTCTACAACAGTATATGAATTATGTCCATATATAATAGATAAAAAATTGACCATTATAACAAATTCTATAAGAGTAGCACAGCATTTCAACATGTCTAAAAATATAACACTAATACTTGCTGGAGGAATTTTAAGATATGCTACACTTTCATTAATAGGTGCTGATGTAGAGCAGCTTATTTCAAAATATAATACAAATAAGATTTTTATATCAGCCAAGGCTTTATGTCATGATAATGGACTTACAGACATAAATATGTTTGAAATAGATACTAAAAAAGCAGCCATGAAAAATACTCATGAAGTAATAGTCCTTTTAGACCATACGAAAATCAATAAGACATCTCTTACAAAGGTATGTGATATTAAAGATATCTCTAAGATTATTATAGATGAAGAAAGCAATCTTTCAGATGAGCAGAGAAAAGATTTGAAGTTAATTAAAGAAGAAAATATAGAAATTATATTTGCGAAATAGAGAATCTATTAAAAGTAGTTGATACTTTTAATAGATTTTTTTCACATGTTTGTGTAAAAAAATAACATAAAAGTAAAAATAAAGAAAGATAGAGCGTTTTATTAAAAACACGAGGAATATAGGGATAAATTTCTTTAAAACATAAATGAAAATGTTTGCAAAAATAACGTATGGATTATATTATATAAACAAGGGTGTTGATAAAAAACATTTTTGTGTTAATAAAAAACATGTGTGTTGTTAATTAACATGATGAAAGATTGTAAATTGGAGGGGTTTTTATGAATGGATACAAAGAAATGACAAATGAAACAATTGCTGAGTACATTAAGAAATTAAAATTATTTCCAGAAGGTCATAAACTTTCAAGTAAGGAAATAGGAGATGGAAATTTAAATTACGTTTTTAGAGTTAAGGATGAAACAGATGATAAAACAGTAATTGTTAAACAAGCTTTACCTTATTTAAGAGTGGCAGGAGATGGATGGAAATTAACTCTAGATAGAAATAGAATTGAAGCAGAAGCTATGAAATGTCAAAATCAAGTGCACCCTAACTCAGTTCCTAAGGTTTATCATCATGATGATGTTTTTGCATTAACAGTTATGGAAGACCTAGGAGATATGAGCGTTCTTAGAAAAGGTCTAATGGAGATGAAGAAATATCCGAATTTCCCAAAACAAATAGGAAAATTTATGGCTAGAAACTTATTCTTAACATCTGACTTTGGAATGGGACCAATGGAAAAAAAGGCTAATGCATCTAAGTTTATAAGTCCAGAACTTTGCGATATAACAGAAAGATTGGTTTTAACAAATCCATACATGGATGCTGAAGATAATGATATAAATGAATATATAAAAGATTTTGTAGAAAAAGAAATTTGGTTATCAAATGATATTAAGCTTGAAACAGCAAAACTTAAGACAATATTTATGACTAAAGGTGAATCTCTTCTTCATGGAGATCTTCATACAGGATCTATTTTTATAGATGATACTAAATCAATTGTATTTGATACAGAGTTTGCTTTCTATGGACCTTACGGATATGATGTAGGATTATTATTTGCTAATATAGTTTTGAATTATATTTCATGGGAAGGAAGAAAAGATAAGACTCAAGAGGAAATAAGAGAATATAGAAAATACTTATTACAGCTTTGCCAGGAAATATGGGATGAATTCTATAAGAATTTAGATTACCTATGGAATAATGAATCTAAAGATGTAATAACAAAGGCTGAAGGATACGAAGCATATTATGTAAGAGAGCTTTTACATGAAACTGTAGGTTTCTGTTGCTGTGAAGTTATGAGAAGAATAATAGGTATGGCCCATGTTCCAGATTTAGATGCTATAGAGGACCTTAAAGATAGAGCAAAGGCTCAAATCTTTGGATTAAAGCTTTCTAAGAAGCTTATCGTAGAAAGAAACAATATGAGTTCATTTAAAGAATTTGTAGAAATAATAGATGGTGAAACAAAATAGTTAAGGGGTTGAGAGTATGTCAGAAGAATTATTAGCAATACAGTGGAATGAAGAAAAGGACGAGCTTATTTTATTAGATCAGACAAAGCTACCTAATGAAATTGAATATATAAACTATAGTACAGTTGAAGGTGTATATGATTCTATAAAAACTATGATAGTAAGAGGGGCTCCTGCTATAGGGGTAACTGCTGGTTATGGAATGTACTTTGCAGTAAAGAATGCGCCTGAAACATCATTTGAAGAGTTCTATGCTCAAATAAAGAAGGATGGGGAATATTTAAATTCTAGCAGACCAACAGCTGTAAATCTTTCATGGGCAGTTAAGAGAATGCTTAAAAAAGCTGAAGAAGTTAAAAATCTTTCTATTAAGGAAATAAAAAAAGTTTTAAGAGATGAAGCAAAATTAATCCATGAGCAAGATATTGAAATATGCAAAACTATAGGGGAAAATCTTCTTACATTATTAAAAGATGAAATGGGAATATTGACTCACTGTAATGCTGGTCAGCTTGCAACTTCAAAATATGGTACTGCAACAGCACCGATGTATCTTGGAAAAGAAAAGGGCTGGCACTTAAAAATATATTCTGATGAAACAAGACCTAGGCTTCAAGGATCAACACTTACAGCATTAGAGTTATATATGGCTGGTATAGATGTTACTACTATTACTGACAACATGGCTGCAATGGTTATGTCACAGGGTAAGATAAATGCAGTAATAGTTGGTTGTGATAGAATTGCAGCAAATGGAGATACAGCCAACAAGATAGGAACTTTTGGAGTTTCAATTTTGGCAAAATATTTTAACATACCAATGTATATAGCAGCTCCAACTCCAAGTATAGATCTTAACACTTTAACAGGAGAGGGGATTCCTATAGAGGAAAGAGATCCAGAAGAAGTTACTTGCAGATTTGGAGTGTGGACAGCACCAAAGGGAGTAAAAGTGTACAATCCATCTTTTGATGTAACACCACATGAAAATATAACAGCAATAGTCACAGAAAAGGGAATAGTATATCCACCTTTCAAAGAAAATTTAGAGAAGCTACTAAAAGAAGACTAAACTATACAAATTAGGAAGATGCATTTGGGAATCCTGCGTCTTCCTAAAAAATAGAGTACAGCTTTAGAATAAAACTAGATTTAAAAGGAGAGAAAAAATATGGGGGACATAATACAATATATTTTAGACCTAGGTGCTGCTGTGTTTTTGCCATTAATTATGATAATAATAGGCTTAGCAGTAAAGATGAAACCTAAAAAAGCAATAATATGTGGCTTGACATTGGGAATTGCTTTTACAGCAATAAATGTTGTACTTACTTTTATGTTTGACACAATAAGTCCTGCAGCTAGTGCATTTGTAACTAACACAGGAATTAATCTTAAAACCGTAGATGTGGGCTGGTCTCCAGTTGCATCAGTATCATGGGCTTGGCCATATGCACTTATGGTTTTCCCAATTCAAATAGGAATAAACCTTCTTATGTTAGCATTTGGATGGACAAGTTGTCTAAATGTAGATATGTGGAATGTATGGGGAAAGATATTTACAGCAATTCTTGTTGTATCCTTAACTGGTAGTGTGCCATTAGCACTTATTGCAGCCGCAATACAAGTTATATTTGAGCTTAAGAATGCCGATGTTGTAGAAAAATCAGTTTCTGATTTATCAAAGATACCTAATGTCACTTGTGCCCACGTAATGAATTTACAATGTGTACTACTAGCTCCTATAAATAAATTATTAGATCACATACCAGGCATTAATAATATAAATCTTGATGCAAATAAGTTAAAAGAGAAGATTGGTGTATTTGGAGAAAATAGTGTAATGGGATTCCTTGTGGGAGTATTTATAGCAGCACTTGGAAAATGCAGCTTAAAAGTAATACTTCAAACAGGAGTAGGAACAGCAGCAGCTTTGGTTCTATTTCCAATAGCAGCAAACTTTTTTATAGATGCGCTTGGACCAATAGCGGAAGCAGCAGGTAATTTCATGAAGAGCAAATACAAAGGAAGAGATTTTTACGTTGGAGTTGACTGGTCAGTACTTGGTGGAAGAACAGAATTATGGGTTGTATCAATACTTTTAGTACCGGTAGAACTGCTATTTGCTATACTTCTTGCAAAAGTAGGGGTAAACAGCGTGCTTCCATTGGCCGCAATTATTAATGTAGCGGCTACAGTTCCAGCATTAATTGTTACAAAAGGAAATATACTTAGAATGTTTATAATGGGAGTAGTGACAACCCCTATATACTTAATGGTTTCATCACAATTTGCTCCTATGATAACTAAGCTGGCTATTGCACAAAATACATTAGATGTTCCTGCTGGACAGCTATTAACATATTACGGTGCAGAAGGACCAGAGTTTAGATGGGCTTTAATTCAAGCTTTTTCTGGTAACAATAAGTTATTAGCAATATTGCCTTTCGTTGCTTTTGTAGCTCTTTTCTTATGGTACAAGAGTTATATGAAGAAAAAAGATGCAGAGATGACTTGTGGAAAACATTAAGGGATGCGTTAAAATAGAAGAGAATGAATAAAGATATAATAAGCAGCAAAGGGAGAAAAAAATATGTTAGAGGGATTAAAAGTTAAACTCACTGGAATCGCGAAAAGAGCAGATGCTGATGGATTATGCAAGCATAAATCAGGAAATTTCAGTATAAGAGATAAAGCTACAGGATATATATTAGTTACACCATCAGGAGTATCTAGAGAAGAACTTACAGCAAACCATATCTGTGTTGTAGATATGGATATGAATTTGATAGAAGTTAATAAGGATGTCCGTCCTACTAGTGAACTTCTTATGCACATAGAAGCATACAGATGCAGACCTGATGTAAATGCTATAGTACACACACATTCAAAATTTGCTACAGCTTTCTCAGTGCTTAATAAGGAGATACCACCTATAGTTTATGAGATAGTGAATATTGTTGGAGGAGAAGGTATAATAAGAGTTGCACCATATGAAAGACCGGGAACAGAGGCTCTGGCGAAGAGCATAGTAAAACCTATTGAAATTGCAGATGCATGTTTAATGGCTAATCACGGAGTTTTAGCTGTGTCTAAAGAAGATATAGAAGATGCTTTTTTAAAGGCTGCTTATGTGGAAGAGGTTGCAGAAGTTTATTATAGAGCTCTTCTTATAAATGGAGGAAAAGAACCAAACACAATACCACAAAGTGAACTTGGCAAATGGTCATATCCAGAGCAGATAAAATTAAATAACAAAACTAAAAAGTAGTTTCAAAAAGGTATTTCTCAATTAAAATGGGGGAGTACCTTTTTTATTTATGTGAAATAATTTGTAACATAATAAAGTATTTGGAAGGAATATGGAGACGTGTATAGAATTTTATATATGAATAAATTGTTAAAAGGTTAAGTGAGATATGGATAAAGAACTTATTAGGAATATAGCAGAAAAAGAGATAGCCATAGGGGTAGATGTTCCCTATAGCAGAGAAGTAGATTACATAACTTTTTCTAGAGTTTTAAAGGATGATAGAGTGGTTGCTAGTTATAAAATGTATTGGCTGCTAGCAATTTTAGATGAGGTTCAAGAAGGAAATATTGAAATAGAATTTAGAAAACTAATAACTAGAATGATTGCCTATGCATGGTATCCTATATCAAAATTCAGACTATACTTTGGAGCATGGGATAACCTAGGAAAGGTTGTTAATTATATTTCAGATACCTATAATTTGAAACCAAACATTAATAAAAGTGAATTAATAGATTTTATTTATAATTCCAATGATAAAGAATTAAACAAAATGATAAAAAACTTAACATATAATGTACCACACAAGTTTTTATCACCATTTTATGATGGTATAGCTAAGGAGCCTTCTTTAAAGACTGTAATGATGCTTTCTAAGGAGCATAAGAGATGGATATATGAGATTTATAGAAATAGTGATGAAGAAAATTGTATCAGAATTAGAGAAGGTTGGGATGATTATTTAAAGTATAACTATAAGATCATTCAAGGATGGGTTTATTATAAGTTGGTTTGTTTCTTGCAAAAAAGGAATCCTAATGTTCCAGGAATTGCAATGAAGCTTGAAGCACCACTAAATAGAAATCTTACCACTCAAACAAAGATTTGGACTAGCATTATTGAAAGAAAAAATATCATTGATTTATATACAGGACTACCATTTACACAGGAAAACTATAAAGAGCATGGTAACTTAAGCATGGATCACTTTATACCATGGAGCTTTGTACTTCATGATCAAATGTGGAATTTGGTGCCTACCTTTAAAAATATAAATAGTAAAAAAAGTGATAATTTATTTAAATATGAAGATTATATAGAAGGTTTAGCTAAATTGCAGTATGATGCTTTTTGCTTTGTGGTAGATGAGAATAAGAAAGAGGAGATTGAGGAATATAGGGGCATTTTAAGAGTTCCAGATGCAGTAGCTTTTAAAGCTGAAGGAAGCTATGAAGAGTTCTTTAAAAGGTATAAGGATGGGACATGCCCTATTTATAACATTGCTGCTAACCAAGGATTTAAGGTGGTTAATGGGATTTATATAAGAAGTTAAGTTTGAACAGGAGAAGAATTATGAAGGAATATAATAAGTTAGTAAGAGATAAGATTCCTGAAATTATAAGAGCTGATGGCAAGGAATGTGAAGTTAGAATAGCTGAAGGTAAGGAAAAGTGTGAGTTACTTGAGAAGAAACTTATGGAAGAGGTTAATGAGTTTTTAGAAGATAAGAATTTAGAGGAACTTGCGGATGTTATGGAGGTTCTTTTTGGACTAGCTAGAGAGATTGGATATAGTGAAGAGGATTTGATTAGGAAGAGGGAAGAGAAGAATAAGGAGCGTGGTGGATTTAAGGATGGAGCTATATTGAGGTATGTAAAGTAGAATATGGAAAGATATTATAAGATTCGATTATAGTAAGTATTGGCATCAGTACCATCTTGCCTCTACCATGAAACCCTTGACAATACAAATTGTGTTGTCGAGGGTTATTGTTGTATTTAGAGAACCACAGGTTATACCTGTGGTTCTAGATAGCTTTTAACGGTGAGTAGAAAAATAAAACTTCCAATGTAGAATTATAGTAGGGTTACTGAACACTACATACAAAGGATGTTAATCTAAAATCGATAATAGTAGTTTAGTACATAGAAAGTGGAATTGTAAATATCACATAGTATTTGATCTAAAGTATAGAAGACAAATAGTATATTGGAAAATAAATATATATAAGTATTGTGTTTTAATACAGCATATTATAAAATGAAATGAGTTATGCTGTATTTGGAGATGTTTTATGAATAATGTTGATGTAATAAAGAATAAAAAAGATATAGAAAAAATTAAAAAAACTCTTATAATGGGGGATTACAGAAATTATCTTATGTTTATTATAGGGATTAATACTGGATTGAGAATTACACAAATATTGTCATTAAAGTTTTCGGATTTAATTGATAATGAAAATAATATCCTAAGTAAAATTTACTTTAATGGGATTGAATACAGAATAAATGACTGCATTAAAGATGCTCTTAGAATTTATATATGTACTAGTGGAGTTAAAAATAAAAATACATTTATTTTTAAAAGTAAAAAAGGAGAAAATCCAATAGAAAGAACACAAGCTTATAGAATATTAAAAAATGCCTGCAGGAAAGCTGAAATAAACTTAAATTTTGGAACACATACTTTAAGGAAAACATTTGGATATCATTTTTATAAACAATATAAAGATTTAAAGTATTTACAAAAATTATTCAATCATTCATCGATAAATATAACTATGGAATATATAGATTTAGAGAGCAAGAATGATGAAGTAAAATATAGTTCGTTTAATTTATAACTTAGGAAAAGAGGTAGAATATATGCTAAATGTGATAGATTTATTTTGTGGATGTGGAGGGTTGAGTCTTGGGTTTAAACTTGCTGGATATAACATAGTTGGTGGAGTAGATATAAACAAAGAAGCAATTGATACATTTAATGCTAATTTTTCAAATGCAAAAGGTATCTGTTTTGATTTGTTAAAAATGGATAGCGATAATATAGTTAAAGCTTTTGGAGATTTGAAAAATATAGATGTAATTATTGGAGGGCCGCCTTGTCAAGGTTTTTCTTCAGCTAATAGATATAAAAAGGAAGAAGAGGATGATAGAAATAAATTGTTTTTTGAATTTGTTAAGTTTGTAGATTTAGCAGAACCTAAAGCAATAGTTATTGAAAATGTTAGGGGAATAGTAACAAGCAACAATGGATATGCAAAAGATAGAATTTATGAGATATTTGAAAGCAGAGGATATGAAGTTAATCATAAAATTCTAGATGCATCATTATATGGTGTTCCTCAAAAAAGACTTAGAAACTTTTTTGTAATTACAAAAGGAGTAAAATTCGATTTTGAATTATTAAGAAAAAAAGAAAATATTGTAACTGTAAAAGAGGCAATAGGAGAATTATACAAATATGATAAAGAATCTGGGAAAGAATTTTATAAAATCGACACGGTAGCAGAAACTGAATATCAAAAGTATTTAAGAAATAGAGAAAATATAATTTATAATCATGAAATAAAGTATCCTGCAGAAATTGTTCAAAAGAGAATGTCATTTGTACCTCAAGGTGGGAACTGGAGAGATATTCCACAAGAGTTATTTGAAAATAATAGAAATAATAGACATTCATCAGCTTTTAAAAGATTAAATGAGAAAGATACATCAGTAACTATTGATACTGGGAATGCTCACAGTAATTATTTTCATCCATTGTATAATAGAATACCTACTGTTAGAGAAGCAGCAAGATTACAATCATTTAATGATACGTTCATATTTAAAGGTTCTAGAACAGCTCAATATAGACAGGTTGGAAATGCAGTTCCCCCATTACTGTCTAAAGCAATAGCAGACGCATTAAAGGAGGTACTAGGGGATGAATAAACCAAAGATTTTAGATTTATTTTGTGGTTGTGGAGGATTAAGTTTAGGTTTTGAAAGTGCAGGTTTTGAAGTGGCTTTAGCTATTGATATATGGAATGATGCTATTCAAACATATAATAAGAATCATTCTAAACCAGTGGCTATATGCAAAGATATACATGAATTAGATAATAATTATTTAAGGGAGTTTTCTCAAAAGGAAAATATAGTAGGAGTAATAGGGGGGCCACCTTGTCAAGGATATAGTACTGTAGGGACTAGAGATGTAAATGATCCTAGAAATCATTTATATTTAGAATATTGTAGGGTTGTAGAAGCTATAAAGCCTAAATTTTTTGTTATAGAGAATGTAAAAGGATTATTGACATTAAACAACGGAATGTTTAAAGATGATATTATAGATAGATTTAGTAAGTTAGGATATAATATTTCTTTTAAAATTCTAAATGCATCTAATTATGGCGTACCCCAAAATAGGCAAAGGGTATTTTTTGTAGGACTTAAGGAAGATGAGTTTGATTTCCCTATAGAGAAGAACTATAAAGTATCAACTTTTGAAGCACTAAGTGATTTACCATCATTAGATTTGATGGAAGAATGTTTAGAAATATATCCATATAAAGATGATGAAGTTAGTGAATATCAAAAGCTAATGAGAAAAGATAGTGATATGATTTATAATCATAATGAAACTAAGCATACAGAACAAACAAAAAAGATTATTTCGATGATTAAAGATGGAGGCAGAATATCTGATTTACCAGAAGAATATTGGGGAGTAAGAAAATATAATAAAGCTTTTCAAAGGATGAATAGTAAAGAACCATCCCATACTATAGATACAGGTCATAGAAATTATTTTCATTATAAAGAAAATAGAGTTCCGTCAGTAAGAGAATGTGCTAGAATACAGTCATTTCCAGATAAATTTATTTTTGTAGGAGCCAAAACAAGTCAATATAAACAAGTTGGAAATGCAGTTCCACCATTATTGGCATATGAAGTAGCTAGTGCTATAAAAAAACAATTGTGTTATAATATAGAAGAAGATTGAAAATGCAAAATGGATGTAGTATACTACATCCATTTTATTAATATTGTTTTTAGTTATTTTTAATATATGAAAGGAAAGTCTAGTAATAATTAATATTACTAGACTAGAATAAGGTGTAATAATGAATATAGTAATTGAAAATTGTTCATCGCCAGGAGCTAGTTTTACAGAAAACACCAATAGTGTAATTCTAAAATGTTATAGTTGGATTCAAGAGCATCCTAATTGTAAAAAAACGTTTAAGGAGTTTAGACTTGACTTGCAAAAGGAAAAGGGGATTAATGATAATAATGCACGAAATATATACCCATTTTTAAAAAATTGTGGATTTATTAGATATAATAGAAATGAAATTGTGAATTATAACAATTTTTTTACCAATAATGGGTTGGCATATATTAGAGTATTAGAAGCTATTAAATTGCTTAAGGATGAAGGGTTAAATAGTGTTGAAAAGAAAGAAGCACATGAAAAGTTAATTCTTATCAAACAAGATATTATTATGGAAGGTTTAAAAAAACTCTTAAAAGTTCCAGATAGTAATTATAAAATGGAATATGTATCATGCATAAGGTTTTTATTAAAATTTGAAAGGATAAATAAAATAGAATTTGCTTATTTATTATATGAGAAAAATCATGATATGATTTCTTATTTAGATAATATGAATAATAATATTTTATCATACAGAAATGGAGATATTGATATTGAAGTAAGTATTAGTGTAAGAAATGATATTAAGTTAAGAAAGGAAACTGGTCGAGAGCGAAGATTAGAAACAATCAGTTTTTTAACAGCTTATACATATATATTAGGAACATTAAATCAAGCTGGAATAGTAAAAAAACATAATAATACTTTTGAATTTAATGAAAATAAACGTACTTGGGTAGAAGAATTATTAATGGAGGTCTTAAAAAATGAGTGATATTAGTAGAAATATTGCAACTGATATTGGGGGGAAGATGGAGGAGATAAAAAAGCTACTTAATATATGTGATGATGGTAATAAAAAAAAGGATAATAAAATGTTAAATACATATAATAGAATAATTTTTGGAGCACCTGGAACAGGAAAAAGCTTCAAAATTAATAAAGATATTGAAGAGAATGAATTAAAAAAGTCATTTAGAAGGGTAACATTCCATCCTAATTACACATATGCACAATTTATAGGATCATATAAACCAGTAAGTAAATTAAATAAAATTACAGGTGAAAAAGAAGTGTTATATGAATTTGTTCCTGGACCATTTTTAAAAGTTTTAGTAGAGTCATTAAGGGATGAAAAAGAAGGAAAACCTCATCTATTAGTTATAGAAGAAATTAATAGAGCAAATCCTGCAACTGTATTTGGGGATGTTTTTCAATTATTAGATAGAGACGATAAAGGTAAAAGCTGCTATACAATATCTTTATCTATGGAATTAAAAGAGTTCCTTGAAAGCGAAGAAGGACTAGGCAAAAGATTTGCTGAAATATTAGGAGAGGGTAGTGAAGATATATATATACCTAATAATATGTATATATGGGCAACTATGAATAGTGCTGACCAAGGAGTTTACCCAATGGATTCTGCTTTTAAGAGAAGATGGTCATTTGAATATATAGGAATTGATAAAAATGAAGAAGAATTAAAAGGTAAGGAATATGAATTTATTAGTTTAAAGGATAAGGGTAACACTTATTCTGTATATGAATGGAATACAGTAAGAAAAGCTATCAACAAAAAACTTAAAGTAGATGGGAAAGTAAATGAGGACAAGCTTTTAGGACCATTTTTCTTAAGTAAGACAGAGTTGTTAAAATGGAAAGAGAACCAAGAAGAATTTGATGATATATTTAAAAGCAAGGTATTAATGTATTTATACGAGGACATATTGAAGTATAAGAAAATAGATTTTTTTGTTGAAGGTGTACAAACATTATCAGATATAATGAATGCATATGATAATGGAAAAGTATTCAACTTTGAAATAGAAAAAATACAACTAGAAAGTTTAGACGACGATTTTAAGGCTGCTGAGGAGCAAAGCTCATATGAAACAAAGGAGTAATTTGAGCTATGATATTGTTGAAAGAGCTTAAGGCTTATTCTGAAAAAGATTTAATGAATAAGCTTGAAGTAGGAAATGAAGATTTACAAAAAATAATTAAAGTATTATATGAGAAAAGAATATTAAAATATAATTATAAAGGTGAAATACAGTTTTCATATGTTGGAATAATCATAATAAAAGGGAAAAGTATTTTCGTTTTTCCTAAGTATATAAAGAGCGAAAACGAAATAAATCAAAGGCAAGTGGTAAAGCAAGTTATAAAATTATTAAATGAATTTAGTGAAAGAGAAAAATTAGATAAGAATAACTTAGAGAGTTTTTCACTTGAAAAAGAAACGTTAGAGGATAATTTAATACCTATAATTTGCTTTTTATTAGATGATTATATTGCAAATAATATATACGAAAATGAAATAAGTTCCGACGAGTTAAATGGTGATGGTGAAATTAATTGGGATAAAACGATAGAGTTAATTGACCCAATAGTAATAAATAATCAATGGTTTTATTCAGATTTAATTACTAATAGAACTACAGTTGATACTGGTAGATATATAACTAGATTGCATGGGGCAGTAATAAATGAATGCATGACTTTTTTAGATAATACTGGATTAAATTCTATTTTAGCATATAATGTGGAAAATATAGAAAACTCTCTTGAAGATCTAGATGAAGTAGATAGAATAGATAGAGAAATTGAAAATGAGATGACGGTACAATTTAATGATAGAAAGAAAAGAGTACTATATGCTATAAAGGCATATTTAGATAAGCGAAGTGATACTGGTGAATTAAATCTATTATTATATGGGACAAGAAACTTTAAATGGGTTTGGGAGGTAATATGTGGATATGTTTTTCATAATGAATTTGTAAGGTGTGGGAATAAAGATAAGTATAGTATTTATGAAATAGAGTCTCCAAAGTGGTATATAGATAATAGTGATAAGTTAGAAAATGATGCCTCGAGTGAGTATGAAATGAAAAAAAACAGGTTGACTCCAGACATATTAAAAGTAATATTAAATAATGGAGAAAAAGTTTTATTAATTTTAGATGCTAAATATTATAATATAAGAGTTCAAGATAGTATGGTAAAAGGAAATCCAGGCATAGAGGATATTACAAAACAATATTTATATCATGCTGCACTAAAGAAGTATATAAGTAAAAATAAAATAAATAAAGTTTTTAATGCATTTTTATTTCCTAGTGATTTAGAAACTCATATACAGGGAGTAGTTGTATTAGAGTTTATGAGGATTTTTTCTGACATAGATATAAATTTAATCCAACTAAATGTAGAGGAAGTTATAAAGTTGTATTGTAATAATAAAAGATATAATTTAAATGAGTTCGTATCACTTATAAATGGCTATACTAATAAGGAGAAACAATTGAATATATAAACAATGACAGACTTCATATTATTGTTATGAATATATAATGTTTATAACAATTCAAGGAGTTAAAGGGATAAGTTGGGATTTATACTAGATTAGTCTGATTAATAATTCAAGTATAGAGTGATTTGGAGATAATAATTAAAAATCATTAGTGCGATTACATAGGAGAAACATTAATATTATTGATTGCATTATAAAACTTAATTTAGACACTTGAAATTTATTACTACATATAGTAGAGAAGAATGATTTGAAAAGACACTTAGGATACTAGGTGTCTTTCATTATGTCTATATGAGAAAGTGGAGTAAATATATAAATAATAATATATCCTCTTAATAGTTCTATTCATTAAATTTTAAGCGATAAACACAAAATAATATGGAAAGTAATAAGTGGTATGGAAGGAAAAACAAGTTATCTATAGAATTTTAAATTATAAACAAATTATTAAATATGAAATTGGAAATAAAGAATTTAGGGGGATACTATGGAAAATTAGATAACCATTGGGTTTCCTATAGTAGAGAATTAGATTACATTTACTGAAGAAAATTAGAAAGGTTTTTTTTATAAGTGTGAGTGTAAGTAGATAATAGAAATGTATTCAAAGTGATAACTAGAAGATTACTTGATAGAATTTATTATAAGTAAATTTATAAAAGTGTATATAAAGGAGAAGAAAATGAGAGAGTTATTTGAAAAGTGGTTATATGATAACACTAATTTAAAAGAAGGAACTATTAATTCATATGGTTCTGCTATAAATTCTGTTACAGAATTTATAAAAGAAAACAAAATTATAGATAAAGATATTTATAGGATTAATGAAATAAATGAATTGAAACAAGTTATTAACATAATAAATAGTTCAGAATTATACAAAAAAAGAATGACGAAACACATAAAAGATGGAGTAATGCTATCGATAAATACGAAAAATATATGGAGGGTAAATCTAATAATAAAAGTAGTATCATTAAAAAAATTAAAGAAACATATGAAAAATTAAAGGATGAAAAGAAATTATTAGATATAAAAGAATTAGAAGAAGGATATAGAAAATTTTATGATAGATTCAATCCTGAAAAGTTAAGTATGCTTGAGGGAGAAGAGTTAGCGGAGACAATTTTTAATATTAGTAATAAGGATAGTTTAGTTTATTGGTTAGAATTTAAGAATGATGACGAATTTAAGACAAGTACGAAGAGTTATGGAAGTATTTCTGGTGGAAGTTCATATAAATATATACTTTATAAGAAAAGCAGTGAGGATAAATGGATAACTGGAAGTCCACACAATTCTATAATATTAACTAAAGATCAAGCGATAGATACTGCTGAAAAAATAAGAAATGAATTAGTAGAAGGTGCAAAAATAATTGGAAAATTATCACCTGATTCTGGAGTTGAAGAATATAGAATTTTACAAAATAAATTAGAAAATGTTTTATCTGATAATAATATGTGTAGCTTAGGATGGGTACATAAGTATTATCATATGATATATCCTGATAAAATAGATACATTTCATAATACTAGATGGCAGAAGCATGCATTAATTTCTTGTAATATAAAACCTGAGAAGGATAAATTGTACGTAATGGCAGGGCAGTTGATGCAAGTTGTTAAAGAAATTGGGATTCAAACAAGTTATGTAATGATTTCAATGATCGAGTTATTTGGAGAGCCTTTGAATTATTATAGAATTAATACAACTTCTATAAGTGGTGATAAAAACTGTTGGGATGAGATGAGGAGTAATAGTTATGTATCAATTGGATGGTCAGAAGTTGGAGACCTACGAAAATATGATAATCAAGATATAAAAGAAGTAAAAAATAATATATCTTATGTTTTAGAAAGTAAATATAAATACGAGTCACCTGTAATTGGTAGAATTTCTAATCAAATAAAAGTTTTTTATAAAAATATTGAGGTTGGAGATATAGTTGTTGCGGTAAGGGAAGATATAGTACTTGGAATTGGACAAGTAGAAGGGAAATATGAGTATTTAGAAGACAAAGATTTTCCACATATAATAAGAGTTAATTGGATTAATTTAAGAGAAAATAGGTTACCTAATTCAAAAGAAGGATATGGAACAACAGTATATCAATATAGAGATATAGATAATATTTTATATATAAATCAATTAAGTGAAGTAAAATATGTAGATATGGTAAGTAGCGATAGGAATGATAGTGAGTGTGCGAGTTGTAGTAATTGCGAAAGTAAGAATCAAATATTATACGGACCTCCAGGAACAGGAAAAACTTATAATGTTATAAGTAGAGCATTAGAGATAATTGATAAAGAAAAGTACAAGTCACTTATAGAAAATGAAGAAAATAGAGATGAAGTTGTCTTAGAATTTAATAAGCTTTTAGAAGAAGGACAAATAGCCTTCTGTACATTCCACCAATCCTATGGTTATGAAGAATTTGTGGAGGGTCTTAGAAGTGATGAAGAAGGAAAAGGATTTGTAGTTCAGCCAGGTATATTTAAATTAATTTGTGAGAAGGCATCTGCAAAGGCTCAAGAGTGGTTACCTAAATATGATTTTGATGAAAATAAGATAAACTTTTATAAGATGGCATTAGGAAATAAGTTAGATAATGATGAGTCTATATACAATTACTGCATTGATAATAATTGTGTTGCACTTGGATGGGGAGAAAATATAGATTTTTCTAAATGCAAAGCAGATTGTGATGTTAAAGAAATGTATAGTGGTGTAAGTGGTGGAGCATTATCAGCTGTAAAATGTTTTGTTACAAGCGTTAAAAAAGATGACATAGTTATTATAGGGGATGGTATGAAAAAGGCAAGAGCTATTGGAAGGGTTATTGGGGACTATGAATTTAATGAAGATACTCCAATAGGATATAATCACTTCAGAAAGGTAGAGTGGTTATATAAAGATGGTAATTTAGATAAGACAGATATATTAAAGTCAAAGAGTTTATCTCAAGGTTCTATATATAAGTTTAAAACTGAGGATTTAAATTTAAGCAGAATAAGAGAATTAATTTCTCATAAAAGTGAACAATCAGAAAATGTTAAAAATTATGTTCTTATTATAGATGAAATAAATAGAGGAAATATATCAAAGATATTTGGGGAATTAATTACTCTAATTGAAGAGGATAAGAGGCTTGGTGAAAAAAATGAACTTAAAGTAACATTGCCATATTCCAATGATAAGTTTGGTGTTCCAAGTAATGTTTACATTTTAGGGACAATGAATACAGCAGATAGGTCAATTGCATTATTGGATACAGCCTTAAGAAGAAGATTTACTTTTAAAGAGTACATGCCTGATGTAAGTAAGATAAGTGTTGATGTAGATGGTATTAATGTTGGTAGATTTTTAGATGTTATAAACAAGAGGGTTGAGTATTTATTTGATAGGGATCATACTATTGGGCATGCTTATTTTATGAAAGATAATTTAACTTTTGAGGATTTAGTATTAATTATGAAAAATAAGATAATACCACTTCTTCAAGAATATTTCTATGGTGACTGGGAAAAAGTTGAACTTATTTTAGGTGGGGCAGGAATAAATAATGATTACTTTATAAATAAAAAGAAGGTTAATGTAAGTGGATTATTTAAAACAAATATTATAGATAATTATCAAGAACAATATATTTATTCAATAGTAGATAATCCAACTAAAGAAGCATTTCTAAATGTTTATGAAGGAATAACTGAATGATAATGAGGAGTAGTAATATGAGGCATATAACTATTCAGGAGTGTTTTGAAAGTTTAAAGATAGATAATAATGTAGATTGTAAAACAATAAGCCAAGAAGAAGCAGATGAGCTTAGTGAGTATATAAAAAGTAACCTTGATAGAGATAATTTTATATGGGATAGGAATACAATTACTATTATTAATTACGTTGGATACATTAAGTTGTCAACTGTTGATATAGAAATATTACCAAAGGTAAGTATAAATAATAATAGTCCTGAAGAGGAAAGAAAAGCGCTATTAAATATGCTTGCTAGATGCGGAATTATAAAAGTTAATTATTCAGAAATTAATCATCTTAATATGTATAAAATGAGTTTAGATGAAATACTTTCTTATCTTTTTGCAATAAAGCTTCAAAAGGAACTAAGTAAGGGACCATATCAGGAGTATATATCTACAGAGGAGAATATAGGAACATTAAAGGGGAAGCTTGTGGTTAATCAGCAGATTAAGAATATAGCTTCTGCAAAACCAAAGGCTTTCTGTAGATATGAAGAGTTTTCGATAAATAATACTTTAAATCAGATTTTTGTATATTGTATAACAAATCTAATTAAAGGAATAAGAAATCAGCAAACTATAAAAATTCTAAGGCATATGCAAACTTACTTTACTGAAGTTACAGAAAGAGAGATAGGTAATTTAGAAGTTAATAATTATAAATTTACTAGATTAAATGATAGATTTGAGGAAGCATTTATTTTAGCTAAAATGCTACTTAGGGGATATTCATCATTAGGAAGTAGGGGAAATGATAAGGCATTTTCTATATTGTTTAGGATGGATGAAGTTTTTGAAAAGTATATAACTAAGTTATTGTATATTACACTAGAAGATGGAGTGATTCACTCTCAACATTCTAAATATAAACTTCTTGTTAGTGAAAATACTAATAAAGGAATATTTCAGTTAAAGCCTGATATTGTTATTGTGAAGGATGGTAAAGAGCAACTTATAATGGATACAAAGTGGAAAAGGATATCTAGTGCCTACAATAGGCATGGTGTAAAAAGGGAGGATCTTTATCAAATGTATGCCTACCTTACAAGATATAAGGATGTACATAATGTTATTCTATTATATCCCCATAATATCCTTGTGTCAGGTGAGGAGAATATATATCATGAATCATGGTTTTTAGAGGATGACAATAAAAAGAAAATTAGAATTTATACTATTAACTTAGAAAATGAGAAAGTAACTATTGAAAATTTAAGGGGGATTATTCAGTCAATAGAAAATTGAATTATAGGGGGTGAATGTATGGGCGGATTGATAAATTTTGTACAGATTTTTGTATTAATTATTGGTGGATTATTTGCAGCAACTTATTTAAGAAGAGTGATTGGAGAAGAGAATATTAGTCCTCGTTATGGTATATTTGGCGGAATATTAGTAGGAGCTTATTTCTTTTGGTCAATATATGGATTAATGTTCAAACTTTCAGGAATAGAGTGGATAGAGAAATATTCAATTATTCCAGTTTATATATTTATGCATTTAATTATTTTTGGAGGTTTATTTTTTATTTTTACTTATTTAATGATAGTGCCTTATGAAATGTATTATTTAAGTCAGGATAATATTATTAGAAGTTTAATAGAAAAGTTAATGAATAAGGTTATCATTTTTTTTAATAATCATAGTAAAGCAGAAAAGTTTTTAAAGATACTAAATAGAATAATGAATCCTTTTAGAAAAATAGGTGATAGCGCAAACATAAATTTAGCTAAGTGGATAAAAACTTTAATGTTAATAAGTTATTTAATATCAGGGGTTATTCTATTATCTTACTTTACGAATCAAATGGAAGCAAATGGAGCAGTATTAGATGCTCAGTCTTTTAAGCGTGATTATGAATTATATAAAACTGTGTTTGTAACTAGTTTGATTCCTTTTACTATTAATTACATAAAAGATATAGGTAAGGAAGCATCACAACAATAAAACATTAAAAAGTAATTAAACTACTTCTAAATAACTAGGAGTAGTTTTTTATATTTTCACAACAAAGCATAGAAACGAAACCAGATGACAGGAGTTGGTCTAAATAGGTATAAATATGGCAATAGACAATTATATTTTAAGGAATATTATGTTAATACAGTAGTTAGAAATAAAAAAAGTTATACAAGAATATATAAAAAATCAAATACAGGAACATATAGCATATGAACAAATGAGTTTAAAAGAATATATCTACCTCTTGATTATAGAGGTAGTATAACCACTTTCAATTGGCTTAATTAATTCAGTGAAAAATTTAGGTTAACAATTCATGTATTTCTTTTTAAACTCATAATATTTAAGAGTAAGAATTATATAAGGAGAATACAAATTGAAGATTATTTCAGTAATAAATTATAAGGGAGGAGTTGGAAAAAGTACTTTAGTATCAAACCTAGGTGCACTCTTATCTGAAAAATATAATAAAAATGTTCTTTTAGTTGATTTAGATCCTCAAGCTAGTTTAACTTTTCTACTAATGTCTGTTGATGACTGGAGAAAATATTATAAAAATGAGCGTACAATAAGGACATGGTTTAATAACTCAATAAATTCCAAAAAAGAGTGTGATATAAATGAGTTTATTACGTATGATTTAAAAGTAAATAGGATACTAGAAGAAAGAGGTAAAGGATCTATAGCATTGATTCCATCTCATACAGATTTATATAGCATACAAATTGATCTTGCAAGAAACATAACAGGAAATAAACCTAGAAATACCGCTAGAAGTTTCATGAAATGTATATCAAAGTTAAATAATGGTTTTAAGGGGATAAAGGATAATAAGTTTGATTACATATTACTAGATTGTCAACCAAGCTTTGATATAATTACTCAAAGTGCAGTTTATTCAAGCGATGCATTTATAATTCCGACAAAATTAGATTATTTATCTACAATTGGAGTACCTACTTTGCAAGAGCATGTAAATACTTTATTTAATAAAATAGAATATTGTATACAAGAGTATGAATTTAAAAGTTATAAGACAGGTAGAGCTAAGTTACTTGGTGTGGTAGGTACAATGGTTAAATTCAGAAGAAATAGAGAAGTAATATTAAATAGGCAGTACAGGGATCAGTTACAAAAACAGGGTATAAGAGTGCTAAATAATAGTATTAAAGTATGCGAAAGAGAAATAGATAATGATATTCAAATCCCTTATGTTATGAAAAGTGGAAATCTAAAGAATGATGAGCTATATAAGGAATTTGAAGGGGTATTAGAGGAGATATTATATGAGCTATAATATGGATAAAAATAAGGTGATTAAAATAAGTAAACTTGTATTTGACTATGTTTTAAATATGGATGATAAATCAATAGATAAGCTACTTTATGGGCAAGCAAAGTTAGAAATTAATGAAAAGGAAAAAAAAATAAAAACTAATGAAAAAAGAATAAAGATAAGTAGTTTTATTAATATGGTAGTGGAACTAAGTGATAAGAATGATGTTAGAAATTTAATTAATAAAGAAAAACTCACAGTTAAAGAACTAAAGGATATTGCCAAAGCTCTGAATATATCATTAAGAAGTAAGGCTGTTAAAAGTGAAATTATTGATAAAATAGTTGAAGGAACAGCAGGAGCAAAAATAAAAATGAATATATTAAAAAATGATAATTACTAAATTCTAATTTACAAAGAAAGAATAAAGAATATATTAACTACTTCTAAGTAATCAGGAGTAGTTTTTTTATTTTCACCACAAAGCATAGAAACGAAATCAAATGACAGAAGATAGTCTAAAGTTACAAAATATGGTATAATTTTGAAAAAAGTATTTACTACTGGGGGGATAATATGTCTTTTATAAAGAATTTGTTAGATATTAGGGAGATAAAAGGTCCAGAGTTCTATAAAGATTTTGAAAGTGAAAATAAGCAATTATATGATCTTGAAGAGCTCTTTTCTAGAGTAAAAAGCGAAAAAAGAAAGAAAATACAACGAGACATAATAAATCTAAAGATAGGTCTAGAAGGGGAAAGGGCAGTAAGCTATGAGCTAAAAAATTCTTTTATTCCAATGATTTGTTTACATGATATAAGAATTGAAAATGCTGGTTATGTTGCTCAAATGGACTATATCTTGATTACAGAATATTTTATTATGGTACTTGAAACTAAAAAACTTAATGGAGATATTGTAATAAATGAAGCAGGAGAGTTTATAAGAAGATTTAAAACTAAAGAAGGAAAGGTCTTTAAGCAAGAGGGAATGTATAGCCCAATTGCTCAGAATGAAAGACATATAAGAATACTAGAAAATTTCTTAAAGGGTAATGGAATAATTAAAAGAGTGCCAATTTATTCTACAGTAATAATTGCAAATCCTAAAGCTATTATAAATAGAAGTAAAGCACCTTATGCTATAAGAAATGGCATTTATAAATATGATCAAATAACAAATATGTTAAAGAAAAAGATAAGTAAATGCCAAAAGGATGGCAAGATGTTTGAAAGTCACATGGTTAAAATAGCTGAATTCTTATTAGAGAATAATAAGGAGATAACTTTTGATTATAATGCTAAGTATGGATTAACAGAAGAGGATTTTAAAGAATCTATAGTTGAAGAGGCTTCTGAGGTTTTGGTAGATGAAGAAGTCATTGCTAGTGAAGCAGTTGAAAATGAGCAAGTAGCAGATAATGCAAGTGATTTATATGAAGAGATAAGAAAGTATAGATATAATAAATCAAAGGAAGAAGGAAATAAGCCATATTTTCTTTTCAATAATAATACCTTAGATTTATTGGTTAAGGAAAGACCAAAAACAAAGGAAGAGCTTTTGAAAGTTCAAGGCTTTGGACAGGTTAAGGTAGATAAGTATGGTGATGATGTGTTAAACATAATAAATAAATATATAAATATGTAAATATGTAAATAAGAAAAAAATCCCTTTAGATTTATCCAAAAGGGATTTTTATATTTAAATTTCAAATTCTATTTGAGCCATTTGATTAACTGCATCTATAATTTGATAAAAACCTAATCTATTTATTTTAAAATGTCTATAATTATATATTTGAACTATATCCGCCTTGTTTGATGTTGATAACTCTCCAACGCTTGTACAAATTAGAGGGAAGTTCATTTCTTTTTGCTTTGTAATATATATTTCTATATAATGCATAAGATTAAATTCTTGATTAAAATTAGTTCTAAATGGAGTTCCCATATATACACTTATTTTACTTCCATCTAATCCTTTTAAATCTAAAAATATTTCATCTGAATAGATTCTAATTCCATCAATAATTCCATGAATTTCTTTAAAAGTATTAATATCTTTTGAGGAAATTTCAGCTACCTCCCTCTTATAGATAAAAGGTTCCTTTCCCTCAATTATATTTTTTCCTTGTCCAGTTGTAACAGGAGTACCAGATAATTCAATAGAAGCAGCTAATGTATTATCTTGAATTGAAACTATCTTCTTTTTTCTCTTTATCATTTGAGTTGTTTTATCTTTGGATGGATATAACTTATTGAGAAATGTTTTATAAGCATCATCAAGTACTTTTTGAATATGAGATTCTGAGATGTTTATATCATCCCCGCCTATATGAAGCACCGGCTTTTTACCTTTTTTATGTTTAATCTCATTAGGACAGCCCTTTTTATGATTGCTTCCTTGTAGGGTACTAAAGTATCTTACAAATTTACCTTTCTGTCTTTCATTAAATACTAACTGAGCATCACAATCTTCTTGTTCACAATATAGCTTGCCACGATAAGTTCTTTCATACTGTTTTGGTGTAATTGACTTTGCTTCTATTAAAATATTCTCCTCTGTAGATATATAACGTGCTTTTTTCATATTATCTCCTTTTTGAAAATATTCTGATAACTTAAGGGTAAAACAATAAAAATAAAATGTCAAATATTTGAAGATTTTTGGTGAAATATAATATGGATTTTTCAATATAGTAGAATATAAGTTAAAATGGTAAAATATAGATGTAAAGTTTATATTAAGGAGAAAGACTGTGGATATAAATAAAAACCTAATAATGGTTAAAAATAAAAATGGAGAATTTGAAGACAAAACCCAAAAGATAAAATGGATTAATGATTATAAGGACACGTGGAAGCGTAAAGTTACATATACAAATGATAAATCATACACTTACAACTATGACAATGTGAAATGGTTTAAAGATCCTACGGAAATAGATTCCAAATCTAATGTAGTATTCCACAAAGGAGAGCCAAGAAATGGAGCATTAAAAATCCTAGATTTTAATGAATATATAAAACTCTTTTTCAAAAATGATTACACTGAAGTTTATAAAAAAAGATACATAAGAATAGAAAAGTCATCTCTAGACAGTGCAAAATCTAAAAACTGTTTTAAGTATTTAAAGCAGCTATCCTCACTAATAAAGATAGAAGAAGCAAGTTTCCTAGAAAAACAATATGAAAAAATAGACTTTATAAGTCCTAATAGTGTTTTATCAAAATATCTTCATGGTGAAAATCCAAAGGAAAGAAAAAAATATGATAGTTTTATATATCCCTTTGGATTTAATATAAGTCAAAAGGAGGGGACAGAAAAGGCTCTAAATAGTGAAATTAGCATAATTGAGGGGCCTCCTGGTACAGGAAAAACTCAAACAATTTTAAATATTATATCCAATGCAATAATTAATAATAAAACTGTAGGAGTTGTATCAAACAATAACTCTGCAACCTCAAATGTTATAGAAAAGCTTGATAAATATGGTGTTGGCTTTATAGCTGCCTTTCTTGGAAATACAGAAAATAAAGAGAGGTTTATAGATAGCCAAGATGGATCTTATCCTTCTATGGAAGGATGGTTCCTTAATTTTAGTGATGAAAAGGAACTTAAGAACAAGTTACTTCAGGTAGAAAAAGATTTAAACCAAATGCTAAATAGAAAAAATGAATTAGCAAAGCTAAGGGAAGAATTAGATGGAATAGATGTGGAGAAGGAGCATTATTTAAGTTCTACTGAAAAGTCTAATATACTTCCTTATAGGAGCTTCTATAGAAAAACTCCAGATAGAATACTTACTTTATGGAATAATATCCAGTATCACATAGAAAATAAGGGTGATTTTACTATCTTAGATAAGGTTAAGTATTTAATTAAGTTTGGTATATATTCCTTTAAGTTTTATGATAACCCTAGTGAAGAGGTGGTTTTATTATTACAGAACTTATATTATGCTATGAAAATTGAAGAGGGTGAGAAAAGAATCACTGAAATAAGCAAGTCCCTAGAAAGATATAAGTTTGAAGATAAGATGAAGGAGTATACAGACCTTTCTATGAAGTTATTTAAATCTAGTTTATATAAAAGAAAGGGAAACAATAGCGTAAGAAACAAGTTTTCTAAGAATGATTTATGGAAGAACTTTGGAGAGGTGGTTAGGGAGTATCCTGTAATTTTAAGTACCACTCATTCCTTAAGAAATTCCATAGGAGAAAACTATTTATTTGATTATGTAATTATAGATGAATCCTCACAAGTTGATATTGTTTCAGGGGCTTTAGCCCTATCTTGTGGAAAGAATGTTGTAATTGTTGGAGATGAGAAGCAATTGCCTAATGTTGTACCTGAAGAGTTAAAAATGAAAACGAATGAGGTGTTCAATAGCTATGATTTAGATGGGGCTTATAATTATAGTGAAAAGAGCTTGCTTACCTCTATAAAAACATTGTATCCAGAGGTTCCTTACACTCTTTTAAAGGAGCATTATAGATGTAATCCTAAGATAATAGGCTTTTGCAATGAAAAATTTTATAATGGGAAGCTTATTCCTTTAACTGAAAATAATATAGATAATCCTCTAATGGTTTATAAAACAGTGGAGGGGAATCATGCAAGAGGTAAGTTTAATCAAAGGGAGCTTGATGTTATCTTTGATGAAGTAATTCCTAAGGAAAATCTACAAAATTTAAATGAATCCATAGGGATAATATCTCCCTATAGACTTCAAGCAAATGAGGTAAAGAAATATATTGGTGACTTAGATATTGAAGCAGACACTGTTCATAAATTTCAAGGGAGGGAAAAGGATAATATTATTATTTCTACTGTTTCTAATGAGATGAATGACTTTGTAGATGATCCAAATTTAATTAATGTTGCAGTTTCTAGAGCTGTTAATAGATTAATTCTTGTGGTTTCTGGAAATAAGGAATTTATTGAAACTAATAGCAATATTGGAGATTTAATTAGATATATTAGCTACAACAATGTGGAGTGCATAAAGGAAAGCAAGGTTAACTCTGTTTTTGATTATTTATATAAATCCTATAATGATAAAAGGTTAGAGCTATTAAAGAACACAAATAAATCAATGTATGATTCTGAAAATCTTATGGTAAATTTATTAGAAGGGATTTTGGAGGATGAGAAATATTTAAGCATAGGCTATGATATGCATTATCCTTTGAGAAACTTAATAAAGGATACTTCTTTACTTAATGATAGGGAGAAAAGCTATGTAGGAAATATTAATACTCATGTGGATTTTATATTGTTTAATAAGCTTGATAAAGCTCCTGTTTTGGTTATTGAAGTTGATGGATTTAAGTATCATGATGAAAATGAAACTCAGCTAGAACGTGATAAGATTAAGAATTCTGTTTTAGAAAAGTATGATATTCCTTATTTAAGATTGAAGACTAATGGTAGTGATGAAGAAAATAAGGTAAGAAAAGTGTTAAATGGCATTCTAAAATTAGAAGAAAATATAAAATAAAGGATAGTAATTTTATAATTTCCTTACATTTTTAAAATTTATTTTATCAAAATCCATTCAAACCCGCATTTTTACTATAACTTCTTAAGAACTTAAGAACTTAAGAAGTTAAGTTTTTTTCTTTATCTTTAGTATAAGTGGGGGATATTTGTTTTTATGGAGCTTGCGACGGAACAAGCAAAATAAATACCCCCCAACATTTTTTAGATTAATCTTGTACTTCTCTGTTTGATTCTATAGTTTTATGTTTTCCAATTGGTTTAACATTTATATTAGATCTATATTCTGTTTCTGCCCAGTATATATTTTCAGCAACTAAGGCTTCAGGGTTTAGTTCAACTCCATCTAAAATTATTTCTTTAAACCTATGATATCCAGCCCTATCTATTAAGTGGCCTCCATGTAAGTATTCAGGTTTATAATCCAAAGCCCAAGCAGAAAACTTTTGCCAGTTTGCAAACATTCCTAATACTACATCTTCAGTAACAAAGTTTAAGAAAGTTTTACCCATTCTAGGAGTTTGCTTTCCAGTTCTTCCACCTATAACAACCCTATAGAATTTTTGAGGACTTCTTGTCCATGCACTTGCAGGGCAAGCTAGAACACATTCACCACAACCAACACAGCAGCATGGGTCTTTATCTACAAGTCCATTTTTATTTAAGCTTAAAACTCTAGTTGCATGATGTTCACATGCTTTTACACAAGCACCACAACCAATGCATCTTTCAGGATGATATATCATTCTAGCTTGACCAATAACACCAAAGTCTTGGAAATGAGCTTTAGCACAATCATTTGGACAACCTGATACTGAAACTTTAATATGGTAGTGAGAAGGGAAGACTAGGCTTTCTATTTTATTTGCTAAATCCTTAGTGTTAGCATTTGCTTTTATACAATGAGAATTACCTATACATGCCATAACATTTCTAGCACCTATTGTAGGATATCCATTTTCATCTACTGTCATATTACAGTTACACTCATCAACTTCAACTTCTTTTAAATAATTAGAAATATACTCATTAACAGAAGGAATGTTTTCATATTTAATTCCAGGGATACTGAAGGTTTGTCTCATTCCCATATGAAAAGTACCATTTCCATAAGTTTCTGCAATGTATTGAATATCACTTAAATATTTAGCATTAACAAGACCTCCTGGTACACGCATTTGAAGCATAAATTCTCCAGGAACCTTTGATTGACGAAAACAATTTAATCTAACCTTTTTAATATCTATATCATGATTCATAAAAGTATCCTCCTAGTCTAATAATGATTTAGCCTTAGTATAGTTAAATACAGGGCCCTCTAAGCATACATAAGTTTCATCAATTCTACAGTGTCCACATTTACCAACAGCACAAGACATTTTTCTTTCAAAGGATACCCAAATTTTTTCTTCAGGAACACCAAGTTTTAGCATTTCAAGAGCTGTAAAGTGCATCATTACTGGGGGACCAACTATAATAACTTCATAGTTATCTTCAAAAGAGTCTAAAGGAAGTTTTGATAAATGATTAGTTACAAGACCTTGTTCCCAACCATCTTTTTCACCCTTATCTAGTGTATATATTGTATTAAATTTCTCTTTCCATTTATCTAATTCAGGTTTGAACAATATAGAATCTGCATTCTTAAAGCCAAAGATTAAATTTAATGATTTAACATAATCTTCTTCAATGTAAAATTTATTAATCATGCTTCTTACAGGGGCAACTCCTGTACCACCAGCAATTATAACTAAATTTTTATTTTTGAACTTTTCAACTGGCCAGCCTTTGCCATATGCTCCTCTTAAGAAGATTTTATCTCCTGATTGTAATTTGAAAAGCTCATCAGTTACCTTTCCAACAGCTCTTATTGTAAAGTCCATATAACCTAGTCCAAATCCACTTACAGAAATAGGGGCTTCACCGATTTTAGGAAGGGATAGTTGTAAGAATTGTCCATGTTCAGGAACTATATCAGTTGCAACTCTAAAAGTGTATTCACAATTAGTTTCATGAGTAACGCTAATAATTTCATATGATTTAGGTGTTAATATATTGTTTTCCATATTATTTTCCCTCCATAATTTCATTAACTGCATTATTTACTTTGTTTATTGTAGCTGTAATTGAAATATGTTCAGGGCATCTATCAGTACATCTACCACAACCAACACACATATGCTCATCTCCAAATTGAGCTTTATAATCATGAATTTTATGAAGTACTTTATATCTCATTTTATCTGCCTTAGTTGTTCTAAAGTTATGCCCTCCAGCCATCTCATCAAAACCATCTATGTGACAGGATGCTTGTACTCTTCTTCTTTCACCAATTTTACCTAAAGAGTCATATACAATATCACGTGTAGTGTAGCAAGAACATGTGCTACAAGCTATTGTACAACTTCCACAACCAAGGCATCTTTTGTTGTATTCATCCCACATTGGATGATTTTTAAGTTTTATTAATATTTCTTTATCATTAATTTCAGGAATTGTTACCTTTGCTTGGTTTTCTTCAATAAATTTTAGTTCAAATTCTTCTTCTGTTTTATCATTGAAAAATTTACTAAATTCCTTATCTTTAACATCAAAAAGTAAAGAAGATTCATTAAATCTTACAGCTAAAGAGTAATCATCAGTTTTATTACTGTTCATTGATACGCAGAAGCAAGTATCAAAACCATCAACACATTCAATACAAATAAATTTAACTCTTTCTCTTATCCTTTTATAGAAGGTATCTTCAAAGTTACCATTGTGAAGATAAATCATGTCTTGTCTTCTTTGTGCATTAATATCACAAGGTCTAGCAAAAATTAATATCTTTTTGTTATGGCCTACAGAACTTTCTCTAAATTCATCTTCTGTAAAGTAATAAAGGGTTTGAGTAATAGGGGTTATTACTTCCTTTACTGGATAGTGTGATTTTTCTTTAAACTCAATTTCTTCTACAGTAGATATTTCATCATACTTTATAATGTCTGTGTCTGAGTATCTACCTTGCTTTTTAAATCTCTTTGGTGCATAAATCTTGTATTCTTTCTTTAAGTCTTCAAATAAAGTATTTACTTCTTGGAATGATAGATTATATCCCATATAATACCTCCTAAAATAGTTTTATTTTTAACAATCTTTCTAATTTGATTATATAGCTACATGTGAAAAAAATATAATATCAAAAAAATGTGGTAATCATAAGGAAAACCTATAATAAAAATATTAGTATTTGTGTAGAAGAATTTGTAAAGGAAGTATTGAATAATACTACGAATAATTATTATTAAATAGTATTGACACAATAGTAGAAGTACATATAAAATATTAAAGTAAAAATTTCAAATGGAGGTAATTTATGCAGAGAAATGGTAAGATTGCCATAGTAGTTGGAACGATAATAGTTATGGCGTTGACATCTGGAGTTTATTATTTTACTCAATCTAAAAATACTGTTAATAACTTAAATGGTGAAGAAGATACAATTGTTCAAAATGATTCTGAAAGTAATAGCAATGATACTACTATTAATGAAGAATCTTCATCAAAAGAGGAACAAAATTCAAATAGTTTAACAAATGACAATGCTGGTAGCAATATAGGAAGTTCATCTTCAACTAGTGGACAAGTTAATAGACCTAACCAAGATACTAGTGAAAAACCAAATGAAAAGCCAGGAGCTTTGGAAGATTCAAGTGAAATAGAAAAACCTGAAAAGCCAGAAGAACCTGAAAATCCAGAAGAACCTGAAAATCCAGGGGAAGAAGAAAAGCCAGAGGAGCCTGAAGTACCTGAAGTACCTGAAGAAACAATAGGTGATCTTGAAATAGCAAAGGATGATTTAGTAGATGGTGTACTAACAATATCAAACAAGTCATTTAATAATGTTTCAATAGATTCATCTGTAGTTAATGGAAAAATAATATTAGACAATGTAGAGATTAAAGAAAAACTAATATTAAAGGATGGTGCAAAGTACCAAGTTCAGCTTAAGAACTCATCAGTACCAAATGTAAAGTTAGAAAGCAAGGAATTAGGCAGATATCGTAATGTATCACTTGATGTTAATAAAAATATAAATGGTCCAACTCTACATTTAGAAAATGTTAAAGAAATAAATAATGTAGACATTAATGGAAACATATCTATTTTAGGTGATGGAAGTATTGATAATGTAAATATTCAAAATGGTACATTAGTTCTTGAAGCATCTACAAAAAACTTAAACATAGATAAAAACTCAAATAATGCTGACATAACAATTAATAAGACAGTAAGTGAAGTTAATGATAATGGTAGCAACACAATTCTTGGAGTTAATTCTAATGTAGAAAGGGTTAATTCTAATGGTTATAAGAGCAGTATCTATATTAAAGATGGAGCTATGGTGGGACAAGCAATTATCAATGGTGATTCATCAAAGGTAATGGGAAATGGTAAAGTTAATTCAGTAAAGGTTAATGGAAATAATGCAGGTATCTATACTGAAATACCTAAAGAAAATATCACAATAAATGAAGGCGTTAATAATACCTTTATTGGTAGAGAAGAAAAATATGAAATAAGCAATATTACTTTAAAACAACAAGGTATAATTGAATTTACTTTAAATGAAGCTACAAGTAGAGCAATAACATTATCAGAACTTTCTATTATATGTCATGGTGGAAACACTATGAGTGTACTTAATGTATCAACAAAAGATAATAAAACATACACATTAAATACATCATATTTTAAAGATAATACATATGAGTTATATCTTACATTACCAAATGGGAAAATAATAAGTAAAGAATTTGTTTATAGCTATAATCACCCAATAGCTTCAAAGGTTGTTGCAAGTAGAACTAGTGAAAATGAAGGAATTCTTGATGTTTATGGAGTTGATGAAGGTGGATATCTATACTATAAGGTAGAGAAGAAGAGTCTTTTCTCTTTCTTTAGAAATAAAAGTGTAGATAATATCAAAGAAGATGGTATTAAGGTACCTATAACTACAGAGTATAACGAGATAGCAATATCAAACCTAGAAGAAAATAGTGAATATGATGTTTATTATGTAATGGAAGGGTATGATGGAAGAACATCTCCAGTTTATGGTCCTATTAAACTAGGTAAGTATGATGAAAGTCAAGTAGATAGTGAATATAAGTTAGACTATGCTGAAGAGGTTGTAGCTAATAGATTCGTATTTACATTTAATAAGCCAGTTAAGGGAGAATTAAAACTAGAGGACTTTAGTATTATATGTCCAAGTGAATCTGCCCTTACAACTAAAGGTGCAAAGTTTATTGTAAGCTCAGATAAGCAAACTTATACAATTATTGTACCAGACAATTATGGACACAATGATAATAAATATACTGTTAAGGTAAATATGCCTGATGGAAGTGTTGTTGAGGGATCATTTAGATCACATTTCAATCCTCCTGTAATAGCTGGAGATTCTATAGATCATTATTCGAAGAACAAGATAAAGTTTAGCTTTAATTCAGATGAATATGGAACATTATATTATGGAGTATATGAGTGGAATAATTCAGTATATGCTGGGGAGTCAACTACACCAATGGCTGAGGATGTACTAAGTGGTAAGATTAAGGGCACAGAAGCAAAGTTAAATTCAGGATATAATGAGTTAGATATAGATTTGTCAGGATACAATTTAACTAATAAATCTAGATTATGGGTTTTATTTGTTGATTTTGATGGAAATTATCGTAGGGGATTTGTAGACCACTTTAAGATTCCAGAATTTAAGGGTGAACCTGATAATGGAGGAGAAGAGGATAAGTCTTCATTAGATATTATAAATCTTGAAGTATCAGAAGGTTGGAACGGTACGATGTTAAACCTAACATTTAATGAGGATTTAAAATATACATTTGGACAAAATGAGATAAAGTTACAATCATTAAGTGGAGCAAATTTACCAGGAAAAATTAATATGTCTGTATCCTTCCCATGGGATAAACTTAATTATGCAAGTGTTGAATTCAATCGAGTATACTTATCTGCTGGAGATTATCGTATAACTATTAATACTTACGATTCAAAGGATAGGCCAGTTAAGATAGTGAAAGAGTTTACTGTAGAATAATAAAGAATGAACTGTTACAGAATTATTTTTTGTAACAGTTCTTTTTATATACAAATTAGTGTAGGGGTTACTTATTTTTTCTTTTTAATAAATATATCTATATAATACATAAGATTAAATTCTTGATTAAAATTAGTTTTAAATAAAGTTTCAATATCTACACTTACAATTATAAATGATGTGTATAGCGCATGTATGAATAAGGATTGTTCTGTTAGTGATATTGATAAAGCTATTGGAGAGCTTTCGTTAGCTGTAGATAATGGTAAAAATCTTGAAACTTTAGAGGATTATCTTAATTTTTTTATGCACTATGATGAAGTAGATGAAGAACACACAGATATTGTAAATTTAAATGGTGTTCAATTAGAGATAAGTTTTCAGGATTTGCTAATAGATAAGGTTGGAAAATATATATTCTTTGAATTTACGAGAGAGTAGAGGTTAATAAAGAAAAGATTGCATTAACTATTTTTAAGTAATTAGAGGAAGTTTTTTCTTATACAATTATTTAAACAAGCTTTGAAATCTGTTAAAATGTAAATATTATGAAAGAGAAAATTTTCTTAGAGAGGATTTATACTAATGAAGATTGAAGAGTTAATAAATGGTCAATATAATAATTTAAATTCCAATGATATAATAATTGGGCGCTATATTACAAGGCATAAAATGGAGTGTAGTGAAATAAACATAGAAGAATTAGCAAAGAGATGTAATGTATCAAGAACCACAGTTATGAGGTTTTCTCAAAAGCTTGGGTTAAGTGGATTTTCAGAGCTAAAAACTATTTTAAAGTGGGAAATAAAAAACTACAGTGTTACTACAGATAACTGCATGGAAAATGTTTGTAGTAGCTACACAAAAGCTATAGCAGATATGGCAGATAGGAATTTTGATGATATTTGTGAAAAAATATATAATGCTAAACGTGTTTTAGTGTACGGCTCAGGAGCTATACAGTCCTCTGTAGCGAGAGAGATAACTAGAATATTCCTAAATGGTGGATATTATTTTTATAATTTAGAGGGCCAAGGTGAAACAGAGGTACTGTTAAATGCTATTAATCCTGGAGATGTAATGATTTTAATATCTCTTAGTGGAGAATCAAACCATATTATTAATTTTGCAAAGAAGTTAAAAATGAAGAATGTTACCATTATTTCTATTACAAAGCTTAAAAGTAATACCTTAGCTAATATTAGTGATAAAAACATATATGTTTCTACTTCAACAGTATTTTTAAACAATAATTTTGAGTATGAATCAATTAACTTGTATTTTATTGTGGTGGAATTACTATTCTTAAAATTTATTTTATATTGCAATACATTGAAAATAGACTCCTAAGGGGTCTATTTTTGTTTTCTAAAAGAAATGTGAATATTCACAGAAAATGTGAAGAATTCCTATGTGTGAAGAGGAGTTCCTAAAGGGGGTAAAACTATTGTAATCGATTTTATAATTGTTTATTATTAGTGTACAAGATATCTTGAACATAATTTTTAGGGAGTTGAGACAATGAAAGAAAAGATTCAGCGTTTTGGTGGTGCTATGTTTGCCCCTGTTCTGTTATTTGCTTTTGCAGGTATATCAGTAGGATTTTCAATTTTATTTATGAATCCTGATATTATGGGTAGCTTAGCTTCAACAGAAGGGTTATGGTATAAGTTTTGGTACATAGTGCAAGAAGGAGCTTGGACAGTATTTAACCAATTACCACTTCTATTTGTTATTGGTTTACCAATAGGACTAGCTAAGAAACAAAATGCTAGGGCTTGTATGGAAGCACTAGTAACATATTTAACATTTAACTATATGTTATCAGCAGTATTAAATCTTTGGGGACCAAGCTTAGGTGTTGATATGGCAGCTGAGGTTGGTGGTACAAGTGGTTTAGCCATGATAGCAGGAATTAAAACTCTTGATACAGGAATGATTGGCGCAATTATAATTTCCGCAATAGTTGTTTATTTACATAATAAGTATTTTGATAAAGAATTACCTGAATTCTTAGGAATCTTTGGGGGCGCTGCTTTTGTAGTAATGATTGGTTTTATAGTAATGATTCCAATAGCAGGAATCTTCGCTCTAGTATGGCCTAAGGTTCAATCTATAATGATGAATATGCAAGTATTTTTTGTTGAGTCTGGCGTATTTGGGGTTTGGATATTTACTTTCCTTGAAAGAATTCTTATTCCAACAGGATTACATCACTTTGTTTACTCTCCATTTGCTTATGATAATGCAATTGTTGAAGGGGGATATACAGCATATTGGGCAACACATCTACCAGAGTTTGCAACATCAAGTCAGAGCTTAAAAGAAATGTATCCAATGGGATTTGCTTTATATGGAATGTCAAAAATATTTGCTCCTTTAGGAATAGCTGGAGCTTTCTATACAACAGCAAAGAAGGAAAAGAAGAAAATAGTAGCTGGCTTACTGATTCCTATAACTTTAACAGCAATATTTGCAGGAATAACTGAGCCACTTGAGTTTACATTCTTATTCGTAGCACCAGTATTATTTGTTGTTCACTCAGTGTTAGCAGCAACAATGTCTACACTTTGCTATGTATTTGGAGTTACAGGCACTTTTGACTCAGGGTTAATTGAAGCTGCAGCTTTAAACTGGATTCCATTATTTAAGTATCATGCTTCAACTTATATCATTCAAATAATTATAGGATTCTCTTTTACAGTTATTTACTTTTTAGTGTTTAGATTCTTAATCTTAAAGTTTAATTTAAAGACTCCAGGTAGAGAAGATGATGATACAGAAACTAAATTATATTCAAAAGAAGATTATGAAAATAAGGTAAAAGGAAAATTAAGTGATGTTAAGGATGAATCAGCTATTAAGGCAGAATTATTCTTAGAAGACTTAGGAGGCAAAGACAATATAGCTGATGTAACTAATTGTGCAACTAGATTGAGAGTATCAGTTATAGATGAAAGTAAGTTAGCTTCGTTAGATATGTTTAAATCACATGGAGCTCATGGACTTGTACAAAACGGAAAAGCAATACAAGTAATAGTAGGATTAAAAGTACCAAAAGTTAGAGATGAATTCGAGAAATTGTTAGGGTAGGAGGCAGAAAAATGAATAAATTTTCAATAGTAATTGCAGGAGGGGGAAGTACATATACCCCAGGAATAGTATTAATGTTATTAGAAAACATGCATCGTTTTCCTATAAGAAAGATTAAGTTTTATGATAATGATAAAGAAAGACAAGAAATAATTGCTAAGGCATGTGAAGTTATAATTGCAGAAAAAGCACCTGAAGTAGAGTTTGAATATACTATTGATCCAGAGGTGGCTTTTACTGACATAGATTTTGTAATGGCTCATATTAGAGTTGGGAAGTATGCTTTAAGAGAAATGGATGAAAAAATCCCTTTAAAGTATGATGTAGTAGGGCAAGAAACTTGTGGGCCAGGTGGAATTGCATATGGAATGAGATCTATAGGACCAATTATTGAGTTAATTGATTATATGGAAAAGTATTCTCCAAATGCATGGTTATTAAACTACTCTAATCCAGCAGCTATTGTTGCAGAGGCATGTAGAAGATTAAGACCTAATTCTAGAATTTTAAATATTTGTGATATGCCAATCTCGATTGAGGCTAATATGGCTAAAATTGCAGGACTTAATTCAAGTAAGGAAATGGATGTTCACTACTATGGATTAAATCACTTTGGATGGTGGTCAAAGGTTACAGATAAAGAAGGTAATGATTTAATGCCAAAGATAAGAGAGTATGTAGCTGAAAATGGATTTTATATACAAGGGGAAGGCGTACAACATGTAGATGATAGTTGGGTAGCAACTTATAAAATGGCTAAGGATCTTTTAGCAGTAGATCCAACACATATTCCTAACACATATTTAAAGTATTACTTACTTGGTGATGAGGTAGTAGCTCATTCTGATAAGAATCATACAAGAGCAAATGAGGTTATGGAAGGAAGAGAAAAGACTGTATTTACTAATTGCAAGGAAATTGTAAAGGTAGGAACTTGTGAAGGCTTTGATTTACATGTAGATGAGCATGCAACTTATATAGTAGATTTAGCTTGTGCTATAGCCTATAATACTCATGAAAGAATGCTTCTAATTGTTGAAAATAATGGAGCTATTCCAAATTATCCAAAGGATGCCATGGTAGAAATTCCATGCTTAGTAGGAAAGAATGGTCCAGAACCATTATGTATGGGTGAACTTCCAATCTTCCAAAAAGCTCTAATGGAGCAACAACTTGGAGTAGAAAAGTTAACAGTTGAAGCTTGGATAGAAGGAAGCTATCAAAAATTATGGCAAGCTATTACACTATCTAAAACAGTACCAAGCTCAAAGGTAGCAAAAAAGATTTTAGATGATTTAATAGAAGTTAATAAAGAGTTTTGGCCAGAACTTAAATAAGGAGTGAAGAATATGCTAGTTTTCCAAAATATTTTAAGAAGATTACCAATGTTTAATCCATTAACAATAGCAAAATATATATTCATATTAATACCTTTTGTAGTAATAATGTTTATATCATTTTTCATAGGAAGAATAGATTTAAAAGCCTTATTACAGGATCCTATGACAATAGTATGGTTTATTATACTTATGACATTTCCTTTCTGTTATTTACTAACTAGTAAAATAGAAAAGGGTAGAGAAAGTAAAAATCTTATTTCTGGATTAGCAATAATATCATTTGTATATGGAAATATTATCTGCGCAGCATTATTAGGGATGCATGGATTTAAAAGCTATGGGAAAGGAATGTTTTCTTTAGAAAAAGTAAATATGAAAAAGTATAAAGTTGAATATGGATTACTAGCATTCTTATTCTTAGTTGGTTTATTAACTACAATAGTAAGAGTTAGATTAAATGGGTGATAGAAATGTTTAATATATTTAAGAAGAAAAAAGATTTAAAAGCTATTTGTAATGGAAAGTGCATACCATTAGAAAGTGTAAATGATGATGTGTTTTCATCTAAAATGATGGGGGATGGAATTGCAATTATCCCTACTTCAACTACTGTTGTATCACCTGCTAAAGGTAAGGTTACTATGATAATGGAGGCAAGTAAACATGCCTTAAGTATACTTTCTGAAGATGGATTGGAACTTTTAATTCATATAGGATTAGATTCAGTTAAGCTAAATGGAGAAGGCTTTAAGCTTTTAATTAAGGTTGATGAAGAAGTTAATGTAAATACCCCTCTAATAGAATTTGATGCTAAATTGCTTAAAGAAAATAATATTGATTCTACAATTATGCTTATAATTACAAATGATGTTGAAATCAAAAAGGCATGTATTGATGAAGATGTAATAGCCGGTGAATCAGTTATAGTACAATATTAGATATTAGTTATGATAGAAAAAACTTCAGGGCATTAAGTCCTGAAGTTTTTTCTTTATCTTATAAATTCGAACTATAGACTAGTTGAAAAAGTTATAATTAGTTCCTTGAAGGGTTGTTTTTCTTCATCCAACCTTTAAAAAAGAACAAATGTTTGCATAGGAATGAATTAAATGGAAATAATACTAATAGAGTTATTTGCAAATTAACATATTGATAAAGTCTAGTACTAGCAACTATAATGTAAGAAAGTAGGTTTACCATGACCATAAAAACTAAGGAATCAGTAAAACTAGACCAAATACTTAAACTTTTGTTTTCAACATCTGATAGAGTTTTATTAAGTATGTTGAACTCTATTTTTGATGAAAATTTACTATTAGATAAGGTTAAAATAAGGAAGTCTAATAATGAATTTATAAGCTATAGCCTTGAAGATATTCATGGAGATATTTTTTTTGAAATTGAAGATTTAGGAGTAGAAAAAAGTATTAACTTTCATATTGAGTTTCAAACAAAAAATGATAATTCAATGGTAATTAGAATGTTTGAATATGGCTTTAAAAAGTCCCTTGAAAGTATTGAAAGTGATGATTTTGGGGTAGTGATGACATTTCCCAAACAGCGAGTTATTTTTATTGAGGAGAATAGTTGTATAAAAGATAGTCTGGAGGCTATAATTATTTTACCTGATGGAAATGAATTTAAATATACAGTTCCTATAATGAAATATTGGGAGTATAATGATGAAATGCTAATTAAAAATAAAATGTATCCTTTGATACCATTACAAATATTTTTGTTAAGAAAGGAAATTGCTAAAGCAAAGAGAGGTAATGATGTTAATAAGATAAAGTACTTTTCAAAGGAAATATTGGATTTATCATGGAAAATTGGAAGTGAATCAACGGAACTGTTAAATAAGGATGTTATAGAATTTGAAGATTACGAAAAAATGTTAATTGCAATAAAGAGCTTGGTAGAATATTTTAAAGATAATTATATAGATGATGAAACCTTAATAGAGGAGGCAACTAGAATGATAAAAACCTTATATGATCCTGAAGTTGCAAGAAAAGCAATGGAAAAAGGAATAGAAAAGGGAATTGAAAAGGGAATGGCAAGAGGAATAGAAAAGGGAATTGAGAAGGGAATTGAACAAGGAATTGAAAAAGGTAAAATTCAGTATGCAAAGAAAATGTTAGAATTAGGTGTAGACATAGAGATTGTTGCAAAAGCAATGGATTTACCTGTAGATAAGGCAAAAAAATTACTTATGTAATTATTTCAATAGTTAATTGGTAAACAAGCAAAGTTAGCTAATATAGATTATAAAGCAACTTAGAAATATAAACTACTTCTAAAATTAGAGGTAGTTTTTTTATTTAGAGTAAAAAACTTACCACTTACTTTTGAAAAATTACCACTTGTTTTACTTTTGTTTACAAAAAGGTACCATAAGTTATAATTTATATTGTGGAGTGTGAGGAGATGAAAATAAGGATTGAAGTTGATGAAAATATTCAAGATGATGAAGTTATCATAAGATGTGCTAATTTAAATGAAGATATACAAAATCTTCAAGGTGCAATTAAAGATGCTTTATCTAAAAAGAATAGAATAATATTCTATAAAGATAGCACACAGTTTTATATATCTTTAGATGAAATATTGTTTTTTGAAACAGAAGAAACAAGTATTAGTGCACACACATTAAATAATGTTTATGAGGTTAAATATAAGCTTTATGAGCTAGAAGAAATATTGCCTAATAATTTTATGAGGGTTTCCAAATCAACAATACTAAATGTAAATTATATTTATTCCATAACTAGAAATCTTACATCCTCAAGTCTTGTTGAATTTAAGAACACACATAAAAAGGTTTATGTTTCAAGATATTATTATAAACCATTAAAAATTAAGTTGTTAGAAATGAGGAGATAAAATGAAAAAGGAAAGAGTTTTTTGGGGGCTATTTCTTGTAATAGCTGCAATAGCATTAATTGTTAGTAAGCTTGGATACTTTTCAGGTGTTAATTTGTTTAGTTTAGTTGGTACAGTATTTTTAGTTGCAATTATTATTAAAAGTATATTTAAGATGAATTTTGCAGGTATTTTATTTCCATTAGCATTTATAGGAATACTTTTTGATGATCAGCTTGGAATTACTGCAATAACTCCATGGACAGTATTAATTGCTGCAACATTAGGAAGCATAGGGTTATCAATTATATTTCCTAAGAAAAAGAAGTGGTATGGTAGAAAACATGATTATGACTGCAATGTTATTGATGTAGAAGATGATAGCCATATCAAATTAGAAACTTTATTTTCTGGTAGTGTTAAATATGTAAATTCAGATTCATTAGAACAAGTAGATATAAAATGTACTTTTGGTGGTAGTACAGTATATTTTGATAATGCAAAGCTAAATGGTGGAAAAGCTATTGTAAGGTTAGATGTTAACTTTGCTGGGGTAGAATTATATGTTCCTAAATCATGGACTGTTGTTAGCAATGCTAATATATCTTTGGGGGGAATAGATGAAAAGAATAAAGGAATAGGCAAAGGAGAAAATGTCTTAACCTTAGTAGGAAATGTTAGTTTCTCTGGTGTAGAAATAATTTATATTTAAAGGTAATTGAGCTACTTCTAAGAAATTAGGGGTAGTTTTTTCTATGTAAAGCTCAAATTTTAAAAGGGATTTTCTATAACACTGTAGAATTATATATTTACACAGATAATATTTTGAAGGGAGAGATATTTATGGAAATGAAGAGAGTTTTAATACCTGTTGATGGAACTGAAAGGAGTATGCATTCTCTAGATTTTATTAAAGGTATATTTCCTAAGGATTCAGTTCACATTACCCTAATGAATGTTAAAGAGTTAGTTTTTATTAATGGTATGGCAGTAGCTGAAGAGCTGAAGGATGCTCAGGAAATTGGCCAACAGATACTTAATAAAGCAGCTGAAAGAATGCAGGGATATTCCATATCAACATACTTTACCTTTGGATATGCAGGAGATGAAATATTAAAGAAAGCAAAAGAAGATAAAACCAATGTAATAATAATGACTAAGTCAACTAAAAGTGCATTAATAAGAATGATAGGATCAACAACAACACATGTGGTAAAAGGAGCTAAATGTGTTGTTATGATAGTACCAGAATAAAAAATATAAAATCAAGATAATAAATATTCTAGGCCGATATCATTAATATGAAGAAATAAATATGAAAAATAGTTAATATCACTTCATATATATTAATGAGGGGGGTAATATATATGAAATGGTATGAGGCAAATACTATAGATGAATTAAAATCTATAGGAAAGTTAACAGATGTAAAAAGAGAAATTAATAAGGATATAAAGAAGGTAACAGGATTAAAAGATTTAAAAGGGTTTATAAAAATGGGCAGTAACAGCTGGAAGGGCCAATATAATAAAATTCAAAACTTAAAGAAAATGTTCAATGAATTTTATGGGGCAGAGGAGGGCAGCCAAGAAAGATTCTTTAAAAATGAAGGGTGTAAATATATATTTTATCTACTAGAACTTCAAGGTTCCTCTAGAATGGAGAAGCTTAAAATATATAAAGCTCATTATATAAACAAGGATTTAGCAAAGGAATGGTATAAGGAAATAGCAAAAAAAATTCATCCTGATGTATGCAAAGTGGATGGAGCTGAAGAGGCAATGGCAGAATTAACAAGCATTTATAATAAGATGGTAAATAATGAATAATAATAGTTTGATAGTGTTTAATTCTGATATAAAAGATATAAACTATAAGATTCCTCAAAGAGCAAAGGAATTAGATAAAACAACTGTTAAAAAGATTATTAATGCAATAAATCGTGGTAAACCAGATAGTAGAGGGCTTATTTGGATAAATTGTTCAACCCTTCATACCGTATTAAGGGTAAAGACAAAAGTGGATGCAAGGTATTTATTAGAAACTATTGATAAAAAATATAAGACAACCTATGAAGGTGAAGAATATGTATTATGGTCAAGCATTATATCTATAGTTGAAAAAAGAAGGGAAGAAAATCCTAAAAACAGATATTTATCATTAGTAATGGATATATTAAATGAAATAAATGAGTGTGATGAGATACAGTTATTAAGGTTAAAGACCAAAAATTTAATGGAACAGAGGGTTAAAAAGCTTAAAAATAAAAGAATAAGGAGCTATAAGTTAAAAGATGATGAGTTAACTAATGCTCCTTTAGATAAGAAAAAGGCTGAGTTTTCCCATATTAGAAGTGTTGCAATGTTTCCAGAGCTTGCAGAAATGATGTGGAATGGATTAATTGTAAATAAAGATACTCATTTCATAATTACTCAAGAGGGAGTAAATGATGAGGAAGAATTGTATAAGTTATGCTATGAAAAAGGATGGAATACAGACTGGTATGAAACATATAAAGAAAAATTAAATAAATAATGTCAGAAAGTCCTAAATGTAAATAAAATATGAATATATTATTTTTCCAAGAAACTAAAATTAAGTTTGATTTTAGTTTCTTTTTGTTTTTGAATTTAAAAAATATAATTTCATATAATAATGGTTATAAAAAGTATAAAAAATAAGAGGAGGTGATTAATTAGTGTATACTAATTAATCAATATATAGTATACAGACAAGAATTATTTGTAAAATAATATCTATATGTGCTATTTGAATTATTGAAAAATTATAAATTTATTAAAAGAAGTGTTCATTTATCGGAAAAACTGTATTAATATTATTAATTAGTTAAATAATAATTATAAAGTGTTAAAATAATAGAGATAATCTTGTAAAAGTATGCTGAATTTAGTATATTATGAATAGGACTGTTACAATTCGGTAACAAGTTTTTGTGATATTTAATAAGTCTACTAAGAAAACTCAGTAGGCTTAAAGAAAACTAAAAATTACTAGAGGTGAAACATGATACAGATTGAAAATCTAAAAAAAGTTTATAACAACGGTTATGAAGCTTTAAAAAGCATTAATCTCGAAATTAACGACGGTGAACTTATTTGTTTATTAGGACCAAGTGGTTGTGGTAAAACTACAATTCTTAATTTATTAGCTGGATTATTAGATCCAACAGATGGAGATATCAAGTTTGACAATGAATCAGTTATTGATAAGCATCCTAAGGATAGAAATATAGGCTTAGTATTCCAAAACTATGCATTATATCCACATATGACTGTTTTAGAAAATGTTATGTTCCCTCTTACAGTTGGAAATAAAAAGATGCCTAAAAAAGAGGCTGAAGAAATCGCAAGAAAATATATGAAGATAACAAGTATAGAAGAGCTTGCTAACAAAAAGCCAGGGGAAATGTCTGGTGGACAACAACAAAGAGTTGCTATTACAAGAGCGCTAGTTCAAAATCCTAAGATTCTTTTACTAGATGAACCATTAAGTAATCTAGATGCAAGATTAAGATTAAAGATTAGAGAAGAAATCAGAAGACTTGTAAAGGAAATTGGTATAACAACTGTATTTGTTACACATGACCAAGAAGAAGCTTTATCAATAAGTGACAGAATAGTGTTAATGAATGAAGGTATAGTACAACAATTTGATGTACCTCAAAATCTTTACTTAGAACCATCAAATCTTTTTGTTGCAAAGTTCATGGGTAACCCAATTATAAACATCTTTGAAATGGAGAAGGAAGGTAATGCTCTTAAATCAAAAGATTTTACAATTGATTTAAGTTTACTAAAGAAAGATAGATTCAAGGGTGAATTAAATGAAAGTAAGTACTTTGTAGGAATTAGACCAGAGTACTTTGAATTAAGTGAAAATCCATTATTCAAGGCTAAGGTTGAATCAGTAGAATTAATAGGGAAAGATTGTATAGTAAATTTCAATGCTAATGATATTCATGCTAAGTCAATTACTGATATTACTCGTAATGTATCTCAAGGTGATGAGTTAGGATTTGAAATTGACTACAATAGTATATACATATTCCAAGAGAATGGAGTTAGAGTGTATTAAAATGAGAAAGTTAAAGTATAGAGCCGAGAATTCACCACAGGCATGGTTTTTCTTACTGCCTGCATTAATAGTAATAGGAGTATTTAGCGTATTCCCATTAATCAGAACATTTATAATGTCCTTACAAAAAGGTACATTAAATAACTTAGAGTTTAATGGATTTAAGAATTTTGAAGTAGTATTAACAGATCCAAAATTCCATACAGCAATAGGTAATACATCCCTTTATGCCTTTGTTGTTGTACCAGTTGGATTAATTATTTCAATGTTTATTGCAGTTACAATATATGAAAAGATTAAGCATAAAGATATATTTGAAACAATTTTCTTTATACCTTATTTAACAAGTGTTATAGCGGTAGGGGTTGTATTTAGATATTTATTAAATGGAGAGTATGGATTCGTTAACTATATATTAGGATTATTTAATGTAGGACCATTTAATTTCTTAGATGATCCATCAATGAGTATGATTACATTAATTATATTTGGTATATGGTCAGGACTTGCATTTAATATAATAATACTTCTTTCAGGTTTAAGAAATATTGATGATAGTTATTACAAGGTTGCAGACATGTTTGGAGCAACTAAGATGCAACAATTTTTCAGAATAACTTTACCTCAAATGATACCAATTATTACATTCTTATTAATGGTTAACTTCATTAATGCATTTAAGGTATATGCACAGGTATACTCTGTATTCAATGGAAAAGCAGGTATAGCAGATAGTGCAACTACAGCAGTATTCTATATCTTTAATAAGTTCTATGTAGAAAATAGATATGGTCAAGGTATGGCAGCAGCAGTTATCTTATTTATACTAATTCTATTGTTTACATTAATTCAAAATCGTATATTAAAAAGAATATCTAAGTAGGTGAAGAGATGAAAAAGTTTAATTCAGTTTTGTCAAAAACATTCATTCTTATAATGGCATTAATCACGTTGTTCCCTTTTGTATATATGATTCTAGCAAGTTTCATGACATACCAAGAGGCAACAAGTATACCACCAACATTGATTCCTGAAAAGTTCAACTGGGGTAACTTCTCAGAAGCAATGAAACAAGCGCCTTTTGTTAGATATTTCTTTAATACAATTTTAGTTGCAGGAGTATCAACAATAGGTACAGTTTTAACTTCTATATTAGCATCTTTTGCTTTAGTTAAGTTAGAATTTAGATTTAAAAATGTTTTAGTTCTATGTATGGCAGCTTTATTAATGGTTCCATACGAAGTTACAGTATTTACAAATTATCAAACAATTGCACAATTTGGATTATTAAATACATATACAGCTTTAATAGTTCCATCACTTGCAAGCGTATTTTATATATTCTATTTAAAAGAGTATTTAACTAGCATTCCAATATCTTATTATAAGGCAGCAAAGGTAGATGGATGTGGAGACTTAGAATTTATAAGAAGAATTTTAGTTCCATTAGGTAAGCCAGCTATATTTACAATGTCAATTTTAAGTTTTATAAGTGGTTGGAATTCATTCTTATGGCCAATATTAGTTACAAATAGTAAGGAAATGAGATTATTAAGTAATGGGTTAAGTGCCTTTACTACTGAAAGTGGTACAAATGTTCAATTACAAATGGCTGCTTCAACTATAGCTATAGTTCCAATATTAATTTTATATTTAATATTTAGAAAGCAGATTATCAGAGGAGTTGTTAAGAGTGGCGTTAAAGGATAAGAAAACGAAGATTACCTTCCACAATGGTATTTTAACTATAGGTGGAACAATTATAGAAATTGCATATGAAGATAGTCATATCTTCTTTGACTTTGGTAGTGAATATAACCCAAAGGCACCAGTGCAACCAACAGACTTACAAGGATTATTAGATGAAGGGTTAGTTCCTTATTTAAATAATATGTATGATCCAAGAATTCCTTTAAAGGGATATGAATCAAAGGAAGATAGTTTTAAGAATACAGCAGTATTCCTATCACATGTTCACTTAGATCATTCAAAGATAGTTAACTATTTAAATCCTTCAATTCCTTTATATACATTAGAAGGAACAAAGTCTTTATTAAACACTTTAAATATTAATGATGATTTCTTATTCCCTCTTCATGTTAAAGAAGGAAAGAACACAAGAGACATAATTGGTGTTAAAGAAAATGAAGTAATAAGAGTAGGAGACATTGAAGTAAAGGTAATGCCTGTTGACCATGATGCTTATGGAGCCTCAGGTTTACTTATAAAAACTCCTGATTTAGTTATATCTTATACTGGTGATATTAGATTACATGGATATAGAGAAAATGATACATTAAACTTCTGTAAGGAAAGTGAAGGCTGTGATGTTCTTTTAATTGAAGGTGTTTCAGTATCATTCCAAGAGTTTGATGAAGATGTAAGTGATAGAGAAATATCTAATGAACCAGAATTATTAGATAAGATTAATGAAATTGTTAAGAACAATCCAGACAAACAAATAACTTTCAATTATTATATTTCTAATATTGAAAGAATTAAAAACATAATAGAAACTAATCCAAGAAAGGTTGTTTTAGATGCTTATTATTCTTATGTAGTTAAAGAAGCAACTGGATATCAATCATACTACTATCAATTAGATGATAAAGATTATGGATTAGATGAAGCTTATAAAATTGATTTTGATACCCTTTTAAATGACCAAGGTGCTTTCTTCTGGCAATTAGATACTCTTGCCTTAGAACATATAGATAAACTTAAGGAAGGTGGAATTTATATTCACTCTAATGCTGTTCCATTAGGTGATTTTGATCCAGCTTATGAGAAGTTCATAAACAATATTGAATCACACAAAATTGAATTTGTAAGAACTTCTTGTAGTGGTCATGCTCATCCAAATGACTTAATTAAGATAATTAACTTAATTAAGCCTAAGCTTTTAGTGCCTATACATTCATATCGTCCAGAGAAACTTTATAATGAAAACGGCGATAGACTATTACCAGAGAAAAAACAAACAATATAAGTATGCGGAGGGAAGACCATGAAATTTAAAAGATTATTAGCTTTAGGTCTAGTATTTATGTCTGCTGCTATGGTTGGATGTGGATCAAAAGGAAATGACACATCAAGCGCAGATATAGTAACTGAAATTAAAGAGCCAGTGGAAATTACTTTCTGGCATGCCATGAATGGAGATTTAGAAAAAACTCTTACAAGCTTAACAGATAAGTTTATGGCAGAAAATCCAAACATAAAGGTAACTTTACAAAACCAATCAAGTTATAAGGATTTACAACAAAAGATAACTGCAACAGTTGCAAGTCCTAAGGATTTACCAACAATGACTCAAGCTTATCCTGACTGGATGTTCAACCCAATAAAGGATAACTTAGTTGAAGATTTAACTCCATATATTGAAAATGAAACTTTAAAGTTTGATAACTATGAAGACATATTACCAAGCTTTAGAGAAGCAGTTAAAATTGATGGAAAAATCTATGGAATGCCTTTTAACAAGTCTACAGAAGTTTTATGGTACAACAAAACTTTACTTGATGAACTAGGATTAAAGGTTCCAACAACTTACGATGAATTAGTTCAAGTTGCTAAGACTATCAAAGAAAAGAAGGGTATAGCTGGTGCAGGATTTGATTCATTAAACAACTACTATACAACTTTCTTAAAGTCAGAAGGAAAGACTTTTGATGCAAACTTTGATGTAACAGATGAAGCATCAGCTAAGGCTGTTAACTACTACTTAGAAGGTGTTAAAGAAGGTTACTTCAGAATTGCAGGAACAGACAACTATTTATCAGGACCTTTTGGTAATGGAACTGTAGCTATGTACGTTGGTTCAAATGCTGGTGAAAACTTTGTTAAACAAGGTGTTGGTGACAAGTTTGAAGTAGGAGCTGCACCATACCCAACAAACGCTTCATTACAACAAGGAACAGATTTATATGTATTCTCAAGTGCTACAGCTGAACAAAAGACTGCAGCATACATGTTCTTAAAGTTCTTAACAACTAAAGAAAACCAAATTACTTGGGCTTCTCAAACTGGATATATGCCTGCAAGACAAAGTGCTATTGATTCTGAAGAATACAAAAATTCAGGAAGCTTAATAGCTCCAATACTTTCAGATGCAACTAAGAATCTTTACACTAATCCAGTTGTTTCAGGTGCAGATGCTGCATACCGTGAAGCAGGTACAGTAATGGAAAGTGTATTAGCTGAACCAGATAAGGCTGATGTAACTAAGACTCTAGAAGGATTTAAGACTACTTTAAAATCAATCTGGGAATAAAATAATTTAGGGCTGTATCAATAGAGATACAGCCCTTTTGTAAATAGGAGGTTTTTTATGAAGATTGCTATATATCAAACAAGCGATTTACATGGATTTGTTTATCCAACTAATTATGTAACTGAAAAGCAATTAGGAATACTTAAAATAGGAAGCTATATATTAAAGGATAAGAAAAATTATGATGCTTCATTAACTATAGATTGCGGAGACTTAGTTCAAGGTTCTTCCCTAACTCATTATTTATCAAAGAAGAATCCTGAGGTGAACCCTATAGTTCAATGTTTAGAAAAAATAGGTTATGATGCCTATGTCCTTGGTAATCATGAATTTAACTATGGGTTAGATTATTTAACTAAAGCTTATACTCCTATTTCAGAAAAAGTTATTAATGCTAATATTGAAGGATTAGCCTTTAAGTCAAAACCATATAAAATATTTGATTTTAATGGATTTAAAATAGGGTGTATAGGTCTTACAACCTCCTTTATACCAAACTGGGAACAAGAAAAAAACATTGCGGGAATTAAATTCTTAAATCCTGTTGAGATGTATGGAAAATATGAAAAAGAGCTAAAAGAAAAAGCAGATTATATTATTGTTTGTTATCATGGTGGATTTGAAAAGAGTTTAGATGAGAATATGACTCCTACTGAGAAGTTAAATAAAGAAAATCAAGGAAGCGAGTTATTAGAAACTTATGACTCTATAAATATGATTTTAAGTGGACATCAACACAGATCCTTTGCTACTAAAATTAAGGGAGTAGTTTGTACTCAACCTTTAAATAATGGTCAAAACTTTACTAAGATAATTTTTGATACAGAAACAAAAGAAACTACCTTTGAATTAGTGGATGTTAGTAAATTAACTGATGATATTAATCCAGACTTAGAAAGTCTTTTTACAAAGGTAGAAGGGGAACTTCAAGAGTACTTAGATAAGGAAATTGGGGAGTTTGATAAGGATATTTTAATGGATGATATATTTGAAGGAAGATTAAAAGGGCATCCTTTTATAAACTTCTTACATCAAGTGCAATTAGAAGAATCAGGTGCTGATTTCTCTGTTTTATCACTATTTGATAGTGCTATTGGTTTTAAAAGAAATGTTTCTATTAGAGATGTACTAATTAACTACCCTTACCCTAATACAATGATGGTTCTTAAGGTAAGAGGTGATAAGTTTAAGGAAGCAATGGAAAAGAGCGCTACTTATTTTGTTGTTAATGATGGTAAGGTAGAAATAAATGAAGAGTTTTTAGTTCCAAAGGTGCAAAATTACAACTATGACACTTTTGGGGGATTAACTTATGAAATAGATTTATCAAGAGATTTCTATGATAGAGTTGTTTCTATAAAGAAAGATGGAAAAGAAATAGATTTAGATAAATATTATACAGTGGTTATGAATAACTATCGTGCAACTAATACTTCAATTTACCCATCTTATGAAGGGGCAGAGGTAGTAAAGGAAATTACAAAAGAGATGAGTGAACTTATAATAGATTACTTTGAAAAGCATCATACTGTAAAAGCGATAGAGGAAAGTAATTACATAATTAAATAATGGATATATTTACATAGAATGCAAAATGTGTTATTATATTAACAGAGTGATTAAGGTATCACGAAGGGGGACACCACCAAGGGTGTCATTTCTTCGTGATACCTTTTTTTATTTTAAAAAAGGAGGGATAAGATGATTAAGGTAAATGGTGAAATTATTAATGGATATGAAGGTAAGACATTAAATGAATTCCTATGTAATGAAGGATATGAAATTACTAGAATTGCTGTTGAATTAAATGGAGCAATAGCAAGAAAAAAGGATTATCAAAGTATTATTTTAAAAGAAAATGATACCTTAGAAGTTGTAACCTTTGTAGGAGGGGGCTAAAGATGAAAATAGTATTAAATGGACAAGCTATAGATACTAATTGTAAAACTCTTTATGAACTAAAAAGAGAGTATTATGGAAGCAAGGATAATATAGTAACAATAATTGAAGGCTTTGCTACAAATGATGATGTAGAATTACATGAAAATAGTGAAGTAACATTTATTGAGAAGGGAAAGCTTCCTTCAAAAGAAGTTTTTGAGCATATGCTTTGTGCAAGACATACTCCAAAGGTTCATGAAAAAGTAAAGAAATCAAGGGTAGCAGTTGCAGGCCTTGGAGGTTTGGGATCTAATATAGCAATAAGTTTAGCTAGAACTGGAGTTGGAACCTTACATTTAATTGATTTTGATGTAGTTGAACCCAGCAATTTAAATAGGCAGCAGTATAAAATATCTCATTTAGGAATGTTTAAAACAGAGGCTTTAAAGAAGGAAATATCAGAAATAAACCCTTTTGTGGAAGTAATAGTAGATAGGGTTAAGGTAACAGAAGAAAATTTAGAAAGTCTTTTTAAAGATGATGATATAGTATGTGAGGCCTTTGATAATCCAGAGGGAAAAGCTTTGTTAGTTAATAGTATCTTACAATATTTCCCAGGAAAAAAGGTTGTTGCATCCTCTGGTATGGCTGGATTTGAAAGTAGTAACACAATAAAAACAAGAAAAATAACCAATGATTTTTATCTTTGTGGAGATGGAGAAACATCAGCAAGGATTGGTAGAGGCTTAATGGCACCACGTGTAACTATATGTGCTGGCCATCAGGCTAATATGATTTTAAGATTAATTTTAGAGGAAAAGGATGTGTAAGTTAAATGGAAAATAGAGATGATAAATTAATTATAGGTGGACATGAGTTTAATTCAAGATTTATTTTAGGTTCAGGTAAGTATTCTCTTGATTTAATTAAAGCAGCTGTTGAAAATGCTGGTGCAGAAATAATAACTCTTGCCTTAAGACGTGTTAATAATGGTGGAAAAGAAAATATTTTAGACTATATTCCTAAGGGGGTAACTTTATTACCTAATACATCTGGTGCAAGAAATGCTGAAGAAGCAGTAAGAATAGCAAGGCTTGCAAGGGAGCTAGGTTGTGGAGATTTTGTAAAGATTGAAGTTATAAGAGATAGTAGATACCTGCTTCCAGATAATTATGAAACAATAAAGGCTACAGAGATTTTAGCTAAAGACGGCTTTGTAGTTATGCCTTATATGTATCCAGATTTAAATGTAGCAAGGGATTTAATGAATGCTGGAGCTTCTGCAATAATGCCACTTGCAGCACCAATTGGTTCAAATAAGGGATTATGTACAAAGGAATTTATTAAAATTTTAGTAGAAGAAATAGATTTACCTATAATAGTTGATGCTGGAATAGGTTCACCTTCTCAAGCTTGTGAAGCTATGGAATTAGGGGTAGATGCAATTATGGCTAATACTGCAATAGCAACTTCAGGCAAAATACCATTAATGGCACAAAGCTTTAAGAAAGCAATTGAGGCAGGACGTGAAGCATACATAGCAGGCCTTGGACGTGTTTTACATAAGGGTGCTTCTGCTTCATCTCCATTAACAGGATTTTTAGAAAAGTAGGAGGGGATTAACATGAGAGAAAGAACAAATCATATGGAATATACCCTTGGAATGGAAATAATAGAACATGATATTTTTAATAAGGTAATATCTGAAATGAACTCTTATGACTATGATTCTTATACTGAAGGGGATGTAAAAAGAGCTTTAAATAAGGATAGTATTAATTTAGATGATTTTAAGGCATTGCTATCTCCAGCTGCTTTTCCATTTTTAGAGGAAATGGCAATAAAAGCACAAATAGAAACAAAGAAGCACTTTGGAAATTCAATATATATGTTTACTCCTCTGTATATATCTAATTATTGTGAGAATTACTGTATTTACTGTGGTTTCAACTGTTACAATAAGATTCATCGTGCTAAGTTAAATGCAGAAGAAATAGAAAATGAAATGAAAATAATTGCAGATACAGGACTTGAAGAAATCTTAATTTTAACTGGTGAAAGTCCAAGTATGTCTGATGTTAAATATATAGGAGAGGCTTGCAAAATAGCACGTAAGTACTTTAAGGTAATAGGTCTTGAGGTTTATCCAATGAACTCTGAGGATTATGCTTATCTTCATGAATGTGGTGCAGATTTTGTTACTGTATTCCAAGAAACTTATAATTCTGATAAGTATGAAACTCTACATTTAGAAGGTCATAAGAGAATATTCCCTTATAGATTCAATGCACAAGAACGTGCAATAATGGGTGGAATAAGGGGAGTAGGTTTTGCAGCACTTTTAGGGCTAGATGATTTTAGAAAGGATGCCTTTGCAACAGGAATGCATGCATATATGCTTCAAAGAAAGTATCCTCATGCTGAAATTGCTTTTTCATGTCCAAGGTTACGTCCAATAATTAATAATGATAAAATTAACCCTAAAGATGTACATGAGCCTCAATTATTACAAATAATAGCTGCCTATAGATTGCTTATTCCTTCAGCAAATATAACAATTTCAAGTAGGGAGTGTGCAAGGTTTAGAGATAATATTATAGATATTGCAGCAACTAAGATTTCTGCTGGGGTTGATGTTGGAATTGGAGGTCACACAGGAGAAAATAAGGGTGATGAACAATTTGAAATATCAGATGGGCGTACTGTAGATGAGGTTTATAAAGCAATAGTTGAAAAAGGTCTACAGCCTGTAATGAGTGATTATTTATATGTTTAAGATAATTGCTGTTACTAATAGGAAGTTATGCCATATTGATTTTTTAGAAAAACTTGAAGCTTTGGCAAAATCAGAGGTGGATTCAATTATTTTAAGGGAAAAGGATCTTAGTGAAGAGGAGTATTATAATTTAGCTAAGAATGTCCTTAGAATATGTGAAAAGTACAATAAGGAGTGTATTCTTCATAACTTTGTAGGTGTAGCTAAAAGGTTAGGCCAAAGCAAAATTCATCTATCCCTTCCAATGTTAGAAAAACATCATAATGAAGTAAGGAATTTTGAAAAGGTAGGAGTATCTATTCATTCACTAGAGGAAGGGGAAAGAGCAGTAGCCCTTGGAGCAACTTATATTACAGCAGGTCATATATTTCAAACAGATTGTAAAAAGGACTTAGAACCAAGGGGGGTAAGTTTTTTAGAGAATATCTGTAGAGCTGTGAATATACCTGTTTATGCTATAGGTGGAATTTCAAAATATAATATAAATTTAGTTAAAGAAGCAGGGGCTAAGGGTGCCTGTTTAATGTCTTCTCTTATGAAGGCAGAAGCAAAATAAATATCCACTCCACCTTTTTTAATAAGTAATGATTTCGTTTACAAAAAGTGCTATGATATAAGTGGAGAAAGAATTATGCTTTAAGAAAGAGGGGCTTTTATGAGATATCAAGATTATAAAGAAAAAGTATTAAATCATTTAAAGGAGTACAAGTTAAACTCCTTAGGTTGTGTAAAAAATGGACTTTATCAAAATAAGGAATATGGACATATATTACCAAGTGGATTTAGGCCATTAAATTTTCTTTTAGGAGTTAATCAGCCTAAAGATATACATTATCACATGTATTCGCACCATTTAAATTCATCTCAAATTATGTGTATAAACTTTTTTGAGCCAATAATGAAAGACAATTTACTAATTGATATTTTAAAAGATACTCTAAATATTAATATTCCAGATCACACAAAGATAATATTTTCAAAATTTGAATATGGAGATCCAAAAGGAAAGGATGGGACAACCTTTGATTTCTTTATAGAGCTTATAACAGGAGAAAAAATATATTTTGAAGTTAAATATACTGAACAAGGCTTTGGAAAAATCAGTAAAAGTAAGGAAACTAATAAGCTACCTGAAAAGTATGAACATAAATTTACTGATGTTTATATGAAGCAGTTAGATGAAAGTATGCATTTAAAAGAATTAGTTAATGATAAGGACAAGTTCTATTTCAATTATCAACTATATAGAAATGTTTCATATATAAAAGGGGATAAAGATTATGTGGTTTTCTTGTATCCTTATGATAATGAGAATTTAGCCCAAGAAATGAATGAGGTAAAGGATTTAAAAAATGTCTATTCTTTAGATTGGAAGGAGCTTTCAACAAAAGCATTAGAGCATACTAAAAACACCAACAAATATAGAGTATATAAAGAGTTTTACAATAAATATATGGATATATAAAGGGACTAACACATAAAAAACAACAACAGGGAATATGTTGTTGTTTAAAGAGCATAAAGCTAATAAAAGGTTGAAGTTTTCTTCAACCTTTTACTTTTAGAATATAAACATAGAATTTTAGTTAGGTAGCTTAATGCTATGGAAGTTTAGTTTAAGTTTAGTGTTAAATCTGGAATAGATTTAATTTGAATTGTATTTTTATCTAACCACTGAATATCCTTATCCATATCAATTTTATATGATGACACAAAATAAGCTTTTGGTATGGGCTTTTTAAGAAAATGAAAATGTTTTTCAAAAAAGCTATACTGAAATTTACCATTAAATGATGAAGTTTCTGTTACAATTAGTGAAGAATTTAACTTATCATTTTGTATAAGATAATTATATGTAGGATTATTCAGAATTACAGTACAAAGAATCGTTAGTATTATTAACATAACACCCACTTTGGTAAAGGTCTTATTATTTACTAATTTAAGAAATATTAGAAATATAATTGAATTAATAAACAAGTAATAAGAAGAATTTATAAAGTAATATTGATATTTATAAGTAATAAGTTCACAAATTAAAATTATAAATAATATTATATATGCAATTTTCTTTTTCAAATAATTATTCCCCTTTCGTTAAACAAGTTCTTTTGCTCACATGCATTTCCAAAAGCCAGAGTGCGCTGAAAAATATAAAATTTTAATTAGCTATAAATTAAAGTTATTATTACAATTTATAAAGTTAATGATAAAAAAATATAATTTCCTTACCTTTAGTAGGAGTGGGGTGGATATTTGTTTTGATGTGACTTGGAGCCCGCGACGGAACAAACAAAATAAATATACATGAACCCCGCGACGGAACGAGCAAAATAAATATCTATCACACCTTATAATTATATTATAAATGATTTATGGATTATAATTCCATATGGATGTATTGTTTTAAATATATAAATACATAAAGAAACAAATATAAAAATATATAAATATGCAGCAAAAAGGCTGCCTTAGAGAGTTTTCTTTGAGATTGAGATTGAGATTGCTATGAAAAAGGAAAATATAAAATTCTCATTTGGTACAATTCAGAGTTATGATGATATTTTAAAATAAAAAAATTATAAGAACAAAGATAATAATTTTATAATTTCCTTACCTTCAGTACGGAGGGAAATGTATATTTATTTTGGTGTGACTTGGAGCTTGCGACGGAACAAACAAAATAAATATACATGAACCCTGCCACGGAACAAACAAAACAAATATCCATAAATCTTACAAAACAAACATATACATAAGCTATAAGAATAATTTTAAGGAGAAAAGTTTTATGTATTCATTTGAAAAGCAATTTATTTCATTAGGAGATTTTAAAGAACCAGAGAGAATAAGAGAGTTAATAAATAAATGCAGTAATATATACTTAATAGTTGATTACGAACCAAAGTATGCATTAGTACCAATTGAAGAAGCAAAAGAAACAAAAGAAACTAAAGTAAAGGATGTAGTAGAGGGCAAGGAAGAGAAAAAAATAGGAAAATATATTAAAGACACCTTATTTGATCTTATAGAAAAAGAATTAATACCTTTTGAAGAAGTAGAAAGGCTAAAGGATAAGAAATATTCTAAAAAGGCCCTAAATTCTAATTATCCTGTATTAAAAGAAATAAGTAATGATGCAAGTGAAGAAGAGGTTGATAAGGCTAAGAGAGATGAAAGAGGATATGGTAGATACTACAAGACTCCAATAAAAGCTTATGGAAGAACTTATCTTTTAGTTTCTCAATGGGTAGAGAACCAACATAGAAAGTATTTTAGTAAATGGATAGAGACCTTAAAAAATAGATAATGTATTGTTTTAAATATATAAAGAAATAAATATATGAATATCCGTGGACCTTGCGAAAGCTAAGTAAAAATGCTATCCTCAAAGTATTGAACAAGAGAAAAAATAGGAGTGGAGTCATGAACTTTGAGGAGAGAGTTTTATTAAATGAGTTAAGATTAACGGATACAGATGATCAAGTAGTAGATTATATACGAGAAGATTATAATAGATTTGTAAATCAGTCTGTTCAGAAAGTAGCTGAAGATTTATTTACTGTACCTAATACTATAGTAAGATTATCTAAGAAGCTAGGTTATAAAGGTTTTTCAGATTTAAAGTTTTCATTACGTGCAGAGCTTGAAGGAAAGACTGGTGAATTAAAAGGAGAGACATTTAAAAATCTAGAACTAATTCCTGATACAATTAAAAAAACCTTAGATATTTTAGATAATAAAATAATTGATAAATTAGTAAGCCAAATAAAAGAAGCTAAAAATGTATACTTCGTAGGAATTGGGGATTCAATATATTTTTGTGAGATGTTTGCAAAGAATATAAGATGCATTGGAATAAAAGCTGAGTATTTTAATCATAGACACGATATGATGTATGCTGCAGAAAATTGTGATGATAAGGATTTGTTTATTGCTATAAGTGTAAGTGGTGAAAGCAAACAGATATTAGATGTGTGCAAAATTGCAAAAGAAAGAAATGCAAGTATAGTTAGCATGACTCATTTTAATAAGAATTCACTTATGGATGTTGCTGATATAAATATTTTCTTTTGGGCACCTAGAGTTGAGATACATAAATATAATGCTCCAGATAGAGTAGGAATAATGCTTATTATAAGAATCATAAATGAAGCTTTATGGAAAGATTATAATTGTGTATAAATACACAATGTATTAAAGAAAAGAAAATATTTGTGTAAAAATAAGAAGAATCAATTCTTCTTGTTTTTTTTTGATAATATAAGTTTGTAAACGTTGAGCAAATCGGATTTGTTGAATATGAATGGGAGGAATAAAAATGAATTTAAGAAATCTAACAAATGAGAAACTTATTTCAATTGGTCTAGATTTAAACAAAAAAGAGGATGTTATTAAGCACTTAGTTGAAAAATTATATGAAGAAGGAAAGATTACATCTAAAGAAGCATTTTTTAAAGATGTATTAGAAAGAGAAAAACTTTCTCCTACAGGTTTTGAAGGTGGACTAGCTGTTCCTCATGGAAAATCTAATTCTGTAAAAGAAGCATCATTTGCAGTAGCAATTCTAAATAAACCTATGAAAGACTGGGAAAGTATAGATGAGAATAATGAAGTTGAAATTGTATTCTTATTAGCTATACCAACTGAAGAAGCAGGTTCAACTCATATTCAACTATTAGCAGAGCTTGCTACAAGAATAGCAAATCCAGCTTATAAAGATTTGCTTAAGAATTCAAAGAGCAAGAAAGAACTTTACAATAATTTAGATAAAGAAATTATAAAAGAAAATATAGATATAAGTAAGTTTAAAAAATCAATCGTTGCTGTAACAGCTTGTCCTGCAGGAATTGCACATACTTATATGGCTGCAGAAGCTTTAGTTAATGCAGGTAAAGAAATGGGAGTAGCTGTTTATGTTGAAAAACAAGGAGCTAACGGTATAGAAGATAGACATACAAAAGAACAATTAAAAAATGCAGATGCTGCTATATTTGCAGTGGATGTAGCTGTAAAAAATGAAGAAAGATATTCACATTTGCCTACAGTAAGAGCTAAGGTGGCTACTCCTTTAAAGGATGCAAAGGGACTTATAGAAAAGGCACTTAAGGCAGCAGAAAACAAAGGAAAAGGAGAATATGTAGAAACTTCTGATGATGAAGAAAAAGTTTCATTTAGAGAAGAGGCTAAGAAGTCAATTCTTACAGGTATATCTCATATAATTCCTTTAATAGTTGCAGGAGGTATGATTCTAGCTTTCGCGGTATTAGTATCTCAAGGTTTTGGATTACAAGAACTATATGAAACAGATGGTTCTTGGATTTGGATGTATCGTAAGCTAGGTGGTAATTTACTTGGAACAATAATGGTTCCTGTATTATCTGCATACATGTCATACTCAATTGCTGATAAGCCAGGTTTAGCACCAGGTTTTGCAGCTGGTATAGCAGCTAATATGATAAACGGTGGATTCCTAGGTGGTATGCTTGGAGGTTTCCTAGCAGGTTATGCAATTAAATTATTTAAGAAGTATATACCAGCAAAAGGTACTTTAGCAGGATTCGTTAGTTTCTGGGTATACCCTGTATTTGGTACATTATTAGTTTCAACACTTATGTTCTTTGTAGTTGGTAAACCTGTAGCAGCATTAAACCAAACATTAATTGATTGGTTAGGTTCTATGGGAGGAACAAATGCAGCACTTTTAGGTGCAATACTTGGTATCATGGTATCATTTGACCTTGGTGGTCCTGTTAATAAAGCAGCTTATACTTTCTGTGTAGGTGCAATGACTGATGGAATTATAATGCCATATGCAGCTTTTGCATCAGTAAAAATGGTTTCAGCATTTGGTGTAACATTTGCTACTTTATTAGCTAAGAAGTATTTCAATAAAGAAGAACAAGAAATAGGTAAGTCAACTTGGATTTTAGGACTAGCAGGTATTACAGAAGGTGCTATTCCATTTATGATAGAAGACCCATTAAGAGTAATTCCTTCATTATGTGCAGGTTCAGCAGTAACTGGTGCTTTAGTAGCAATGTTTAACATAGGACTTGATGTTCCAGGAGCAGGTATATTCTCAATATTTATGCTTAAAGATGGTTCAACTATGTTAATGAATATAGCTGTATGGCTTGGTGCAGCAATACTTGGAGCAATTATATCAGCAATATTATTAGTAATAACAAGAAAAATGAAACTTAAAAAGCAAGGACTTTTAAAATAATATTTTGCGAGAGGAATTTCCTCTCGCAAAGCTATATCATGGAAAAATATAAAGTTAAATCAGAGCAAGAGGTGTAATAAATGAGTAAAAAAGTTCATGTTGTGCCCCATATGCATTGGGATAGAGAATGGTATTTTACAACGGAAGAGTCAAGAATTCTTTTAGTTAATAATATGGAAGAAATAATGGAGATGTTAGAAAATAATCCTAACTACCCTAATTATGTATTGGATGGACAAACAGCTATATTAGAAGATTATTTTGCGGCAAAGCCAGAAAATAAAGAAAGAGTAAAAAAATTAGTTAAAGAAGGCAGATTAATAATAGGGCCTTGGTATACTCAAACAGATGAAATGGTTGTAGGTGGAGAATCTATAACTAGAAATCTGCTATATGGATTAAAGGATTGTGAAGAATTTGGTGATGCTATGATGATAGGATACCTTCCAGACTCTTTTGGACAATCTGCTCAAATGCCACAAATATTAAATGGATTTGGAATAAATCGTTCTATATTCTGGAGAGGTGTTTCTGAAAGAATGGGAACAGATAAAACTGAATTTTACTGGGAAGGTGAAGGGGATTCTAAAGTACTAACTCAATTATTCCCATTAGGATATGCAATAGGAAAGTATTTACCAAGTAATATGGATGATCTTAAGAAGAGGATGGATAAGTATTTTCCTGTACTAGATAAGGGAGCTACAACAGAAAATATTATACTTCCAAATGGTCATGATCAAATGCCTATACAAAAGAATATATTTGAGATATTAGAAAAGTTAAAGGAATTATATCCAGAAAGAGATTTCTTCTTAAGCAGATATGAAAAGGTATTTGAAGAGCTAGAAAAAGAAAAGAATTTACCAACATTAAGAGGGGAATTCTTAGATGGAAAGTATATGAGAGTTCATAGAAGTATTTTTTCAACAAGAATGGATATTAAGGCTGCTAATACAAGGATAGAAAATAAAATAACTAATATATTAGAACCTTTAGCTTCACTTGCTTATTCATTAGGTTTTGAATATCATTCAGGGCTAATTGAGCTTATTTGGAAAGAGATAATGAAAAACCATGCTCATGATTCTATAGGATGTTGTTGTTCTGATAAGGTTCATAAAGAGATAATGAATAGATTTTTCTTAGCTGAAGAAAAGGTAGATAGATTAATAGATTTCTATATGAGAGTTATAGTTGATGCTATGAGCAAAGATATAGCGTTAGATAAATTAACAGCATTTAATCTTCTTCCATATGAAAGGGAAGTTGTAGTTAAAGGCGAAATCATTACAAAGATGAAAAACTTCAACCTTATTGGTGAGGATGGGGAAGAATATGATTTCCAAGTTATAAATAAAGAAGTAGTTGATGCAGGGTTAATTGATAGACAAATTGTTCACTATGGAAACTATGATCCTTTTGTAAGATATACTATTGAATTAAAGGATGTTGTTCCTTCAATGGGATATAAGACTTATTTAATTAAAGAAGCAGAAGGAGTTATAAATTCTGAAGAAGGTAAGAAAACAGATAAGATTGAAAATAAGTATTTTAATATAACTGTAAATGAAAACGGGTCATTAAACATACTACATAAAGATACAAACACATTATATGAAAATGTACTTTTAATAGAAGATGGTGCAGATGACGGAGATGAATATGATTTTTCACCATTAGAGGATGATTTTATTGTTAAGAGTGATTTAGTTAAGTGTAACTACAGTATAAACACTTATAAAAATAGCAGTGAGATAGCTATTAACTATACTTTAGATGTACCAAAGGATTTAGATAGCAGAAAGCATAAGAAAATTGATGGTTCTATGGATATATCAATAATTGTTAAGGTTGATAATTGCAGTCCATATTTAAATGTTAAGATGGATATAGATAATAGAGCAAAAGATCATAGAGTAAGAGCATACATTCCAACTGGAATAAAATCTAATTTCTCATTCTCTGATAATCAATTTGGAGTTATAAAAAGAGATGTATATGATGGTGCTATGGATGTATGGGAAGAGGAAAACTGGGATGAAAGACCAGATTCTATTTATCCAATGCTTTCATTTGTAACTTTAAAGAATGAAGAAAGAGGAATGGCTGTATTAACTAATAGTACTAGAGAGTATGAAATAGTTGGAGAAGATTATGATACAATAGCCATAACTTTATTTAGAGGGGTAGGCTTCCTTGGTAAAGAAGAAATGTATAGAAGACCTGGAAGACCATCAGGAATTAAATTAGAAACTCCTGACTCACAAATGCTTGGAAAAGTAAGTTTAGAATTTGGAATATATCCATATGTATCTAGGGAAGATAAGGTGTCAAGAGTTGCAAAAGAATACTTAACTCCAGTGTATACTTACAATAAAATGCCTCACAATGCTATGAAACTAAATTCTGTAGACTTTGAAACTCCATATAATTACTCTCTATTAAAAGAAGAGAATGATAATGTGACTTTAAGTGTATTAAAGAAGGCTGAAAATAAAAAAGGCTTAGTTCTTAGATATTTCAATGGAACAGATTCAGAAAAGAAGGTTCAGTTTAGCATTAAAGGAAGTAACTTTAAGAAGGTTAATCTTAAGGAAGATGTACTAGAGGATATAGAAGATTTTAGCAAGTTAAATTGTAGTAAAAATAAAGTAGATAATATATACTTTGAATTAGTGTAAAAGGTTAGTAACTCTCTTAGTTAAATTTAAGGGAGTTACAATAATTTTATTTAGAGGTGAATAATATGAAATTTATTTTAGCACCAGATTCATTTAAGGAGAGCATGACAGCTAAGGATGCTTGTATATCTATGGAGAAGGGAATAAGAAAAGTTTTTAAGGATGCTACATGTATACATGTTCCTATGGCAGATGGTGGTGAAGGTACAGTGTATGCTTTAATAGAATCTACCAATGGAAATTTACATGAGGTAGAGGTGACAGCTCCACTAGGAAATAAGGTAAAAGCAAAGTTTGGAATATTAGGTGATGGAAAGACTGCTATAATAGAAATAGCAGAAGCAAGTGGAATTCACTTAGTTAAATTAGAGGATAGAAATCCACTCCTTACTACTACCTTTGGAACTGGTGAGCTTATAAAGCATGCTTTAGATATGAATGTAGAAAGAATAATTATAGGCTTAGGTGGAAGTGCAACTAATGATGGTGGAGTTGGTATGCTTCAGGCATTAGGGGCAAGCTTTAAGGGCAGTGATGGAAAAGAGATAGCTCTTGGTGGTGGAGCCTTAAAAGACTTATGTGAAATAGATTTAAGTGGTTTTGATAAAAGAATTTATGATGTAAAAATAGAAGTAGCTTGTGATGTAAAGAATCCATTAACAGGAGAGAAGGGTGCAAGTTTTGTATTTGGGGCTCAAAAGGGTGGAAACAAAGAAACTTTAGAGGTTTTAGATAGTAATTTAAAACATTATGCAGAAGTAGTAAAAAGAGATATGGGAAAAGAAATTGATAAGGTTGAAGGTGCAGGTGCAGCAGGAGGCCTTGGTGCAGCTTTAATAGGTTTTTGTAATGGAAAATTAGAATCAGGAATAGATTTAGTAATTAAGTATTCTAATTTAGAAGAAAAAGTAAGAAAAGCAGATTTTGTATTTACAGGGGAAGGAAGTATAGATTTTCAAACTAAGTTTGGGAAAACTCCTATAGGAGTAGCTAAAATAGCTAAAAAGTATAACATTCCAGTAATAGCTTTTGGGGGAAGAATTGGAGAAGGAATAGATGAATTATATTCATTAGGAATAGATTCTGTAATAGGAATAACTCCAGGGGTAATTTCTTTAGAGGAAGCATTAAATAAAGGGAAAGATAATCTTGAGATATCAACTGAAAATGTAGTTAGAATTATAGATTTAAAGTCATACTAGTTCAAAGTATGACTTTTTTGTTATTTACAATTAAAGGAATTCATCTTTTCATATAGAATTAATTAAAAGCAGGGGGTGTTCATTCACATGGGAGAGAAGAGAAATTTAAAAAATGGTAGATTAATGATTATAGCAATTTTAATAACTAATATAATTTATTCTGCTGATATGATATTTAATATACTTAATGGGAATATTGGATTCTTTGAAAGGTTAGGAGTTTATGATGATGTAATTCTAGATATGAGTTCTGCTTGTATAATAATTCTCCTAGTAATTTGTGTTACTGCCCCAAGGAGTTTTAATTCAGAAGAAAGAAGGAAAGAAGCTAACACTAAACTTATACCATTTTACCTTATGAATGGAGTATTTCTTTTGTATATTCCAATTTCTTATGTATTATTTCATAACATGAATTTATTAAAGTCCTCAGCATTAATGTGTATTTATTCTATAGGAGTTACCTATATAAGTAGAGGAATTATGACAATGCAGTTAAGTGAATCACAAATAAATTGGAAGAAGCAATGGGATGAAGGCTTTTCTGAAGATAAAGTAGAAAGTAAATTTTATTGGAGGTTTAAAATTTGGTTTTTTCCTCACGAGGAAACAAGTTTTTTTATAAGATGTAGAAGAATAAGCACATATGCTATTTTCTTAATATTATTGTTTTTTATTTTATATGAAAGAGTTGATAATATTGTTGGAATAGAATATATAACAATTTACCCTATTCTTATATCCATTTTATTATTTTTTATTGAATGTTTATTTGGTATAGAAACAAGCCTAACGGGTGTTTGTACAGGAATAATAGCTGTTGAAACTGAGCTTAATTATACTAGGTTTACAGTATATGTTACTGATTTTAATAATAAACGTGAAATAAAGTTTTCTGTTAAAGCAAATTATTTACCTATAACAGAGGGAGAAGTTATCACTGTAGTTCATGGGGTATTTTCAAAAAGAGTAATATATGTTAAAGGACATAATTTAGATATTATATAAGGAAATATACAAAGAGAAAATAATGAGAAGATGGAATAATAGGCATATACTTAATGGATAAAGGAATAAATAACTGGACATCCTATCCTTAGGGAGGGATTAAGTATGAATGATAAGAATGTGTATAACAAAGAAATTCAAGATGTTGTTAAAACGGAACTTAGAATGGATGAGGTGCATGAAAATTTAAAACCAACTGATCCAGATAAGATTCAAAAAGACGGAATTAAAATAGGAACTATTTAATCAAAAATACCTATAGAGGAATTCTATAGGTATTTTTTTGTAAGTATACTAATATAATTAACAGTGTATTAACAAAATATTCAGAATTTTATGTTAATATTGGTAGTATAAAGTAGAAATAGAGAAAAAAGGAGGAGAGGTTATGGAAACAAAATTCTTAATTTGTAAGCATTGTGGAAATATTGTAGAGGTGATTAAAGAATCAGGAGTATCTATAGTATGTTGTGGAGAAAATATGAGTGAGTTAAAAGCAAACACAACAGATGGTGCTTTAGAAAAGCATGTACCAGTAATTAATGTAAATGGTAATAAAGTAGAGGTAGTTGTAGGAAGTACTTTACATCCAATGGTTGAAGCTCATTATATTCAATGGATATATTTAAAGACAGATAGGGGTGTTCAAAAGAAATATTTATCACCAAGTGATGAACCAAAAGCAGAGTTTACTATAGGTGACAATGAAAAAGTAATTGAAGCTTATGAATACTGTAATTTACATGGTCTTTGGAAAAAAGAAATTTAAATATTTGATGAGGTGATTTTTAATGAAGGATTTAAAGGGTACAAAAACAGAAGCTAATTTAATGGAAGCTTTTGCAGGAGAATCAATGGCAACTAATAAGTATATGTATTATGCATCTAAAGCTAAGAAAGATGGTTATGTTCAAATAGCATCTATTTTTGAAGAAACTGCAAAAAATGAAAAGGAACATGCAAAACTTTGGTTTAAGTTATTACATGATGGAATTGGACAAACTACTACTAATTTAAGTGATGCAGCTGATGGAGAAAACTATGAATGGACAGACATGTATGATAAATTTGCAAAAGAAGCAAGAGAAGAAGGTTTTGAACATATAGCTAAGCTTTTTGAAGGTGTTGCTGCAATTGAAAAGGAACATGAAGAGAGATATAGAAAGCTTTTAGCTAACATAGAAGGAGATTTAGTATTCTCTAAGGATGAAGATGTAATTTGGCAATGCTCAAATTGTGGACATATCTGTATTGGGAAGAAGGCTCCAGATGTATGCCCAGTATGTGCTCATCCACAATCATATTTCCAAGTAAAAGCAGAAAATTATTAATATAAATAATTAATGGAGGGGAGTTGCAAAGCAATTCCTCTTTTTTTGATGTCTAGGAAAGTATAAAATTTCAATTGACTATAACTCAAAGGTATTATTATAATTTCATATTAAAAAAATATAAAATCAAGGATAGTAATTTTATAATTTCCTTACCTTTAGTACGCGTGGGGTGGATATTTGTTTCCATGTGACTTGGAGCTTGCGACGGAACAAGGGAAATAAATATCCACTCCACCTTTTTTTATGGTAAAATATATCCAAAAACAATAAAAAGTGGGGATTGATATGAAAAAGCTAAAAGGGGTAATAATATCAGTTTTAATTAGTATTTTTATCATTAACATTGTAGAAGTAAGGCCTAAAGCAGAAGATGAAGGATATTATATAAAAAATATGCAAGTGGATGTAGAGGTTAATGATAAGAGACAGTTTTTTATAACAGAGACAATAGATGTTTACTTTAATGAAGATAGACATGGTATTAAAAGAGATATAACTACTTCATCAGGTACAGAGGACTGTAGCATTTCAGATATTTCTGTAATAGGAGCACCCTTTGAATCAACTAAGGAATCAGGAAACGTAAGTTTAAAAATAGGTGATGAAGATGAAACTATAGATGGAGATAAAAGATATATAATAAAATATACTTTAAATTACTATGATGATGAAGAAGTTGATGGAGACTATATTTATTTAAATTTATTGCCAAATTGGGATACAAGAGTTGAAAACTTTAGAGCAAATATAACTTATCCTAAAGAAGGAAAGCTAGAGAATATCACCTTAACAGATGGGGAATATGGAAGTAAAGAAAATAAGCTTTCTAAATATACAGTTAAAGATAATGAAATTACAATTGAATCTACAAAAGAAATTAAAGAAAATAATGGGATAACTATAAATGCAAGGTTAGAAGAAGGAACATTTAAAAATGTAAAAGAAAGAAAATATCCTTTCAATATAAATAAGGAAATAGTTAATATTAAGATTACAAAAGAAAAGGAATACTTGGTAGAAAGAGAATTTGAAATAAAAGTTACATCACAAAACTATGACTTTGGATCAAATGAAATAAAGTTATGGGATGATAATAAATATGATAAGGTAAGTGAAATAAGCTGTGATAATTCCCAATTTAAAGTGTCAGAAAAATACTCTTCAATTTATGTGCCTAAAGAAGTTGGAGTATATAAGGTTAAGGTATCCTATAAGGTTAGACCAAGACTTGCAGATGATATTTATTTAAGTTTAAAGAGTAATAATTATGAAGGTAAGATTGATAATCTTATTGTAAATGTAGAATCTGAGGTTCCTATAGAAAATGCTTTGGTAAACTTTTTAGATAGAGGTATTGGTAGTAATAAGGATAGATATACCCTAGATAGAGAGAATAAAAAGATTACATTTAATAATACAAATACCATTTATCCAAGAGAAAAGGTATTTATATCACTAGACTGTGATAATAGTTTATTTAAAAGAGAGATGGATAAGTCAGAAATAAAAACTATTGTTTTATCATTAATAGTAGCAATAATTTCAGGAATTTTATTTTTAGTATTTAAAGAAAAAAGGAGATACGAACCAGAGTTAGAGTTTTATCCTCCAGATGGAATGAATAGTGCAGAATTAGCCTATGCTTATAAAAATAGTTGTACACCTAAGGATATTACTTCATTAATTTATCTTTGGGCAAGTGAAGGCCATTTAGAAATTAATTTTGATGAGAATAATGAGTTTAAATTGATAAAAATTAGTGAGTTAGATAGTGAGCATAAAAAGTATGAGAAAACTTTGTTTAAAGGGCTCTTTAAAAAAGGTAATGAAGTAACAGAAGCTAAACTAAGGAATGGAGAGTTAGAAAATAAAATATCCTCAGCAATTAATTCAGTTCAATCAGCATTTAAGGGTAAAAGAAAGAAGCTAACAGATGCAAAATCAAGAAAGATTTCAGTGTTATTATTATTTTTATCATTTGTTCCAATGGTATCCTTCTATATCTCTGTCAAGTATACAAGTAATTTAACCCCTGGAGATGTTATGGGCTTATCCTTAATATCAGCTGGAATAATAAGTGTTGTGTATACTATACTTTATGCGTTAAACGTAAATAACTTAAATAGAATTGTTACTAATAAAGCTAAATTAGGGTTTTTTATTGCTTTATTTATATATTTATTATCAGCCTCTATTATAGTATTAATCTTTAAGATAGGATCTCATTTTATAACTAATATTGTAGTAGTTATATCTATATTTTCTATAATAACTATGGCAGGGCTTTTACCAAAGAGAAGTGAGTATGGAAGAATGATATTAGAAAAAATATTAGGATTCAGAAAATTTTTAGAAACAGCAGAAAAGGAAAGGTTAGAAGCTTTACTAGAAGAAAATCCAAATTATTTTTATAATATACTTCCTTATGCTCAAGTATTAAATATAACAGATAAATGGGCAAATAGATTTGAGGGGATAGAAGTAGATAAATCACCATATTATACTGGGTATACAGATTTAAATAGTTATACTATGATGAGAATAATTAGTACTAATATGAATTCAGTATCTGATACTGTAGGATCTCATAATACAAGTTCTTTTGATGGAGGTTTCTCGGGTGGAGGTTTCTCAGGAGGAGGAACTGGTGGTGGAAGTGGATCAAGCTGGTAGGCTATAGGATTTAACTTTAATATTACAATTAGTTTACAAAGATGTAATCTGATTTAATAATGTTATGTTATCATAAGATTGTAGCAAGCAATTGATAAAATTTCTTTGGTTTCGTGTTTCATCCCACTTAAAAAGCGTCGCAAAAAATGCGACGCTTTTTTCTATTTATTTTTAAAAACTAAGTAGGTATCAAAAAAAGTAAAGTTCTTGAATACTTAATCTTATTAGCACTCCAACGACAATAGCAATTATATTACTATAAATAATCCAGTGAACTATGTTAAAGGATTGGGTAAAAATAGAGTTTTTAAGGTTATCCCCAATGTATAGTGTTAGTTTTAGGTATACCACAATATATAGTGAGATTTTCTTATCATAACCCGATATTTTGTGCAAATGATGACATAATGCAATAATTAGCAAAAATAATAGAAAAACGAAGAAAGATGAAAATAGTTATAAATATCTATTAATTTAATTTCTGAAAACTATTTTTTTATAAGTTATAATAGCAATAGTTGATTTATAAAATTAAACATATTAAACCATAAAAGGTAAATTATTGTAAGGGGAATGTACATGGAAGTAATAAAAAGAGATGGAAGCATAGTTGAATTCAACAAACACAAGATTAGAGAGGCTATTTTAAAGGCTATGAAATATGGAAGTGGTATTTATTTACCAGATATAGCAAAATTAATAGCTAACGATGCGGAGAAGTATTTTAAAGATGAAAATGAAACTCCAACAATTTATAAAATTGAATCTTATGTTTATGAAAGACTTGTGCATTATGGTCAATCAATAACAGCTAAATCATATGAGGGGTATAGAGCTGTTCAATCATTTAAGAGAAATATTAATACAACAGATGAAAGTATATTAGGGTTAATTCAAAAGACAAATGAGGATGTACTAAAGGAAAATTCCAATAAGAATTCTGTAATAGCTGCAACTCAAAGAGATTTAATTGCAGGAGAAGTATCTAAGGATATATCAAGAAGAAGATTAATTCCACCACATTTAGTGCAAGCTCATGATGAAGGTGCAATTCACTGGCATGATATGGATTATACTTTATCACCAATATTCAATTGTTGTCTTATAAATCTTGAGGATATGCTAAACAATGGTACAGTTATAAATGATAAATTAGTAGAATCACCAAAATCCTTTGGTACAGCTTGTACAGTAACTACACAAATTATTGCTCAAGTTGCATCTAACCAATATGGTGGGCAAAGTATAACAATTAAGCATTTAGCTAAATTCTTAAGAGTAACCTACGACAAGTATTATAAATTCTATATGGAAAAATACAATAATGAAGAATTAGCAAAAGATTTAGCTAATGACATGAAGATGAAAGACTTAAGGGATGGAGTACAAACTATAAGATATCAACTTTCAACTCTTCAAACAACTAACGGACAAGCGCCATTTAGTACAATTTACCTTGAAATTGAAGAAGGTAACGAGTATGAAGAGGAAATGGCATTAATATGTGAAGAAATGATTAAACAAAGACTTGAAGGTATGAAGAACTATAAGGGACAAGAAATAGGTGAAGCCTTTCCTAAATTAGTATACCTTTTAGATGAACATAATTGCCTAGAAGGTGGAAAGTATGATTACATAACTAAGCTTGCTGCAGAATGTACTGCAAAGAGATTGGTACCTGATTATCAATCAGCTAAGATTATGAGAATGAACTATGAAGGAAATACATTCCCACCAATGGGATGTAGATCTCACTTAAGTCCTTGGAAGGATGGAAATGGAGACTATAAGTGGTATGGAAGATTCAATCAAGGTGTTATAAGCCTTAACCTTCCACAAATAGGTATTATATCAAATGGTGATATGGAGTTATTCTGGGAGCTTTTAGATCAAAGATTAGATTTATGTAAGGAAGCATTAATAACAAGACATAACATGTTATTAGGTACAGTTTCAGATGTTTCACCAATTCACTGGCAGCATGGTGCAATTGCTAGACTTGAGAAGGGTGAAGCTATAGACAAGCTTCTTAATGAAGGATATTCAACATTATCCCTTGGATACGTAGGAATTCATGAAATGGTTCAAGCAATGTTAGGGGTAAGTCATACAACTCCAGAAGGTGAAAAGTTTGCACTTGAAGTTATGAACCATATGAAGGATGCATGTGATGAGTGGAAGAAGGAAACAGGATTAGGTTTTGGTTTATATGGAACACCAGCAGAAAACTTAATTTATAGATTCTGTAGATTAGATAAAGCTAGATTTGGAGAAATAAAGAACGTAACAGATAGACTTTATTATACAAACTCATATCATGTTCATGTATGTGAGGAAATAGATGCTTTCTCTAAGCTTAAGTTTGAATCTCAATTCCATGGTATTAGTTTAGGTGGTTGTATTTCATATGTTGAAGTACCTGATTTAACAAGAAATGTAGAAGCTGTAGAAAGCTTAATCAACTTCATTTATCACAATATTCAATATGCTGAAATAAATACAAAACCTGATATATGTTATAGTTGTGGATATACAGGAGAAATTAAGTTAGATGAAAACTTAGAGTGGTACTGTCCATCATGTGGTAATAGAGAAGAAAGCGAAATGCAAGTAATGAGAAGAACTTGTGGTTACATAGGAACAAATTTCTGGAATAAAGGAAGAACGGCTGAAATAGGAGATAGAGTACTTCATTTATAAGAAGGTGTTTTCATGAGATATGCAAAAATAAGAAAATTTGATGTAGCAAATGGACCAGATATAAGAACAACTCTCTTTGTTACAGGATGTACAAATAACTGTGAAGGGTGTTTTAATAGGGATCTTCAAGATTTTAATAGTGGAGAGCTTTGGACAAAAGAGATAGAAGATGAGTTTTTATCCTATGTTAAGAATCCTAATGTTAAGGGAGTAAATATTCTAGGTGGAGAGCCAATGGAACAAACTATGGATGATTCATTAGTAAATCTTTTAAAAAGAGTTAAAGAAGAAACAGGGAAAGATATTTGGCTTTGGTCAGGCTATATTTATGAAAAAATAATTAATGATGAAAAGAAGAGAAGAATTCTTGAGGAAGTTGATGTTCTTATTGATGGACGCTTTCAGCTAGAAAATAGGGACATAAAACTAAAATATAGAGGATCAAGTAACCAAAGAGTTATTGATGTTAAAAAGACCCTTGAAGCTGGAGAAATAAGTTTAATAATAAAAGATGAATAGTTAATATTAAAAGGAGGAATTGCTTTGCAGTTTCTCTTTTTTAATTTAGGAGTAATCACTGTTTAGTTTTACTTTCATATAATGCTATAATGAGTAATTATAAGAAGGGATAGTATGACTCCTAATAAATTGTTAAAGCTATACAATATAAGTGATAGAATACCCTTTGATAGAGAATCTAAAATAGTTGTAATTAGCGATGTTCATAGAGGAGATGGAAGCTATGCTGATTCATTAATGAGCAATAAAAATATATATGTAGCAGCTTTAAATTACTATTATAAAGAAGGATATACACTTATTGAAGCAGGAGATGGAGATGAACTATGGAAAAATAAATGTTATAGAGATATTTCTTATAATTATAGGGATGTTTTTCAGATATTAAATAAATTTAATAAACATGGAAGACTTCATATGCTTTATGGGAACCATGATGGTAAGAAAGCATCTAAAGAATATTTAGAAAAGCAAAAAAGAAAGCTTCATAAAATAGACAGAGCCTTTGGTGAAGACTTAATATATTTATTGGATAACATTAAATTTAAAGAAAGTATAGTTTTAAGACATGAGCCAAGTAAGAAGGAGATATTCATAACCCATGGACATCAGCTAGATTTTATGAATTATGAATTTGCACCAGTAAGTAAGTTTTTAGTAAGACATCTTTGGAGATATATGGAGGGAATTGGGGGATTTAAAGCCCCAACTAGTCCAGCCAATAATTATAAAAAAGGTGGTAAAGTAGATAAAAAATTAGCTAATTGGAGCAAAGAATATAATAAATTTATTATTTGTGGACATACTCATGAAAGTAGGTTTCCTAAGTTAGGAAAAGGGTTGTATTTTAATGATGGATGTTGCGTTTTGCCCTATTCTATAAGTACAATAGAAATTAATAGTGGACTTATTGCATTAGTTAAATGGATAATAGATGTTAGAGATGATAATACCTTATACATAAGAAGAAATATTTTAGGTGGTCCAGAAAGGGTGGAAGAATATCTAAAATATTTAAAAGAGTAAAGAAAAAAGGGGAAATAGCTATGAAGTATATTGATTTACATTGTGATACAGCTGGTAGAATGCTATATGAAAATGGTGGGCTAAAAAGTAATAGTTTTAAAATTGATATTGAAAAGATGAAAAAGGGTGGAGCTTTAGCTCAAGTATTTGCATTTTTTATAGACATAGGAGAAGTTAAAAATCCATTTTTAGAGTTTCAAATTATGTACAGAAACCTAGAAAAAGAGTTATCTAAGAATAAAAAAGATATAACTTTAGTTAGGAATGTAGAGGAATTATCAAAAGCTGAAAAGGATAAAAAGATAGGAGTATTTCTTTCAATAGAAGAGGGAGAAACTCTTGAAGGGAACATAGATAATATTCAAAAGGTTTATGACTATGGAGTTAGATTTATTACCTTAACATGGAACTATAAAAATAGTTTAGGATACCCTAACTATGAATTTTTATATAAGGACAAGGGCCTTACACCTAAAGGTATAGAAATGGTGGAGGAGATGGAGAGATTAGGAATAGTTCCTGATGCATCACACCTTTCAGACAAGGGATTCTATGATTTGGTGGAAAATTGTAAGAAGCCATTTATAGTAACACATTCAAATAGCAGAAGTATAAAAAGACACTCAAGAAATTTAACTGATGATATGATTAAAAAGTTATCAGAAAAAGGTGGAGTTATGGGAATTAACTTCTGTGCAGACTTTGTTGGCTATGAAAAAGTTACTCAAATAAGTGACTTGGTTTCTCATATTAAGCACATAAAAAATGTTGGTGGAATAGATGTTATATCATTAGGTAGTGATTTTGATGGTATAGGAAATGAAGTGGAAATTAAAGATGCTTCTGAAATGGGAAAATTGGCACAAGTTTTAGAAAAAGAAGGTTTTACAATAGATGAAATAGAAAAAATATACTATAAAAACGCATTAAGATTTTTTATAGAAACATTAAAGTAAGGATAGGTAAAGAAGGATGTCAAAGTTATTAGGTAAGGTAGCCATTATTACTGGTGCCTCAAGAGGAATAGGAAGAGCTATAGCTATTGAATTAGGAAAAGAGGGAGCTAGCGTTGTAATTAATTACTCTAAGGATGAAGAGGGTGCAAAGGAAACCCTAGAAGTTTTAAGAGAACTAGGAGTAGTAGCATATTCAATAAAGAGGGATGTTTCTTCTTTTGAAGGAGCAGAGGAGATAATTAATAAAACTCTAGAGCATTTTGGTAAGGTTGATATAGTTGTAAATAATGCAGCTAGAAGTACATTAGGATTATTTATGGATGCAACTAGAGAAGATATTGAAGGATTAATTAGCACAAATCTTTTAGGAGCAATGTATCTTACAAAGTTAGCAATACCTCATATGCTTGGGAAAGGTGGAGCAGTTTTAAATATTTCTTCTATGTGGGGAGAAGTAGGAGCTTCCTGTGAGGTTTTATACTCTACATCAAAGGGTGGATTGAATTTATTCACAAAAGCTTTAGCAAAGGAAATGGCTCCATCAAATATAAGAGTTAATGCTATAGCGCCAGGTGTTATAGATACAAAGATGAATTCATTTTTAAGCCAAGAGGAAAGAGAAGAGCTAGAAAATGAGATTCCAGTTGGAAGGTTTGGACTACCTGAAGAAATAGGGAAGACAGCAGTATTTTTATGTTCAGATGATTCAAGCTATATTACAGGACAAATCCTTAGAGTGGATGGTGGATATATTTAAAATAAAAGAAGAGAAATTGCAAGGCAATTTCTCTTCTTCATTCCTATTATCTTTGACTCACTGCAGCTGCAATATTGTTTGAATGGTCTCCAATTCTCTCTAAGTTACTTATTAAATCAAGGAATATTGTACTTGAGTTTGCAGAGCAAGAGTGTTCATTTAATCTTCTAATATTATTTTCTCTAAGATCTTTTTCGTATTTATCTATGGATTCTTCTATCTCTTTAATATTTAATGCTTCTTTATTATCTTCCTTCTTATAGCTTTCAATTGCTAAAGTTAAAGCTTCTAAAGTCTTCTCGTACATAGCTAGTAATTCGTTTCTTGCATCAGTACCAATAGAAATATTATTGTTTATTTTATCTGTAGCCAATTCAACTATATTTTCAGCATGATCACCAATTCTTTCAATGTCATTTATAACATGGAAAGTAGCACTTAAGTTCTTGCTATCTGTTACAGGTAAATCATAAGATGATAATTCTACTAAGTAGTCTGTTATTTCTCTCTCTAGGATATTTATTATTTTTTCTCTTCTATAGATTTGTTCTATATTTTTTTCATTATTATTCAAGAAGGCATCCATTGCTTCTTCTATATTTTTCTTAGCTATTTCACCCATTCTTATAGTTTCTTTAAAAACTTGGGCACTTGCTACAACAGGTGTTTCAAGTAAGTTTTTATCTAAATAGATAGCACCATCTTTTTCAATAACTTCATCACCTGGTAAAAGTTTATTAGCAAGTAAAACTAGGTATTTAGCTAAAGGCAACAGCACTATAGTTACAGAAATATTAAATATAGTATGTGCATTTGCAACTTGTCTAGCAACATTACTTGGATCTATGCTTTCAATTAAAGAAATTAATGGTGTCATAAATGGAATGAAAATAACTACACCAATAACGTTAAAGAATAAGTGAATAAGAGCTGCTTTTTTTGCAGTTCTATTAGCACCAGCTGAAGCAAGTAAAGCTGTTACACATGTACCTATATTACATCCTAAAATTATTGGAAGTGCTACATTCATATCTATAGAACCAGTTGTTGCTAAAGCAACTAAAATACCAGTAGTAGCAGAGGAACTTTGAACTATTGCAGTCATTCCAAGTCCAGCTAAAACACCTAAGAATCTATTATTTCCAATTATATAAATTACATTTTTAAAGGCATCTGATTGGGTAAGAGGATTTAATGAAGATGACATAACTCCCATTCCCATAAATAAAATACCAAAACCTAAGGCTATAGATGAAATATCCCTAGCTCTTTTTTTCTTTAAGGCTAGTAAACCAATAGCACCAAGGCCTATAAATATTGGGGCTATTTTATCTAAATCTAAGGAAACCATTTGAGCAGTAATGGTTGTCCCAATGTTAGCACCCATTATAACACCTACAGCTTGCATTAATGTCATTAGTCCAGCATTTACAAAACTAACAACCATAACTGTAGTGGCACTAGAACTTTGAATAACTGCTGTTACAATAGTTCCTATAAGTACACCAATATATTTATTACTGGTAACCCTCTCTAATATACTTTTTAGTTTTTCTCCTGCGGCATTTTCTAAGCCGTCTCCCATAAGTTTCATTCCGAAAAGGAATAAACCTAAACCACCAAATACTTCAATGAAAATATTAAACGTGTCCAAAATTTTCGCTCCTTTGAATATATAATTTTTTACATAAATTTAATGTACAATACTATTTTATAACTAAAAGTTAACAATTCTAAGAGCTTTAACCTACATTTAACAATACGTATAATAAAAAGTTACAAAAATTATGTCAAATAATAAAGAATAAAAAAGCTCCAAGTCACATCAAAACAAATATCCACCCCACGCGTACTAAAGGTAAGGAAATTATAAAATTACTATCCTTTATTTTATATTTTTTAATATGAAAATGTAATAATACCTTTGATTTATAGATAATTGAAATTTTATACTTTCCTAGACAGTAAAAAAAAGATACTACCTGGGAGAGTAGTATCTTTATGATATAGGGTTATTGGGGAGTTATAACGGTTTGTAAACTTCCATATCTACTAGGAATAATCTTACAATACAAGTATATATAACTAAGTTACAAAACTCAACAGAATATGATTAAATTAGGACCTTTTTCCTTAAAATAGGGACTAACTTACTATTTGCCTACTCTTCAGGGGGATTTTCTACAGGTAATAAGAATTTAAATTCTACAGCATTTTCAATGTTATTTAAAGAGTAATTAAAGCTATGAATATCTAGTATGTTTTTTACTATAGACAAGCCAAGACCTGTGCTATTTTTACTTCTACTACGAGCTTTATCTATTCTATAAAATTTATTGAAAAGTTTATCAATATGATTTTTATCTATTTGGATACCGTAGTTTATTACAGATAGTTCATAAAAGCTATCTTTCATGGAGATAGATACAACGATATCGTTATTTTCAGGGGTATATTTTATTGCATTGGTTATAAGGTTTGTTAAAACCTGTTCCATTTTAAATCTATCTGCCTTTACATAGGAGAAGTTAGTTTTTTCATCAAAAATTATTCGTAATCCATTTTCATTTGCTTCAACAGTAAATTTATTAACTAAGTTTTTAATTAATCTATTAATATTAAAAACTTCTAGGTTTGGCTTTATAACACCTGATTCAAGTCGAGATATTTCAAGCATATTTGTAACTAGAATACTCATTTTTTTTGATTCATCAATTATTGTTTCTAGGTATTCTAGAGCATTATTTCCAGAAACAATACCATCTTTAAGACCTTCAGCATATCCTTCAATTATACCTATTGGGGTTTTTAGTTCATGACTAACAGAATCAACGAAGTCTTTCCTCATAATCTCTAGTTTTCTTTCCTTTTCTATATCTTCTTCAAGCTTCTTATTCTTTTCTTTTAAATCTTGAAGTGCTCCATCTAGGTTACTTGATAAAAAGTTTAAAGTACTAGCAAGATTTCCAATTTCATCTTCTCTGTCAATTGTACATTTTTCATTAAAGTTCATTTGGGACATCTTTTTAGCAACATTATTAATTTTTATAAGTGGTTTAGATATAAGGTTAGTGTATACAGTAGAAAGTAATATTGATATAAATATGAAGCCTATAAATATGTAAGAGTAAAATTCTCTTATAACATCAGAAGCTTCCTCAATAGGTTGAATAGATGTAACTGAAATTAATATTGAATCATTAGTAGAATATAAACTCATAGGAGCTAGAACACCAATTTTGGTACTGTTACTATTAGGATCTATAAAATCTATTGTTTGAGGTTTTCCAGATGCAATAATCTCTTTTCTTAAAGTATTATTCTTTAATAGCTGTTTTAGTGTTCTAACATAGGCTGTATCTTCGCTGTAAGGATCAGAGATATAAAGTGTCTCCCCAGTAATGGAAGAGAAGATACCTATTCTTGAATTTGTTTCACTTTCTAATATAATTAATGCTTTGCCAATGTTATTATAATCTTGAGTTTGATTAGCATATAAGGAAGTAAACCTATTAATATCTTTAACTAAATTATTCTTTTTCTTCAATTCATAAAAGCTTTGAAAAAAGAATGTTTGAAATATAAATATAACAATCATCAACCCAAGTAGAAGGCTAAGAGTAATGACGAATATTTTTTTTGATAAGTTATGCTTCATTATTTCACCTCAAATTTATATCCGCTACCTCTAACAGTAACTATATAGTTAGCCTTATCTCCCAATTTTTCTCTTAATCTTTTAACATTGGTATCTACTGTTCTAATATCTCCATAGTAATCAATTCCCCAAACATTATCTAATATATTATCTCTAGTTAAAGCAATACCTTCATTAGAGGTTAAATATATAAGAAGTTCATATTCTTTTGGGGATAATGAAAGTATATTTTCATATATTTTTACTTCTCTAGAAAGTTTATTTATAACTAACCCATTAAAATCTTGGGTGCTTGAATCTACTTTTTCACTAGTCCTTTTTAATAAAGCCTTTACCTTTGCAACTAAAACTTTAGGGCTAAATGGCTTTGTAATATAATCGTCAGCGCCAAAGTCATATCCTTGAAGTTTATCTTCTTCTTGCCCCTTAGCAGTAAGTAAAATAACAGGAATTGTTGATACTTCTCGTATTTTTTCTAATACAGTTAATCCATCCATTACAGGCATCATTATATCTAAAATTATAATGTCAATTTTATTATTTTTAAATATTTCCAAAGCTTCTTTGCCATTTTCAGCTTCATATACTAAAAAGCCTTCTTTTTGGAAATAATCTCTTAATAGAAATCTTATTCTTATTTCATCTTCTACAATTAAAATATTTTTTTTCATAGTATAAAAACTCCTTTCATCCTTGCTAATATAAGAAGTTAAAGTTATTATCATACACCTTATGTACATTATATAGAAAATTCCAAGGATATAAAATAGAATAATGTAATTATATATTGTAAAGTTAGGTAAAAAAGCTTATATTATATAGATACAATGATTGATAAGGAGATAATTGATGCTTAAGCTGAATTTTGATGTAAAAAAACACTATTTAGATAATGGTTTAGAAATATTAACTATAAAGAAGGATACTCAAATAGCTTCTATAAATTTAGGAGTTAAAGTGGGTGCAATATATGAGTCCTTAGAAGAAAAGGGAATAAGTCATTTTATTGAGCATATGCTTTTTAAGGGGACAAATAAAAGAAATAATGAAGAGCTTAATGATGAGCTTGAATCTTTAGGTGGAGAATATAATGCATATACAGATTATAATTCTACAGTATATACAATAAGTTGCTTAAGTGAAGAATTAGAGAATGCTTGTATATTATTAGGAGATATGATTACTTCATCTAATTTCCCAGAGGAAGAGATTGAGAGGGAAAGAGGGGTAATTCTTGCAGAAATGAGAACAAGCAAGGATGATATAGAAGATTTAAGCTTTAAAAGAGTAAATGAAGTGGCTTTTAATAGTAGTCCATTAAGATATGATGTTACAGGCTTAGAAGAAGTTGTAAAAGGATTTAAAAGAGATGATATTAAAAAGTTCTATAAAAAGTACTATACCCCTAAAAACAGCTTAATAACAATGGTATCATCCCTGGAACATGAAGATGCTAAGGAGTTAATTAGTAGAGAATTTTCTAATTGGCAAGGGGAAGAGGAAGTAGAACATCCTGTAATTTGTGAAGATAATATTCCACTAAGGAAAGTAAGCTATAAAAATGATATGGAGCAAAGTACTATAGTTTATTTATATACATTTTATCATTTAGATAAAAATGATGAGTTAGCACTTAGAATACTAAATCATAGGTTAGGTGAAAGTTCTAATTCATTGCTTTTTAGAGAGGTAAGAGAAAAAAAGGGACTTGCTTATGATATTTATACACATTTAGATATGACAAAGAATGTTAAGACTTTATATATATATACTGCAGTTTCTGATGAAGATGTGGAAGAGGCTATAAGGGCAATTGATGAAACACTAAATAATATAGTTAATGGAAAGGTAGAAATAGGCCATAAGGACTTAGCTATAATGAAAAAGGTTCATAAGACTGCTGTAATATCAACTTTAGAGGACTCTGCTGAACTTTGTAACTATATATTACATCAGGAACTTGAAGGTGAAGATATTTATGAGTTTGTTAAGGATATGGAAGGTTTAAATAATTTAAATAGGGATAAAATTTATAAAGTATCAAAGTTGGTACTAAAAGACCCTACAATTCATATTTTAACATCTCCAAAGGAGTAGATTATAAATGAGCAAAATTACTAAGATAGAAGCTCAAAAAAGAACAAAAGATAGGGTTAATATTTATATTGATGAATCCTATGCCTTTTCTGTAAGTACGGAACTAGTATATAGGGAGGGATTAAGGAAAGACTTAGAAATAAATGAAGAAAAGCTTAAAAAAGTAGTTAAAGAAGACAATATAATAAAATGTAAGAATACAGCTTTAAGAATAGTAGAAAGAAGCTATAAAACTGAAAAAGAAATTATAGAAAAGCTTTTTGAAAAAGGTTATGAAAAAGATGAAATAGATAAAACATTAGAGTTTTTAAGAGAATACAAATTTATAAATGATGAAGCTTATACAAGGATGTATGTTAAGGATAGGGCTAAAACCCAAGGTAGGGGGAAAATAAAATATGCCCTTATGAAAAAAGGGGTAGACCAAGAGGACATAGAAAGTGCTTTAGAAACAATAGATAAAGATGAAGAAAAAGAAGCAGCATTAGAGTTAGCTAGAAAAAGATACCTAGTAATTTCTAAAAGAGAAAGTGATAAATATAAGCTTTGGAATAAACTATGTAGATTTTTAGTAGGTAGGGGATACGACTATTCTTTAGTAAAAGAGATAGTTAAGGAAGTTGTCAATGTAGAAGAATTAGAGTAAGGGTGAGCCTATGGATTTATTTAACTTAGATATTCAACAGCTAGTCTGTTTAGGTATAATTATTTTTTCTATAATTACATGTGTTAGAAAAGTAGTTTATAGTAGGGATATAAATGAAGCAGTAGACCCAATTTTATCAGGTTGTTCAACTATAGTAACATTTTTCATAATTCTTTATTATTATGAAAAGTTTGATGTTATGGTTAGTAATTTATTAGATCAAGTGTTTCAAAATTCAATAAGAGATAATGGATTAGTTCATGTTGTTTTTTTAGTGGGAATATTTGCTGTAGTTAAATTTATTATATATTCATTACTTAAATTAGTTCACTCATTTTCACTAAATTCTGCTTTAAATAAACTAAGATACAATAGCCCTTTTCTTATAATCTTTTCTGTTATATTTGGATTTATAAAGGGAGTTATTTTTATTGTTTTAATATGTATTCCTTTAGTTTTATATAATAATTTAGTAGGGTCAAACTATAGGATAGGTATATTAGATGGACTTAAGCCCTATGATGCACTAGAGGAAATGGTAGATAGTAAAAAGGTTCAAGTTATTTCAAATGGATTAAGGGAGAATATATCTAGCAACAAAATAATTTATTATAATGGTATTACCTTAGATGAAGGGGTTAAATCTAATGAAAGCATAGATAATAAAGCAAAAGCATTAGTTTCTAGAGATAGTAGTGATAGAGAAAAAGCTAGAAGTCTTTATAGATGGGTTGGAAGTAATGTAAGTTATGATGATGAAAAGGCGGATGCTATAATGGAAAACACATCCTCCTTTGAAAGTGGAGCAATACCAACTTTTAGAGATAAAAAAGGAATTTGTTTTGATTATGCTTGTCTTTATACAGCTATGTGTAATGCTGTAGGATTAAAAAATAGAATTATTGTAGGTGATGCTTACAATGGAAGTGAGTTTGTAAGTCATGCATGGAATCAGGTATACCTTGAAGATGAAGGCAAGTGGATAAATGTAGATCCAACTTTTTATATCTCAGGTAATTATTTTGATTCATTAAACTTTGAGGAAACACACAAAACTAAAAGTATAGCAGGAGAATTTTAAATTAAAAAATAAAAGACACCAAGTTTAAAGAAGCTTGGTGTCTTTTATTTTGCTCAATATTAAGAGCGTTAATATAAAAGGAGCTATACATTAATTAGTTAGTGCAGTAGCCTTGTGAAACATTATTTATTTTTTTTAATCTTAGATATTATTAGTTTAATTGCTTTTTCACAGTCATCATCATCATTATTTAATGCCCAAGCCATATTAAAGTTAACTAATGCTTTATTAGAATCCTCTTTCATGGCATAGCAATACCCTAAATTAAAATAATATTTGCTATCTTTTTGAAGAGATAAAGCATTTTGTATCATGGAAATAGCATTATCATAATCTTTAAGCTTAATGAAACAAACTCCGGCATTATAGTAGGAGCAAGCTTCATTTTCTTTTTTAGAAACAGCTTTTTTATAACAATCTATAGCTCTTAAATAATCTTGAGAGTTGTAAAGTTTATTGCCTTCGCTAAAAAAATTCATAGTTTCCTCCATAAGTATAAAATATAAGTTCATTATGATTATAGACATGGGCAATATAATATATACATATTTTTCTATCAATATTCATAATATAAATAAATATTTTTAATAAATGTATAAATGTTACAAATTTTTAAATCATTCTTAAATTTTTGTTGCCTTTCTTGAAATAAGTTTCAAGGAGTTTATAATATAGTTTGGGGTAAAATTTACTAAAGTAGGTGTATTTATGAAGAAGTATAATATGGGGCTAGATGTAGGATCAACTACAGTAAAATTAATAGTATTAGATGGTAATGAGAATATTGTTTACAGTGAGTATAGAAGGCATTTTTCAGATATTAGAAGCACAATAATTAATTTAATTAAAGAGGCTTATGATGTTGTTGGAGAGTGCAAAATTACAGTAGGTGTAACAGGTTCTGGAGGACTTTCTGTATCAAAGTGGTTAGATGTAGACTTTATTCAAGAGGTAATAGCATGTACTAAAACAGTAGAAGAACTTATACCAGAAACAGACGTAGCAATTGAATTAGGTGGGGAAGATGCAAAGATTACATACTTTAAAGGTGGAATAGAACAGAGAATGAATGGTACTTGTGCAGGTGGTACAGGTGCATTTATAGATCAAATGGCAACCCTATTGAATACTGATGCAATGGGGTTAAATGAATTGGCAAAGGGACATAGTGTTATATATCCAATAGCTTCTAGATGTGGAGTTTTTGCTAAGACTGATGTTCAACCATTAATTAATGAAGGAGCTAAAGCAGAAGATATAGCAGCATCGATACTTCAAGCTGTTGTTAATCAAACTATTAGTGGACTAGCTTGTGGGAAACCTATAAAAGGAAATGTAGCATTTTTAGGAGGGCCATTATACTTCTTATCTGAATTAAGAGAGAGATTTATTGAAACTTTAGGATTAGAGGATCATGAAGTGATTTTTCCTGAAAACTCTCAGCTTTTTGTTGCTATAGGGGTTGCACTTTTATCAAGAAATAAAGAATTTATTAGCTTTAAAGAATTGTGTAAGAGAGTTGAAAACATCTCAAATATAAATGAAGAAGAAGTAGATAGATTATCACCACTTTTCAAATTACAAAGTGATTATGATGAATTTGAAAAGAGGCACTCTAAAGCAAAAGCAAAAAGAGGAAAACTAGAGGATTGTATAGGTGGTGTATTCCTAGGTATAGATGCAGGGTCCACTACAACAAAAGTGGTGTTAATTAATAAAGATGGAGAAATAGTTTATGATTTTTATGGTGGTAATGGAGGAAATCCTTTAAAGAAGGTTATAGAGATATTAAAAGACCTATATTCCAAGTTGCCACAGGGAGTAGAAATTATTAATTCAACAGTAACAGGATATGGTGAGGCTTTAATTAAAGCTGCATTACATATAGATATAGGAGAAATTGAAACAATTGCACATTATAAGGCAGCAGATTACTTCTTGCCAGGAGTTGATTTTATACTAGATATTGGTGGACAAGATATGAAATGCCTTAGAATAAAAAATGGAGTTATAGACTCAATTTTACTTAATGAAGCATGTTCATCGGGATGTGGTTCTTTTATTGAAACTTTTGGTAAATCTCTAAATATGAAGGTAGAGGATTTTGCTAAAGAAGCAATAAAGTCAAAATCACCAGTTGATTTAGGATCAAGATGTACTGTATTTATGAATTCAAGAGTTAAACAAGCCCAAAAAGAGGGTGCAGAAGTAGCAGATATTTCAGCTGGACTTTCATATTCAGTAATAAAAAATGCATTGTTTAAGGTTATTAAAATACGTGATGAAAAAGAAATGGGAGAAAAGATAATAGTTCAAGGTGGTACATTCTATAATGATGCCGTTCTTAGAAGTTTTGAACTTATATCAGGAAGAGAAGCAGTAAGACCAGATATAGCTGGGCTTATGGGAGCTTTTGGAGCAGCTCTTATTTCTAAGGAAAGATATGTAGAAGGAGAAAAGTCTACTATTCTTTCAAAGGAAAAGGTTGATAGCTTCCAAATGACTTCTGACTTTAGAAGATGTGGAGGTTGTGGAAACAACTGTCTTTTGACAATTAATAAATTCTCTACAGATGAAGAATTTATTTCTGGAAACAGATGTGAAAAAGGATTAGGGGTAGATAAGATAAAAGAAGAAGTTCCTAATATGTACAAGTATAAATTTAAAAGAACTTTTAATTATATTCCATTAAAAAGGGATGAAGCCAAAAGGGGAATTATAGGATTACCAAGGGTTCTTAATATGTATGAAAACTACCCATTTTGGTTTACACTTTTAACTAGTTTAGGATTTAGAGTAGAGCTTTCTCCAGTTTCAAGTAAGAGTATATACGAGCTTGGAATAGAAACAATACCATCTGAATCTGCTTGTTATCCAGCAAAAATTGCTCATGGACACATTATGGCATTAGTAAATAGGGGAATAAAAAATATATTCTACCCATGTATTCCTTACGAGAGAATAGAGTTTAAGGATGCTAATAATCACTATAATTGTCCAATGGTAACATCCTATCCAGAAGTAATAAGAAATAATATGGATGTGTTAAAAGAGAAGAATATTAAGTTTATTCAACCATTTTTAAATTTGGAAGAAAGAGATGCATTACCAGAAAGAATGGTTGAAGAATTTAAGGACTTCAATGTAACAATGGATGAGGCAAGAAAGGCAGTTGAAGAAGCCTATAAAGAAAGAGAAAACTTTGATAATGATATAAGAAATAAAGCTAAAGAAGTATTAGGTTATTTAAAGGAAACTGGAAAGAAGGGTATAGTTTTAGCAGGAAGACCATACCATATTGACCCAGAAATTAATCATGGTATACCTGATATAATTAACTCCTTTGATATGGCTGTGTTAACAGAGGATAGTGTGGCACATTTAGGTAAGTTAGATTCACCATTAAGAGTTGTTGATCAGTGGATGTATCATTCAAGATTATATAGGGCTGCGAGTTTTGTAGCTAATAATGATTCATTAGAATTAATTCAACTTAATTCTTTTGGCTGTGGTCTAGATGCAGTTACAACAGATCAAGTTTCAGAAATTCTTTCTTCTAAAGGAAAGATATATACATGCCTAAAAATTGATGAAGGTAACAATCTAGGAGCTGCTAAAATAAGAATAAGATCTCTAAAGGCTGCTATGGAAGAAAGAGAAAGAAATGGATATGTGCCTGTAGAGGAAAAAATAGAGTTTAAAAATCCTACATTTACAAAAGAAATGAGGAAAAGACATACTATTATTGCTCCTCAAATGTCTCCAATTCATTTTGATATAATAGAGCAGGCAGTAAGATCATGTGGATATAATTTAGAAGTACTTCCTGCTATAGATAGTGAGGCTGTAGAAGAAGGGTTAAAGTATGTTAATAATGATGCTTGTTATCCATCAATAATAGTTGTAGGACAAATAATACATGGTTTAAAATCAGGCAAATATGATGTTAATAATACCTCTGTAATTATTACTCAAACAGGGGGAGGATGTAGAGCAACAAATTATGTTGGGTTCTTAAAGAAAGCATTAAAGGAAGCAGGATTCCCACAAGTACCTATACTATCTTTAAATACTGTAGGACTTGAAAAACAACCAGGTTTTAAAATCACATTACCTTTAATTAATAGAGCTATCATGGGGCTGGTTTATGGAGATTTATTCATGAGAGTTCTATATGCTACAAGACCTTATGAAAAGGTAAAGGGCTCTGCCAATGCTTTATATAAAAAGTGGAATGAAATAGCTAAAGACAATGTTAAGAATGGTAGTAAAAGAACATTTAATAAAAATATAAGACAAATAGTTAGAGAATTTGATGAGTTAGAGTTATTAAATATAAAGAAACCTAAGGTTGGTTTAGTAGGAGAAATTCTTGTTAAGTTCCATCCAACAGCTAATAATAATGTTGTTGATATAATTGAAGAAAATGGAGCAGAAGCTGTAATGCCAGATTTAATGGATTTCTTCTTCTACACAGCATATGACGAGGACTTTAAGTATAGATACCTTGGTGACAGTAAGGCTAAGAGAAATATATATATGATGGTCATAGAGTTCTTAGAAAGATATAGAAAAGCAATGAAGAAAGCTTTAAATGAATCTAAGAGATTCCATGCTCCAGCCCATATTAAAGATTTAGGAAGAATGGCATCACAAATACTTTCCTTAGGAAATCAAACTGGAGAAGGATGGTTTTTAACAGGAGAAATGATAGAACTTATTGAAAGTGGTACATCTAATATAATTTGTATGCAGCCATTTGCTTGCTTGCCAAATCACGTAACAGGTAAAGGAATGATAAAGGCACTTAAGGAAAAGTATCCTGAAGCAAATATAGTAGCAGTAGATTATGATCCAGGAGCTTCAGAGGTAAATCAATTAAACAGAATTAAGTTAATGCTTTCTGTAGCATTTAAGAAGCTTGAAGGTGAGATGTTTATAGACTTACCAGCACATAAAGAAGCTAGTATAACAGAAGAGACTTTAATAACAATAGAATAAAAATGAAAAGCTGTATCAAAATAATTATTACTTTGATACAGCTTTTTTAAAATTTTCTTACCTTTAGTATGAAGGGAATAGATATTTATTTTTCTGTGACTTAGAGCTTGCGACGGAACAAGCAAAATAAATATCTATTCCACCTTTTTAATAAGTTATTTCTTCAGTACTGATTTTGTAATTATCCTCTTTATAAGTTTTTGCAAAAATTGATATTGCAGAAATTACTGTGAATAAATAGCTTACACCTAAATCTTTCAAGAAAGCACTTTTTATTTCAGCAATCTGTAACAATTCAGGAATATCTGATAAACAGTCTAATAAAGAAGCTCCTATATTTTTGAATTCTGAATATAATGAAATTCCAAGAGACAAGTAATTTGCAAGGAAAACCATAAATATAATAATAACTGAAGTTATTATAACACCTGAAATGTTAATTCTACCTCCAAACTTTTTATATCCACCTATACAACAAAATACAAGCAGTATTGCACAAAGTGCAGAGATATATCCTAAATAGTTTACAAACATCCATACTGCAACACCTATTAAAGAACCAAGACTTCCACCAATTATTCCTAGAGGAATGTTATTTGGAAGTTCTTTTACATATTCTTGTTTATAAGCTATATCTGCATGTACATTATTTTTGCAGTTATCACAGCATAGCACTAGTGTTCCATCAATTACAAAGGGTGAAATACTAGCTACTTCCCCGCATAGGCCACAGCAACTTGAAAGATTGTTAATTGATAGTTCATTAGTAATTTTCTTTAGTATTTCAAGAAATTCATCTACAAAAAGATCATTTATCTTTTTAGGTGTATAACTAACAATAATGTTTGAGTTAGAGTAAAGTGCATCATTTATTTTATCATAATCAATTTTTAAGTTATCTAAGAAATATAATAATTTCACCTGTGTATAACTTTCTGAAAGCTTTACTGGTAATACAAGATTATATGTATTTTTGTTAGCAACTATAGTAAAGTTAAAGCCTTCTATAGAACCAATAACAGCCTCTTTATTTCCCAAAGGATTAAGATTAATTTTCCCACTTAGATTATTAAGAAATTTGTCTTTCATATTTACCCCCCTAAAAATACAAATATTACCTTTAGATTATATAACAATATAAAGTATATTTGCAAATATATGTAATCAATTTAATGTTGATATAAGGTTATCTTAAGGATATAATGATTTATCATAAAGTAATAGGAGAAGAAGATGGAGAAAGTAAAGTTTACTTTAAATGAAATAATTACTATAGTAATGGCTATGATAGAGCAAATTGAGGTGTATGAGATTTCTGGAATAGATGAAGAGATATATTTACCTAAACCTATAGAAGATAAAATGAATTTATTAGGTGAAGATGAAATAGAAAAGTTTTATAATAGTATAAATTCAATAGTTAATGAGGTAAGAGATTTAAAAAGTGGCGAATTAAATATGTTAAACAATTTAAGGAGTGAAATCTCATATATTGCTAATGAATATTTAGAAGATTATATTATAAATTAGTATAGGTTTAAAAAAAAATATGGTATTATTATATTAATAAGTTATTTGGAGGCGATGAAATGGGTATTTATGATAAGCTAGTTGGCAATGCTACTATGGGAGCAGATTTAAAATATGTTAATGATCATATTTTAGATGGGGAAGAAGTAATAGCTTCATTTCAATTTATAAGAGATTCTATAATTCTAACTAACTTAGGGTTATATTTAGTTGATGTACAAGGTGTAACTGGTAAAAAAGTAGAGGTTAAATTTTTCCCAGGGAAGAATATAAAAAGTGTTACTTATGAAACAGCAGGTAATTTTGATCTTGATGTTGATGTTAAAATTGGTGTTGATGGAAATACAGTAATGGCTACAAGTGGAGCTTTTTATAGTGCGCCTATTTCTTTTAAAGTGCCTAAAAAGCAAGCAAATGAAGTTAAAGAAATAATTAAATTAATAAAAAAGCATTATTTATGTAAATAAAAATTAGAATCCTTTACCGTAATAGGCAGAGGATTCTTTTACATATTTATAACTTTATATCTAGAAAGGGAATGAGTATAATGATTTACAAAGTATTTGGAGACACAATTGTAATGAGATTAGAAAAGGGAGAAGAAATAATTTCAGCAGTTACAGAGTTATGCAAAGAAAAAGCTATAAGTGCAGGTTCTGTATCAGCTATAGGTGCAGTAGATAATGTGGTTTTAGGCTTGTATAAAGTAAAGGAAAAGAAATATTATTCTAGTGAGTATAAAGAGGAAATGGAAATGACAAGCCTTACAGGTAATATATCAGTAAAAGATAATGAGCCTTATTTACACTTTCATGCAAACTTTGGTAGGGAAGATGGAAGTGTAGTTGGTGGTCATTTAAATAAGGCTGTAATTAGTGCTACTTGTGAAATAATAATACATAGAATAAATGGAGTTATTGGTAGAAAATTTGATGATGAAATAGGATTAAATGTAATAGAGTTTAATTAGAAAGTGTGTGAAGAGCAAAAATTAAGAACCTTTAAAGTAAAAATGAATAAGATAAAATATGATTTAAATAATTTATGGGGGGATTAGGATGAATCCTTATGAACTAATAGTAAAGGTTCAACAAAGAATGCAGCAAGACCCTGCTTTCGCACAAAAATTTGCTCAACTTACTCAAGATCTAAATAACATACCTGGACTTCAACAGGAAGTTATGAGAATAATGCAATTAGATGAAAAGAAGAGAAAAAAGGCGTTAGATAAGTTACCTGATAATGTAAAGAGAACAGTAAAGGAAATGTTCGATCTTTTAAATAATTAATTGAAATAAAAATCACAGAGGGTTATGCTCTGTGATTTTTATTTTATTTTTTTAATTCTTGTACACCTGAAACTGAAGCATCTCCATCTAATTTAAATGTGTCTTTAGCTTCTTGGTTTTGGAAGTATATGTTTCCTTGTACCTTTGTATTTGAGATTTTAAAGTTCTTTCCTTGAACGTATATATCTCCAACAAAAGTACCACGTTTTAATTCAACATCATCAGCAGCAATTGTTAATCTAGGTGCAGTTAGTGTAAATTCTTTAACTACATTTTGATTTTCATCAGTTGCATAAAGTGAAATATTACGTCCTACTTTTCCTTCTGGAATAGTTGTAAGTTTTGAAACAACTATGTCCTTATCAGTTTTGATATCGTTTTGAGGTATTACTATCCAAGGACCAGTTTCATTTAAAGCTTCAACTAAAGTAACATCATCTGTAACCTTAGATGGGGAAGTAATTATATCAGGTTTTTCTGTACCTGTTGAATTCCCAGGATTTTGACTTTGTTCAGTAGTTGGTGGAGTGCTGTTATTACCGTTATTGGTGTCATTATTTTTATCATTACTACATCCAATTAGAAGTGTAGATCCCATAAGAACTGCTGCTAATATTTTTCCGTACTTCATTATATATTCCTCCTTGTTATAGAATTCACATCTAGTATGTGGAGAAACATATAGAATTATTTATAGTAAACCAAGTTTATATTTGCTAAATGAAATTCTGGCTGTTTCTATCATATCGTTCCAAGATCCAAACTTAGTATTTTTTTGCACATAGGTATTAAACTCATCAATATTAATATTTTTTAAATCTTCCTCTGTTGTAATTTTAAAATTACTAGAGTTAAAAAAATCATCTATAGAGTCAAATTTACTAAACTTACTCATGAAATCATCCGATAAGATGATTTTATATAAATCTATGTCTTCACTAAAGTCGTTATCACTACTGGATAATGTCATATCTTTCACCTCCTATATATTATAATACCATCAAGTAGGAATAGATAAATACTATAATAGTAAATATTAATAAATTTTTAAAAATTATAAATAATAGGGTCATGACTAAATAAAGCGAAAAAGGTATTTAATTATATTAAAAAGTTTGTATAATTGTATGTGAGGTGAAATAAATGAATAAAATAGTACCTGGAATCTACAGACACTTTAAGGGAAATGAATATAAAGTAATTGACATAGCAGAGCATACAGAAACTGGTGAAATGCTTGTTGTATATAAGGCTCTATATGGAGAGTTTAGAACCTTTGTAAGACCTTTAGATATGTTTTCAAGTGAAGTAGACCATGAAAAATATCCAGAAGTTAAACAAAAATATAGATTTGAATATGTAAGGGAGAGTTAAGATATGAATATAACATTCGATGAAAAAACTAAAGAAGCTTTAAAAGATATACTAAATAATAGTAGTGAAAATTACATAAGAATAAAGGTTTTTAGAGGCTGTGGAAGACCTGCATATGAAATTTATCCAAGTTATAAAGGTGAAGAGGATATGTTAGCAGAAATTAATGATATTCCTTTTGTATATAACAAGGAGGATGAAAAGATGGTGGATGGAATAGAAATAAAGTATGATAAAGAAACTTACATAAATGGATTTTATATAAAATAGGGGAAAAAGCTTATGAAGAAAACACTATACTCTAACACAGTGAAAATTGTACTATCAGCTACAATTTCAATTATAATAGCAACAAGGTTAGGTTTAGAATTTAGTGTTACTGCAGGAATTATATCAATATTAAGCATACAAAGTACTAGGGTTGAATCTATATCAGTTGCTATAAAAAGATTTACTGCAGTATCTATAGCAATATTATTATCTTATTTTCTATATTTACTTCTTGGTACTAATCCAATAGTTTTTGGACTATTTCTTTTAATATTTGTTCCAATAACAAAAAGATTTTCCCTGCAAGAGGGGATGGTAGTTGGCTCTGTTTTATCTACCCATTTACTAGTTAGTAATCCAATAGATATTTATTGGGTTATAAATGAGTTTGTACTAACCTTAATTGGCATAGGAGTAGCTCTTATATTTAATTTATTTACTGAGTCTTTAGATCATAAGTTTGAAGAGAATAAAGAAAATATTGAAGAGGTATATAGAAAAATACTTTATTCTATGGGGGAAACTTTAATTACTCATGCTGTACCAATAGATGAACAGAGGGTTTTAGAAGAGATAGAAGAAAATATTGCTTCTACAAAAGCATTAGCTTTAGAGATTAATAATAATTATCTATTTAAGGAAAAGACACAATTTATTAAGTACATAGATATGAGAATTATGCAGATGGACACAATAAAAAGAATGAAGAAGCATTTTCAAAGATTTTATATGAAGTATGAGCAAACTAAAATGCTTTCTGACTTAACTAAAGAGGTAGCAAATAATTTGTCTGAAGAAAATGACTGTCTTGAGCTAATTAATAAGGTTAATTTTTTAAGAGATATATACAAACAAATGGATTTGCCAAAGAGTAGGGATGAATTTGAAAATAGGGCATTATTATTTCAATTCCTAAATGATTTAGAGGAGTTTTTGCAAATTAAAAGAGAGTATTACCTATCAATGCACAAATAGCTACTCTAGTATAAGTATTTTATGGCTAGTTTTTACCATAATCGATATAAGTTTACAAAATATAGAAGAATGATGTAAAATAATACTTAATATGATATAAAATATTATGGGCTAAAAGGGGATGAGATGGTGCCAATAAATACTATGGATTTATTAGGAATTACTTTTAATGAAGAAATAATAGGCAATATGATTGTAGGGTTAATTAATAATTCTAATAATTTTAAAAATGCATTTGGTAAGCATATATTAGAGATACCAAATATATGTGATTTTGAAGTAAAAGCTTATACAAAAAATGCTACATCAAGAGGTATACCAGATATTATTGTAACTGCTGAAAATGCAGATGAAATTATTATATCTGTTGTTGAGGAAAAATTAAAAGCAAATAGTGGTCATAATCAAACCTTTATTTATACTGAAGATGTAGTTAAAGAAGAACTTATTCAAGGATATGATAATAAGGAAGTTAAATTCAAATGTATCTATTTAACGTTGATTGAAGACGAGCTTAAGGGAAATGGTGGGTATATTAGTAAAACTTTTAAGGATTTAATAAATGATGTATGGGTAGAAATAGAGGATGAAGGGCTAAATAGGTTATATAAAGATTTTGGTGCTAATATGATTAGATATTATAGTATTAAAGAGCTTCCAAGCAATACACAGTCTATAAATATTCTACTTGATAGTAATGAAAAGGAAAAGATGTTTATACACTTTAGGACAATGCTGCTTTCATTAGATTACCCAGATAATTTATTTGTAAAGTTCTTTGGAAAAGGATCAGGGGGAGATGAACTAAGCTTTATATCTAACTTTGTAAAGAATAGGTGGATAGGTGAAGAAGCAAAGTGGGAACATGGATTGTATGAAGTTGGAGAAGAAACTTATGAAATTCATATTGAAGCAAAATTCCATGTTACTAGTGAGAAATTGGTATTATATGTACATTATGAGCCTAATCCATATGTTACAAGATATAAACTTAAAAATGTTGCAAATAGTATAAATGTTGATGCCTTTGAAAAAAGAAGAAATTTAGTATTAGAAGCTGTACATAATGAAATTGATAAACTAGGAGATACTCACGTTAGAAAGTATAAAGGTATAAATACTATAGCTTATGTTGAATTCTATTTTAAACAAGATACAACTATTGGTGCTTTTAAAGAAGTATTTATGAAATATATATATATGCTGTCTCGTATTATTGATAAATCTTTAGATATTGTTGATGATAATAGGGCAAATATAAAATAAGATATAATTAAAGAACTAAAGATAAATAGGTGATTACAAATGAATAAAAGAATTAGAAGAGCTTTATTTCTTCTTAGGCAGAGAATAAGTCCGCAATTATTGACATTTTTTCTGATATTGATTATTGGAGGTATTACACTTTTTATTAGACCTATAATTGGTGTTGCCGATAATGGAGATTATTTTAGAATAATGAGTAGTAACGATTTATATCATTTGCCAGTAGAAGAAGAGGATAAGATTTTAGGATATTTTAATAAGGATTATGGCATTTATGAGTATCATAATGAATCAGAAACTTTATTGATATCTACTCAATCATTTTTTATAAAACTTGCTTTAGGAATAAATAAAATATTCTATAGTAATAAAATATTTGATATAAGATTTTTAGGGGGATTACTACTCTTTATACACTCCATAGCAGGATATTTATTAGTAAAAGTATTTACATCATATTTAAAAAAAGAAAGATTAAAATATCTAATTTCTTTATTATATGTTGTAATATTTTGTGATACTGGATATATATCCTACTTCAATTCTTTCTATGGAGAAGGAGTAGTAGTCCCTACGTTTTTATTAAGTGTAGGAATAATTCTATATATTATAAGATTTAATAAAATAAATCTGTTAAATATTATTTTATTTTCATGTATTTCATTATTGTTTTTTGGGGCTAAACAGCAATTAGCACCTATTGGTATATTAATAGCAATACTTATTTTAAAAGTAGCATTTTCTACTAAAGATAAAATCATAAGAACAGGTTCTATAGTATTATCCATTATATTTGTAGTATCTGCAGTGTTCTTTTACAAATCTATTAAGGGAGATTTTGATTATATAAATAGGTTTCATGCAATGAATAGAGGAGTATTATTATATGAGAATGATTCTGAAAAAATATTAGAGTACTTTGGAATAGAGGGAAGTTATTCCTTATTAGAGGGGGAAATATTTTATGAGGAAACACCATCAATCTCTCCATATGATGAAAGGTTATTAGAAAACTTCTATAATAAATACTCTATTGGATCAATTATAAAATATTACGTAACCCACCCATCTGCTTTTAAAAAAGTATTAGATATGGGATTTAGTAAGGCTTATGAAATAAGACCAGAGGCAATGGGAAACTTTGAAAAGATGGAAGGGAAAGAATTTGGAGCAAAAAGTAATTTCTTTGTATTATGGAGCACATTAAAGAAGTTTATAATGCCTAAAGGACTTTTATTTGCAATATTGTATTCAGGAGTATATTTTGTTTATTCTTTTAAAAGATATAAAAAAGCTCTTAATAACCTAGATAATAAATCAATTCTCATTGAAGATTGTTTTATATATGTATATTTGGCAGGATTATCTCAAATATTTATATCTGTAATAGGGGCAGGAGATGCAGATTTATCAAAGCATGAATTTCTATTTAATTTAAGCTTTGATTTGATTTTAATAAATTTTATTGTACAAATGATAAAAAATAGAGGAAAGGAAGTTAACAAAGGATGAATGATTATAAAGTAAGCAACAAAATAGATATATGTATGAGTTTACTTATAGCATATTTTTTAATATTGTCCATTTCTTTTAGTTACTTAAACTTAGGTTCTGAAATTGAGAATTATATAATGGTTACACTTGTAATGATTGTAGCTTTAGCAAGTTATTATTTAAGTAGAACTTTTGTTTTAGTGATAATCTTAATAATAGACTTTGTTTATACCTCATATAACTTTTTAATTTCAGTTGTTTCAGATGTAAAAATAGGAGAAGGAGTTTTTTTCTGGATAGTTATAATACCTGTAACTGCTCTGGTTGTATCTTTTTTATCAGAAGAAATTAAAAATCTTGAAAATAATTATACAAAGATAATTTCATATAATGAAAAGTATATAAAGGTAGATATATCAACTGGACTAAGAAATATAAGTGCTTTTATGGAAGAAATGCCTGTATATATTAATCTTTATAAAAGATATAATGTGCATGTAAGTTTAATTCTTGTGAGAATTAAGCATGGAAATAGGCTTGCAAAGATTGTAGGAAAAGAATATTTTAATAAGGTTTTAGTTAAGTGTTCAGAGGAATTAAGTGATTCTTTAAGATTTGAGGATAGAAAATATATTCTAGATGATGACACATTTGCTTTTATTATAATTTCAGATAAGGATGGAACTAGTATTGTAAAAAATAGATTGAAAAGGTCTATAGGTGAATTAAGTATAGGAAAAGAAGAATTATATAATGATTTAAATATAGAAGTTCAAGTAGGTTCTTACACTATAAATGAAACAATAGAAGATTCTATGGAATTTATTGAAAGAGCTGAGAAGGAATTAGAATATGATGTTTAAAAAAAAGAGTTTAGTATTCTTTTTAAGTATAATGCTATTTACTATTTTTTCTGTTAGAACTATAAAAGCAGATACTGAAAACAAATATTTTCTTATTATATTTGATAGTTACAAGGAGTTTACAGTTAATGATAATTTGTTAAATAAATTAGTAAGAGTGATGTTAACAAGTGGCTCTGACTTAAAAATAAAGAGGTGGGATGAATATACTAATGATGATGTGGCTAATGCCTCAGGGATTGTAGTTTTGGCCATTGAAGATGAGCTGAATAATAAGGTTAATAGTATAAAAGAGAATAATTCAAATGTAGTTACATTTAATAAAAGTAATTTTAACATGATACATAGTGGTAATGAGCTTATTTTAAAAAGATATATAGAGAGGGAATTTAATATAGATAATTCTAAAAAAGGTACTTATCTTGTTTTGAAAAATGTTTATCCATATGATAATTTAGAAGACCTGGTTAAAAAAGTAGAGTATTTAAAAGAAAGAGGAGTTAACTTTATTATAGATGCCATGCCAGTGTTTAATAATCAAAATTTTGATTCAATGAAAAGATACACTGAAGCCTTAAGGTTTTGTGCTGCAAATGGAGGAACAATATTTATATCATCCCCATTGATATATCAATCTAAATATATTAATGAAAATGAACTTATTAATAAAATGACCTTAGCATATGAAGGGTTTGTTAATTATTGGGTCTATCCAATGGGGCTTACAGTACCCAATGAGTGGATATATAGTTATGATAAAGAAAACTTTATAAACAGAAGCAATACAATTTTTCTTTGGAATAATAGAGATATAGGAAATTTAAATATAAGAAGTCATAATATTAAAGGAATAAAGAATGTTCTTGTAGAAGAGGAATGGAAAAAACTAAATAAGGAATATTACCATGGAGTAGCTTTATCTATTGATGGAAACACCGAAAATGATTTGTTTCAAAAAACAGTAGAAGAAATGTTATCATCAGGAATTGTTTTTTCAAATCCTACTAAAAGAATGGATACGGAGATTTCTTTTGGTAACTATAAAACTGAAGGGAATTATAAAGGGACATTTCTAAATGGAAAAAGTGTATGTACTGAAAGGTTTATATGTAATAAAGAATATAGTAAGGCCTTTATTAATGAAGAAATAGAAGAAAAAGATAAGGTGAGTTTAAGTGCCTTCAATAAAGGGATATTTGCTATTACATTAATAGCAATATGTATTTTTATAATTTTCTTTTTTAATAGCAGAAGAATTGATAAAAAGAAATATTTCAAGTAGGTGGGAAAAGGAATATGAATATTTTTGACTATCTTTTATTATACTCCCTAGGGACTATATGGATTGTTATAACTGTAAACATTGTCTTAGTAATTGGAGGGTATATTTACTATACAAAAACAAATGATAAAAAAATGAAAGAAGAATTGGAGCATTATCCATTTGTAAGTATTATGGTACCTGCGCATAATGAAGGAATTGTAATAGAGAAGACTGCAGTATCATTGTTGAATTTAGATTATCCAGAGGATAGATATGAAGTCATAATTATAAATGATAATTCATCAGATAATTCAGCTGAAATATTAGAAAACGTAAAAAAGAGGTATCCAAATAGAAACTTTATTGTAATAAATACAGATAATATAACAGGTGGTAAGGGAAAATCTAATGCATTAAATATTGCCTTAGATTTAAGTAAGGGTGAATATTTAGCTATATATGATGCTGATAATACGCCAGAGTCTAAAGCATTAAAATACCTAGTTCAAACCATAGAAGAAGATAAACAATTAGGTGCTGTTATAGGGAAGTTTAGATGTAGAAATAAGAAAGTAAATATGCTAACAGCTTTTATAAATATTGAAACCTTAGCTTTCCAGTGGATGTCACAGGCTGGAAGGTGGCAGTTCTTTAATTTATGCACCATTCCTGGCACAAACTTTATTATAAGAAGATCTTTAATAGAAGAAATGGGTGGCTGGGATACTAAAGCAGTTACAGAAGATACTGAAATAAGTTTTAGATTATATAGAATGGGGTATAAAATCAAATTTATGCCACTTGCTGTAACTTGGGAGCAAGAACCTCAAACCTTAAAGGTTTGGTTTAAGCAAAGGACAAGATGGGCAAAGGGAAACATATATGTGGTTTTAAAGAATGTTAAATATATTTTTGCAAGGGATTCAGGAGCAACACGATTTGATATTGGTTATTATGTTATGGTATATTTCTTCTTTTTAAGTGCAAATATTATTTCAGATTTATTATTTTTGTTATCTATGATGGAGCTTATTACATTAAATATTGAAGGGTATGGTATTACACTATGGGTTATGGCAGTATCTGTTTTTATATTATCATTGCTGGTGTGTATATCTACAGAAAAAGGAGAATTGACTTTAAAGAATTTCTTTACTATAGCCATAATGTATTTTACATATTGTAAGCTTTGGGGTATAGTAGCTGGATTTGGTTTTTATAGTTTTATGAAGGACACAATTTTAAAGCAAGAGGTTAAATGGTATAAAACTGAAAGGTTTGAATAAGGACTAGGAGGTACTAATGAAGAAGAAGATAAAAGAACTTTTAAAGATAATTAGTTTGATTTTAGTTGTAAGTTTTATTATACCAGTAAATATTGTTACAGCTTTTCCTAAAAATAGTTATACATATACAAATGAAACTTATATAAGTAAGATTGAGTTAAATAGTAATATTACCTTTCATGGAGTATTTGATAGTTATAGATGGATTTTTAATACTAAGAGTAAAGAAGGAACTGAAAGAGTAACTTTAAACTTAGAGATAGAATCAACAGATGTGTTAGCTGATAAAGTAAAGAGCTACTTAACATTTTCACTTAATGGTTCAGAATTTTATTCTATGGAAATAAATAAGAGAAATGGAGAGCCAGAAACTATCACTATAAATTTACCTGGCTATTTATTGAAAGATGGATCTAATGAAGTTAAAGTAGAAGGATATTTAAGATGCAGTGATGAACCCTGCACTGATGATTATAATACTGCAAACTGGTTAGTCTTGGGAGGAAAATCAAATATAGAATTAGTAGAAAAGGCTAAAGTATATGGAAATAAAATTATAGAATTCCCTTATGGATTATCAGAAAGCTATGATTCTAATAATAAAATAATAATTCCTGATAAGTATACAGATGGTGAATTATCATCTGCTCTAAAATTCCAAACTCTTTTAGGAGGGATTAATGGTAATGGGGAAATTGTAAAATGGAGCCATAGAGGGGATTTATCTAAAAGTAATGTTATATTTATAGGTTCTAAAGAAGAGGGGGAAAGTAATCTTCCAATAATAAGTAATGATATAAAAGATTTGCCCTTAGATAATGAAGCTTATATAGGAGTAAATAATTCACCTTTTTCTACAAGAAGTGATTTAAAGCTAATTTCTATAATTTCAAATAGTGAAACTGAATTAGAGAGTGCTATTAAGTTTTTGATGAATAAGGATATATATGGTCAAGTTTCATCAAGTTCAACCTTTGTAAATAGTAAGCTTGATTTAGATAAAGAGATAAAGCCAATTAGCTCTATAATTACCCTAGATGAATTAGGGATAAGTGAAATGAAAGTGGAAGGACTTTTTAGAAAAGAAGTTAATATTGGATATGCCTTACCTAAGAATAAAAAGTTATCTCCAGGAGATAAGCTTGAATTAAATTTAAGATATTCTGAAAATCTTGATTTTGATAGGTCTTTATTTACTGTATATATAAATTATACTCCAATAGGTAGTAAAAAGTTAGAGAGGGAAAAAGCTAATAATGATAATATATCAATAGTTATTCCTAAAGATGTTTTAAATACATCATACCTAGAAATAAAATTAGCCTATGATTTAAATTTAAAAGGTGTAGAGTGTGAGAAGAATCAGCATGAACAACCATGGGGATTAGTAACTGGAGATTCATATATACAAATTAATAGTAGAAATACAAATGAGTTTTATTTTAATAATTATCCTGCACCATTTGTTCAGGATTGGGATATAAATGATACCATGTTTATTGTTCCAGATAACCTTCCATCTAAGGATTTAACTGCTTTAGGAAATATGGCTAACCTTATGGGAAAAGGCATGAGATACAACCTTGGTAAAATAGGAGCTGTAAGTATAGGTAATTTAAAGGATGAACATAAGGATAATAATATTATAGTTTATGGTACCCCTAATAATAATAAACTTATAAAGGAACTAAATAATTCATTATGGTTTAAGTATGATAAGGATTGGAGTAAATTCTTATCTAATGAAAAATTATATTTAATGGATGACTATGCTAAAAACATTGCAACCTTTCAGTTAGATTACTCTAGCTATAGCAATGGAAAGTTTATGTTAGTTCTAACATCTCCAAATGAGGAACTATTAACTAAAAGTTTGGTGTATCTAGGAAAAGAAACAGAGGTATATAAGTTATATGGAGATGGAGTTGTTGTTGATATAGATGGTAATGTAAGAAACTTTAAGTATAAAGAGTCAGAAGAGTCACCTATATATGAACAATTAAAAGGGCTAGAAGATGGAGAAAAAACATTATTAATTATATTAGGATTAATCTTTGGTTTTATAATTGTAGCTACAGTATTGTACTTAAATAAGAACAGAGATACTTTAAAAGGTAAGAAGAATAAATAGATATATGAAAAAGTGCTTGGATTTCTCCAAGTGCTTTTTCTACTTTTAGTATGGTGCAGTGGGTAATATATAAGTATAATGTATATTGAATTTTAATTTGAAAAGTCATATGAGGAGGAGCAAATGAATTTTAATAATTTAAGTGATAGAACAAAAGGAATAATATTTATAATACTATCAGCCTTTGGCTTTGCTATGATGTCTGCCTTTGTTAAGTTAGCTGGGGATTTACCATCCTTCCAAAAAACCTTTTTTAGAAATCTAGTATCTGCAATAGTTGCTTTGATTTTAATCCTAAAACATAAGGAAAGTTTGTTTGGAAAAAAAGAAAACCAAAAGACTTTAATAATGAGATCAACCTTTGGTACATTAGGAATAGTTCTAAATTATTATGCTATAGATAGACTTATTCTATCAGATGCAAATATGTTAAACAAATTAAGTCCATTCTTTGTAATAATATTTTCTGCTTTGTTTTTAAAAGAGAAGATTAATTTTAAACAGGGGTTAGCCCTAGTTATAGCTTTCTCTGGAGCCTTATTTATTATAAAACCAAGTTTTAATTTTGAAATGATTCCTGCTTTAGCTGGTATTGGTGGAGCAATTTTTGCAGCAGCAGCTTACACTTGCCTTAGAGTATTGGGAGGAAAAGAAAAACATTACACAGTAGTATTTTATTTCTCTGCCTTTTCATTAGTGGCAATATTCCCATTTATGATGGCAGTATATAAATCTATGACAATGACTCAGCTTATATATTTATTATTGGCTGGTGTTTTTGCAAGCGTTGGACAGTTTGGAATAACATTAGCATATAAATATGCTCCTGCTAAAGAGATTTCTATTTTTGATTATTCAAATATAATTTTCTCAGCGCTAATTAGTTTTGTTATCTTTGGAGCATTACCAGATTACTTAAGTGTTATTGGATATTTAATAATCTTTGCATCATCATTGTTTATGTTTATCTATAATAAGAAACTAGATAAAAAGATATAAATATAAGAATATATAAATATGTATTTATATAAATATAAGAATTTTTAGTAGAAGTAGGGTAATTAGAAAAGAGAAAATCCTTTAGAATAAAAGAAAAAAACACTTTGGGTTATCAAAGTGTTTTTTTATTCTTTAGGAAATTATAGCTTCAATTAGCTATAAATCAAAGGTATTATTACACCCCCACCTTTTTTATGTATTAGTTTATTTTAATCCTTCATGAATTGCATTTAAAAGTTTACCAGTTTTATCAGCATCATAAAGCCAGAACATAATTCCTTTTAAATTGTTATCCTTAACATATTTGGATTTATGAGAAATAGATTCTTCATCATCATAGGATATAAAATTATCACCATTAAATAGGTAAGGAGCCTTTGCTTCATCATCCCAATATCTTGTGTAACCATTTTTATTAATATAATCTCTATCTAAATCAGTAAAGTCTTGAGATATACCACCTGTTGATTGAGCCATTTGAAGATATCCATTATTTACATTAGGAACTCCTGTCCAAGATCTAGAGTAGAAGGCAGAACCTATTAATAATTTTTCTGATGGTACCCCAGCATCTTTAAATAGTTTAACTGAATTCATAATACTGCTTGGGAATATATCTCCTGATGTTGGACCAAGGTTAGTATGATGACCAGTTAGTATTTGAAAACCTCCTCTAAAATCGTAAGTCATAAGCATAACGTAATCTAAGTATTTTTGAGCTTTTTTCATATTAGTAAATCTAATAAAATATTCATCAGCACCAGCTGCTATAGTTAACAGATAGTGTTTGTTATCTTTATTTCCCTCTTTATCTAAAGCTTCTCTTAAATCTTTTAGTAGAAGAGTGAAGTTCTCTTTATCTTTAGGACTAGATGTAATTCCAGAGATTGATGAAGTAGGATATTCCCAATCTATATCAATACCGTCTAACTTATGTTCTTTCATAAATTTTATAGCTTCTTCATTAAAGAATTTTCTACTTTCTTCTGTCATAGCAGCTTCAGAGAAACCACCATTTCCCCATCCTCCTAGAGAAATAAGAAATTTAATTTTAGGATTATATTTTCTTATTCTTTCTAATTCATTAAAGTTCTTTAATTTAGTATAAATTTTTCCTTCAGAATCAATTTTACCAAAGGCTAAATTAATATGAGTAAGTTTCTTAGCATCTTCTTCAGTAATTGTTTCAAGTCCACCATCTCTCATATAAGCTATTACATATTTTTTCTTCATATTGAATCCTCTCCCCATTTATAGAATATGTAATTATTATAACAGTTATGGAGAATAATAGGGAAGATTGTACATACATATTATGTATAAATGAAAAAAGAACTTCCAGATATTCTAGAAGTTCTTTTATATGGTTGCGGGAGCAGGACTTGAACCTACGACCTTTGGGTTATGAGCCCAACGAGCTACCAACTGCTCCATCCCGCGATATTAAGTATGTATTTATATTAATGCAATTATTTAAGTTAGTCAAATACAGCATTGCCTAGATATATTCAGTATATAAGAGGAAAGGGTGACTTTTATATATGAAATAGTTTAAAACCATATATTAGCAAGAAAAAAATATAGATTAACCTTTAAGAGGTACAAATTTATTGGAAAAAGTATAATTTATATAAAAAAATAAATGTTAAATATTTACAAATGTGTATGCTGGTGCGATAATGGTTCATATAAGTAAAGGGAAAAGGGGTAGAATAAAGGATGAGTTTATATTATGTCAGTAATAAGGTTAACATAGATGGTATGCATATAGTTCATGAAGAGGGATGCAAGAATATGGCTGAAGAAGTAAATATAACTTATATGGGTGAATATTATAGCGACATTGAAGCAGTAGAAGCCTGCAAAAAGAACTATTACCATAATAGTGATGGATGTTATATATGTTGTCCCGATGCAAACTGTAGATAGAAAAAATAAATATCCTCTCACTACATTTATCGCAAGAGGAACTTATATTTGTTTTTATGTGACTTGGAGCTTGCGACGGAACAATAAAAATAAATATAAGTTCCGATTTTCTTGGCTATTATTATATTATGTGGTAGAATTTATATTAAACAAAATATGAGATAAAGGGGAGTTTGCTTTTGAATTGGATAAATAAACTTGATAGAAAATTTGGAAGACATTATATTCATAATTTAATGGGAATAATTATAGCTGGTAGTGCAGCCTTATTTATAATAGATTATGTTTTAAAGACAAATATAAGAGGTATGCTTTATTTAGAACCAGATTTAGTATTACAAGGTCAAATATGGAGACTTGTAACCTTTGTTTTTGTAATGAATCCAGGAAGTATAGTATTTGCAGTTTTTGCTTTCTACTTTTATTATATAGCTGGGAACGCTTTAGAATATGAGTGGGGCGGGTTTAAATTTAACCTTTATTATTTGGTAGGTATGATATCAGCAATTGTTATATCTTTTATAACAATGAATTCTGTTACTGCTGATATAATAAATTTATCTTTATTTTTAGCTTATGCTAAGCTATATCCTAATGCAGAATTTTTACTATTTTTCATTTTGCCTATTAAAGCAAAGTATTTAGGATATTTTAACTGGGCAATAATAATATTAGGAGTTTTACAAAGCATTATTAATTTTAGTATACAAGGAATTTTAATTAATCTAGTTCCTGTGATTAATTACCTTTTATTCTTTGGAGCAAGTAATTATAGGGAAAAGAAAATGAGAAATAGTTCTGTTATAAGAATGAAGGACTACAAGAGAAAAATTAATTCTGTTAAAAAGTCATATACGCATAAGTGCACTGTTTGTGGAATTACTGATGTAGATGACCCAGATATGGAATTTAGATATTGTAGCAGATGTAATGGAAAGCACGCTTATTGTGAAAAGCACATTTTAGATCATGAACATATAAAATAATCTAAGGGGCAGCAAGTAAATGCTGTCCCTTTTTACATCTAGGAGTGATAATATGGTTGATTTATGTTTCTTAGGAACATTAGGAAATATACCTTTACCTAATAGGCATTTAGCAGCTTTAATGGTTGCTTATAATGGAAGAAAGATATTAGTTGATTGTGGAGAAGGAACACAAGTAGCTATTAGGAAGGGTGGATTAGGATTTAAGAATATTGATTGTATATGTATAACACATGTACATGGTGATCATATAATAGGTCTGCCAGGGTTATTATCTACCATGGGGAATAGTGATAGAAGAGAGAAGGTAAAGATAATAGGTCCTGAAGGGTTAAAAAAAGTAGTAGATGGATTAAATGTTATTAACCCCTATTTACCCTATGAATTAGAGGTGATTGAGGTAAAAACAGAAGAAATAGTGCTAAGTGATGAAATTATTATTTCTTCATTAGAATTAGAGCATTCAACTAATTGTGTTGGATATAGCTTCTATTTTAAGAGAAGAAGAAAGTTTGATAGGGAAAAGGCAGAAGGAAATAATGTCCCTAAGATTTTATGGTCAAAGCTTCAAAAGAATGAAGAGGAAATTGAATATGAGGGGAATACATATACAAAAGAAATGGTGTTAGGTGATGAAAGAAGGGGAATAAAATTATCCTATATTACAGACACAAGGCCTATAGAAGAAATACCTGAATTTATTAAAGATAGTGATCTGTTTATTTGTGAGGGCAACTATGGTGATGATAATGATTTGGATAAAGCTTTAAAAAATAAGCATATGACCTTTAGGGAAAGTGCAACTCTTGCAAAGCTAGGGGAATGTATGGAGCTTAAAATAACTCATTTTAGTCCATCACTTCCTAATCCTGAGGATTTTATCCATAATGCTAAAGAGGTTTTTGAAAATTCATCTATTGCTTATGATGGTGAATTAAAAAGTATTAGTTATAGAGAATAATAAAGGCGTAATTCTGTTTAGAATTACGCCTTTATTAAAAAGATATAAATAGAATAGATAGAGCAAAATCCTTACTAATTAAATATAATAACATAACGGAGGAAGAATATCATAGGATTATAGAGAAGGATGCTATGAACAAAAGAGTAACTTCTAGAGAGGTGGTAGATAAAATTATTGAAAGATATGGGGTATAGATATTATGAAATTTACAAAGATGCATGGTATAGGAAATGATTATATATATTTTAATTGCTTTGAAGAAACAATTAAAAATCCAGGGAAATTATCAGTTAAGTTAAGTGATAGACACTTTGGAGTTGGTGGGGATGGTATTGTACTAATATTACCATCAGATAGGGCAGATTTTAGAATGAGAATGTTTAATGCAGATGGATCAGAAGGAAAGATGTGTGGTAATGCATCAAGATGTGTTGGGAAATATCTATATGAGAAGGGGCTAACTAAAAAAAGAAGTATTAAACTAGAAACCCTATCAGGAATTAAGAGATTAGATTTAAATGTAGTAAATGAAAAAGTAGTATCTGTAAAAGTAAACATGGACAAACCTATTTGGGAGGCAAAAAAGATTCCAGTTATATCAGATAAAGAAGAGGTTATAGATAGAGAGTTAATTATTAATAAAGAGAAATATAATATTACATGCATATCAATGGGAAATCCTCATTGTGTAGTATTTATGGACAATATTCATAAATTAGACTTAGAAAAATTAGGACCATACTTTGAGAATAATGAAATTTTTCCAGATAGAATTAATACAGAATTTGTGGAAATTATTAATGACAATCATATAAAAATGAGGGTTTGGGAAAGAGGAAGTGGTGAAACTCTTGCCTGTGGTACAGGGGCCTGTGCTTCTGTTGTAGCTTCTGTTATAAACGGATATTGTAAGAGGGATAGTGATATAAAGGTTCAGCTTTTAGGTGGAGAATTAATTATAAATTACACTTCACAGGGAGATGTATATATGGAGGGCCCTGCAAAATTTGTATACCAGGGAATGATAGAAGAGAATGAGTAAGATGTATATTTTTTTGCAGAAAGGGATTTAGGCTTAGTTAACTATGAAATCTTTATTGATGAAAGGATAAAGTAAAAATAAAGATAAAAACTTAATTTATTTTCTGGGAAATAATGTAAATAAGATATGGTTATTACTGAGGTTAAAGCATGCTAGATTAGCAAAAGCATCCAAGGAGGGGGAATATGGTAAAAATAAATAGTAACTATTTAAATTTAAAAGAGGGCTATTTATTTTCAACAATAGCTAAAAAGGTTAAAGGGTATAAAGAAAGTCATCCAGAAAAAAGGGTTATATCTCTTGGAATAGGAGATGTAGTTTTGCCCTTGTCAGAGCCAGTAATTAATTCATTAAAAGCTGGTGTTGAAGAAATGGCAAACAAGGATTCCTTTAAAGGATATGGTCCAGAACAAGGTTATGATTTTCTAAGAGAAGGTATTAGGGAATATTACAGTGAATTTGGTGTTCAACTAGATGAGAAAGCCATATTTGTAAGTGATGGAGCTAAAAGTGATTTGGGAAATTTATTAGATATTTTCTCAAAGGAAAATACAGTTTTAATACCAGATCCAGTGTATCCTGTGTATGTAGATACTAATATTATGGATGGAAGAAAAATAGAATATATGAACTGTACTGCAGAAAATAACTATCTTCCATTACCAGATTTTAATGTTAAAGGAGATATAATATATTTATGTTCACCTAATAATCCAACAGGTGCAGCATACAATAGGGAACAATTAGAAAAGTGGGTTCAATATGCAAAGGAAGTTGGAGCAATAATTCTTTTTGATGCAGCATATGAAGCCTTTATATCTGATTTGGAAATTCCAAGAAGCATATATGAAATAGAAGGGGCAAAAGAATGTGCAATTGAAGTATGTTCCCTTTCTAAAACAGCTGGTTTTACAGGAATGAGATGTGGCTATACAATAGTTCCTTTAGAATTAGAATATGAAGGAGTTAAGTTAAATAAGTTATGGCTTAGAAGACAAACTACTAAATTTAATGGAGTATCTTATGTTGTTCAAAGGGCAGCTTCAGGAGTATTCTCTAAAGAGGGAAGAGAGAAGGTAAAGGAAGCAATAGATTATTATAAAGAAAATGCTAAGATAATATCTAAAGTCTTTGATGAATTAGGAATTTCTTATACTGGAGGAGTAAACTCACCATATATATGGATTGAATGTCCAAACAAAATGTCATCTTGGGAGTTTTTTGATTATCTCTTAACAGAAGCAAATGTTGTTGGAACTCCAGGAGCAGGCTTTGGTAAAAATGGTGAAGGGCGTTTTAGATTTAGTTGCTTTGGAGATAGAGAAGATATAAAAGAAGCTTCACAAAGGGTACTTAAGGCGGTAGATAATTTAAATTAGTATCTAAAGAGAAAAAGGTTATGAACATAGTAATAAAAGTAAAGAGAAAAATTAATTATTATATATTAAAGATTTTTAAGTAAACTTAGAAACTATATTTTTAGCTAATACTATGAAAGCTAAGAATTAAAAAATCTAGTTAGGTATTTATCATTTTTTAATTTTAGGTTAAACTATAAATATACCGATATAGGGTATAAGGAGGAATAATAATGAGTGACGACAAAGATAAATTAAATAAGGATATTTTAAATAGATTAAAAAGAATAGAAGGTCAAGTAAAAGGGATTCAAGGAATGGTGGATAAGAATGTTTGCTGTAAGGATGTTCTTATACAAATTTCTGCCATTAGATCAGCTATTAATAAAGTGGGAGCATTAATGCTAGAAAACTATGCAATGAATTGCTTGTCTCTTGATGAAAACTCTGAGGATAAAGAAAAATTACAAGAGTTAATTAAAACAATGAATACATTTATGAAATAATATAATCTAAGATATAAAAGAGAAGTTCTAATAGAGCTTCTCTTTTACTGTCTAGGAAATTAGAAAATTTTAATTTCCTTACCTTTAGTATGTGGGGGAATAGATATCCACTCCATCTTTTTTAAAGAAATATTTAAATATTGTTATAAATATATAAACATACAAATATGTGGTAAAAGAAAGTTGGATAAGTTAAAATTATACTAGGGGTGATAATAATGAAGTTTAATAAAAAAATACTTTTTGGAGTAATAGCTTTAATTATTTTTGCATGGGGAGCAAATATGATTTATTTTATGAATACTCGTATCAATGAACCTTTGTTTGGTTATACCTATGGAGATAATGAACTAGCTCTTATTTCTTATTTTATAAGTGATGAAGAAGATAATATAGAAAGAGTTGTATTTCCTGAATTAGGAGAGGAAGAATTTAATATTCTTAATATGCACAGTTATCCTGGAATTTCAACTAGTCTTTTTTATAATGAATTAAATCATGAGATAGGTGAGAAGTATAAAGTAAATTATTTTTATATTCCAATAAGGGAATTTTCTCATGAGTATAAAAAGAAATTATTTGGTGGTACCAAAGTAACAAACTTAAATTATACTACAGCTAAAGGAAAAGAAGGTACCATAGAATTTGGTGAAATTAAGTTTAAAAATAAAGATTTAACTTTAGTAGATAATAATATACTTAGTTTTAGTGGTTCATTTTATGATAGTGGATACCAGCACACTGATTTTATAGTAGAAGATGATATTGAAGTTACAGGAACTGAAGATGAGTTATTTAACTTGTATTTAGAAAATGGTTTAATTCAAATTAATAATAAGAAAATAGATAGCAAAAGCTTTCCTATTAAATTGAAAAAGGGTGAGATACTGCAAGTTCAAGTAGACCTTGATAATAATATTCCTCCTTATTATATGATTAATGGAAGTATAACATTTATAGCTAAAAATAAAGAAGGTAAGGAAGAAAAATTAAACATAGCTGTTATGGATGCTACCAATAAAGAGTTTACTAAAAAACAAGTTGGAGACTTGAAAAAATTAAGGGGGATAAAATAATGACTAGAGATGGATTTAAAAAGATATTTATTGGGTTAATATTTGTTTTCCTTGATATTTTTATATTTATAAATTGGTTACCTGATTTTATAGGATATATTTTAATCCTTGAAGGATGTGTCATACTATCATCAAAAGAGAAATCATTTCAAAAAACAATAAAGCCTTTGATGATTCTTACTGGAATATCAATTATAAAATTATTAATATTTATCTTTCCGCACCTTATAATGAATCTTTCTGATGCTGTAATGATGGAAGATAGTATTTATTTTTTTATTGCAAAAGAAAGTCTTAATATTGTTTCTGTTGTACTTTGGATTTATGTAGTTTTTTACTTGTTAAAAGGGGTTTATGCAATGGTGGCAGAAAGGGGAGATAATGTAATTTTAAGGCATATTAAATTTACTATGGTGTGTTATTTAACACTATTTGCCATAGATCACATTATGACCCCTCTTTTATATAACATAGATTTTGCAGGAGTAATAAGAACAATTGCTATATTTGTTGTAGGGGCACAAGCGGTATGTAATATATTGATTTTGGTTATTATAAATAGAAGTAAAAAACTTCTTGAGGATAAGAGTGATTTAGTATAAAATTTAGAAGGAAATTTACAAAGGAAAGTAGAGGAATTAACTCATGGACTTTATTATTTTAATTATAGGATTCTTTTTACTAATTAAGGGGGCCGATATATTTGTAGATGGGGCTTCTTCAATAGCTAAAAAGATAGGAATCCCTTCTGTAATAGTTGGACTAACGATTGTATCATTAGGAACAAGTGCACCTGAGCTTGCAGTAAGTTTAATTTCTTCTTTTAATGGAAACAACGGAATTGCAGTAGGAAATGTTTTAGGATCTAATTTGTTTAATACACTAGTAGTTTTAGGGGGAACAGCTATAGTAGCGCCACTTATAATAAAAAAATGTACTATAAAAAGAGATTACGTAACTACATTATTAGTAACTATTTTAACTTGTTTTCTTATTTTTGGATTAGTACCTAAGAGTGAAAATATGCTTTCACGTATAAGTGGTATTATTTTATTAGTAGTATGCATTATTTATATGTTTATATTAGTTAAGGCTGCTAAAAAAGATAGTGTTAAAGATGAAGAGAGTACATCTGAAATAAAAATGTCAAAGAATATATTATTATCACTAATAGGTGTTGTAGGAATAGTCTTTGGAGGAAATTTAGTTGTAGATTCAGCTACAAATATTGCTTATGCTCTAGGAATGAGTGAAAAGCTAGTTGGATTAACTATAGTGGCTGTTGGAACTTCATTGCCAGAATTGGTAACATCAATTGTTGCTGCTTTAAAGGGTGAAAATGATATTGCGTTAGGGAATGTTTTAGGTTCTAATATATTCAATTTAGTACTTATACTTGGAGCCTCAGCAGCTATTAGTCCTATTACAGTTTCAGGAGTAATGGTAATAGACTTTATAATTTTAATTGCAGTAACATTATTTATTGGAGCTTTAATATTATTTAATAAAAAGGAAGAGAAAAGGCTTGGCAGACTAGAAGGAATAATCCTAGTTGGAATGTATGTAGCATATTTAGTTTATATAATTTTTAGAAACTAAAAGAAGAGAGCTATAGATTATATTATCTGTAGCTCTCTTCTTTATTAGAAAAAAATTTGATATACTAAAATTAAAGATTTATTTCTTAATTTTTTTGTTTAATATAATCATAAACCAAACTAGTGAAGCACCTAATATAGCATGTCCTAAGCCTGCCATATGAGGAAGCCCAGCAAAATCTTTAGAAAGTACTTCAAGTACTCCACGGAATACTATTGTTCCAATTAATGATAATAAACCTATGTTGTATGATATTAACCATTTGTTAAAGTGCTTGTAAGATGAAATATCAAAGTTTTTATCAAGTAATAATATTATTAGGAAAAATAAAAATCCTAATACTAAAGTATGTGTGTGTGCAGTTCCAAGAACTGTTTCACCAGAGAAATTATTGAACTTAGTAAATTCTCTGTGGAAAACACCAAGGATTAGTCCAAGTCCAAGATAGATAAATGATAAATTAAATAACTTTTTCATTTGTTTAACTCCTTAAAATAATAAGTATTAATTAAGATTAATTATACATTAAATAATAAAAAAGTAAAGAGGGGGGAATTAATATATGGGTACAATAATAGCTTTACTTATGTTAGCAGCAGCTTTGTTTGTAATAGGCTTTGTAGCATATAAAACAGCCATAGGTATAGGAGGTAGTACAGCATTAATAGGTGTTGCAGTTAAGAAGGAAAATAAGGGCTCAATATTCTTTAAGGAATGTAGGGATCTAACTGGAGAAAAAAACAAAAGCTTTTTACTTGAACCAAATAAAAAAGTGAAGGTATCACTTAATGTAGAAGAAGAAAAGGGAGAGGTACTTGTAACTATTAAAGATAAGAGTGGCAATTTAATTCTTAATGATAGAAAAAGTGAAGAGTTTGAATATACTGCTGATGTAAAAACTAGAATAAATGCAAGCATTAAATTTACTAACTTTTATGGAGAAGTAAAATTAGATATTATATAAAAAAGTTGTACTGTAGAGAATAAAAAATATTTTCTACAGTACAACTTTTTTAGCTTATTATAACCTTTGTTTTTTCTGGAATATTGTCATATATCCATTTAGCGTTTACTTTTGTAAGTCTTACACATCCATCTGAAAGAGCCATTCCTAATCTTCCATCTCTTATTGAACCATCTAAATTATAAATTATTGAATGAAATAGATAGTTTCCTTTAAATTGAGTATAGTACCAGCATTTATAGCCTTTTTCTACTCCAAAATATAACCCTTTAATACCAACTGTATATGTTCCTTTAGGTGTTGGAGTAGAGGCTTTACCTATTGTACATAAATAACTGTGTACTAGTGTCCAGCTATTAGTTTTGCCTTTAAATCAGTATAATTTGGAGAAGCTCTATAAAACTTTTTTGATATATAATTAATTATTTTCAATTTACACCTCATTAATTGTTTTTATAGTAAGGATTTACATGAACCATACAATGCTTTATTCTTGAATCTTCTTCTATTAAGTTATGAACATGTGAAGCAATGTTATGACCTTCCTCAACAGTTAGTGTAGCATCCACAGATATATCAACATCAACATAAAGTTTATTGCTATGCTGTCTTGTTTTTAAATTTTTTATTTCATAAATTCCATCTATTGAGTTGATTTTATCAATTATAGCTTGGACATCTTCTTCAGAAGCAGCTTCGTCTATTAATTGTGCAATGCTTTGTTTACAAATATCAAAAGCAACTTTAATTATTACTAAGGCTATAATTATTGCAACTAGGGGATCTAAAAAAGGATAACCTATTCTAGCGCCCAATATACCTATTAAAGCTCCAACTGATGATAATGCATCAGATCTATGATGCCATGCATCAGCCTTTAAAGAAGGACTATTTATTTTATTAGCATATTTTATTGTATACCAATACATTAATTCCTTTACAATAATTGAAGTAATAGCTGCAATTATAGCTGAAAATCCAGGAGTAACATAGCTATGGTTAATTATTTTGATTATTCCAGAATATCCTATGCTAATTGCTACAAGAAAGAGAACTGTAGCGAGAAATAATGAAGTTATACTTTCTATTTTTTCATGACCATAAGGGTGAGTCTTATCAGCTTCCTTATGAGATAGCTTTAAACCAATAATAACTCCTATTGTTGTTACTACATCAGAAAGAGAGTGCATTCCATCTGCAACCATAGCAGTGCTTCTAGCTATAAAACCTATTAGTATTTTTATAAATGCTAAGATAAAGTTTCCTATAATAGTGTTTTTACTTACACGTACCCCAATATTTAATCCTTCATCTTTCATAAATTCATCTCCTAGTTCTCAATTGATAAGTAAAAAATATTTATCTTTATATAATATTAATAAATATAGTGAGTGTTACAAAAGTAGAGTGTGATAGTAGTTATCAATTGAAAAAATGGAAGTAGATATTTATTTTTCTCGTTCCGTCGCAAGCTCCAAGTCACAGAAAAATAAATATCTATTTCCTTGGTACTAAAGGTAAGGAAACTATAAAATTATTATCTTTGACCTTATAATTTTTTTTATTTCAAAATGTCATTATAATTCTCAACTGAAATATATAAGAATTTTACATTTTCCTTTTTTATAGTAAGCTCCAAGTCACAGAAAAATAAATATGGATTTCCTAGACGTAAAAATAGAAGAGAAATTTTTATGAAATTTCTCTTCTATTGGTTGTTCTTATTTAATAAATTTTTTTTACTCTTCCTTCTATTTATTAACCTTGTAATTGTAGAAACAAAAATAATACCAAGAACTAGAGTGCCTGATGAGGCTAGTGTATTTAATCCAAGTTCTAAAGAGCCAGTTACATTTCCAGTAATTGCTTCATACATTGTGTAATACATTCCTGCTCCAGGAACAAGTGGAATAAGACAACATATTACTAAGGTGGTAACTGGAGTTTTTAATATTCTAGCAAATATTTCTGAATATATGCTAAAGCATATAGATGAAATAAATAAAGAGCTAATAGTAGAAATATTTAAATGAAGACCTAATGCATATACAAACCAACTAAGACCTCCACCAATAGCTGCAAAAAACAGCTTTTTCCCCTTTATATTAAATATAATTCCAAAACCACAGGAAGCAATAAAGGATGCCATAGTTTGAATAAAAACCATTGTCATTATATACTACCTCCTAAAGTATTAATCCAGAAACTTAATATTGCACCTGAGCCAACAGCAATTGATATAGCTATAAGAAAAGCTTCAGCTGCTTTAGTTAACCCTGCTAAGAAATCACCAGCTATGGTATCTCTAATTGCATTTGTAATTGCAAGTCCAGGTACAAGAAGCATTATAGCGCCAATTATGGTTTTATCTATATTAATGTTAAATCCTAGTATAACTAAAAGTAATGTAAGTGAAGCAGCAATAGCCCCTCCAATACAATTAATAAAGAATTCATTTATAGATAGTTTTTGGAACTTTATAGCCACTATTTTTATTATTAAACCTATAAAAGTAGCAGCTAAAAGGTCATTAAAGCCTCCTCCAAAAAGAATGGAGAATGTACCTGCTGCAAGTGCAGAAAAGGCTAAAGTAAGAGGGACAGAATATCTTTCACCATTATCTATTTCTTTTAGTAGTTTTAAAATATGGCTTAAATCCATAGGTTCACTTTGTAAAGCTCTTGAAAGTTCATTAATTCTATCTATTTTATTTAAGTCTACGCTTCTTGATTTAACTCTATTTATTAAAGAATATGTTTTATTGTCATGGCAAATTGAAACCATTATTCCAGTAGGAGTTACAAAACTATCAGCTTCATCAACCCCAAAGGAATAGCATATTCTACATACTGTTTCTTCAACTCTATATGTTTCAGCACCGCTTTCAAGCATTATTCTACCAGCATATGTAGAAACATGTAGGAGCTTGTTCATATCCATATATATCACTCCTAAAGTAAAAATTACTTAAGTATTATAGCATATAAGAAGAAAATATTATATAAATTTTGGTTGATAATTGCTATAATAAAGACTATAATTTATTAAAAACTAGATTGGGGTGGAAAAATGAATTTTGATAATGTAAAAAAGGTAGATGAAGAAGTTTACGCTCTTATGGAAAAAGAGTTAAACAGACAACAAAAAGGTATAGAGCTTATTGCATCTGAAAACTTTGCTAGTGAAGCTGTTATGGAAGCAATGGGGTCATACTTAACAAATAAGTATGCAGAAGGATATCCAGGAAAGAGATATTATGGGGGCTGCTACGTTGTTGATGAAATTGAAGATATAGCTAGAAATAGAGCTAAGGAACTTTTTGGTGCTGAGCATGCAAATGTTCAACCTCATGCAGGTTCACAAGCTAATATGGCTGTATATTTCACAATTTTAAAACCAGGGGACACTGTTTTAGGGATGGACTTAAGTCATGGTGGACATTTAACTCATGGATCACCAGTTAATTTTTCAGGAAGATTATTTAACTTTGTATCATATGGAGTTGATAAAGAAACTGAAAGAATTAATTATGATGAAGTAAGAAAAATTGCATTAGAATGTAAGCCAAAGCTAATTGTAGCTGGTGCAAGTGCTTATGCAAGAATAATTGATTTTAAAAAGTTTAGAGAAATTGCAGATGAAGTTGGTGCATATTTCATGGTTGATATGGCTCATATTGCAGGGCTAGTTGCTGCTGGGTTACATCCATCACCAGTACCATATGCTGACTTTGTAACATCTACAACTCATAAAACTTTAAGAGGACCAAGGGGAGGATTAATCCTTTGCAAAGAAAAGTATGCTAAGGATTTAGATAAAAATATATTCCCAGGTATGCAAGGTGGCCCTTTAATGCATGTTATTGCTGGTAAAGCAGTATGCTTTAAGGAAGCCTTAGATCCTAGCTTTAAGGAATATATGACAAAGGTAGTAAATAACTGTAGAGTTTTAGGGGAAGAACTTGTAAATAGAGGATTTAAATTAGTTTCTGATGGAACTGACAACCACTTAATCCTTGTTGATTTAAATAATAAGGATGTAACAGGAAAAGAAGTTGAAAATCTTTTAGATACAATTGGAGTTACTGTTAATAAAAATACAGTGCCAAATGAAACTAGAAGCCCATTTGTAACATCAGGTATTAGAATTGGTACTGCAGCAGTTACTACTAGAGGCTTTGAAGAAGAAGATATGAAAGTTATTGCTGAAATAATAGATGAAGCAATACAAAATAGAGAAGGAGATCTGTCTACTTTAAGAGAAAAGGTTGAAGCTCTTTGTGACAAACATCCATTGTACTAGAATAGAGGAGGTTCATATATATATGAGCCTCTTTTATGATTTCCTTACCTTTAGTACGCGTGGGGTGGATATTTGTTTTGATGTGACTTGGAGCGTAGCGACGGAACAAACAAAATAAATATCTACTCTACCTTTTTTGTTCATAAAATAAAATTATGAGAGGTAATAAAATAGTTATTCATAATTTAAGTAGAATAAATCTTACTAAAAAGAACAACCTATAATTGAGGTGATATTATGGGAAAAAAGAAAACAAATAATAAAGTACACATAAATCATGATCCACAAGCAGAAAGCTCTAGAGCTGTTTTTGGAGAACCTAAAGCTAAAGGTGATGAATTTACTCCAAGAACTTTTAAGTAATATCTACATTTAAGTATAAGGAGATATAAAATGACTAAGGAAGAAAGAATTAATAAATTACTTGAATGGATGAAAACTGCCACAAAGAGTGAAAGGCATATACCTGAAATAGAGGAATTTGCAAAGAATAATTCTAAAGTTTTTGGTGAATTTCACAGACTTGCTGGAGGAATAATAAGTGGTGAAGATTTAAGTGCAAAAGAAAAGTTAGTTGAATTAATAAATAATAATGAAGAAGAATTTAATGCCATATTTAATGCATTAAATATAAAGTGATTTTAGTATGAAGGAGTGTATATTTGTTCTACCTAGAACCAATATACACTCCCTTTTCTTTTTAGTTAGTAATATAATAATTATAGGGGTGATGGAATGAAGGATTATGATTCAATAAGACCTGAGATAAAAGTTGAATATAAGTTATGGGAAAAGGTTGTTATAGCCATAGGAGTACTGGGAATTTTATTTTCAATTGTATACTTAGTTATCACTTGGGGAGACTTACCAAAAGAAATTCCAGTTCATTTTAATGGAACAGGTGAAGTAGATAATTGGGGAAATAAAGGAGCACTTATGATATTTCCTATATTATGTACCATAACTTATGGATTAATGATGGTGTTTACTTTATTTCCTAATGGATATAATTATATCGTTAAGATTACAAGAGAAAATGCAGAAAATCAGTATAGAAATGCTAGGGAATTAATAAATTATATGAATACAGAAATGGTATTATTTTTTGCATTTTTAGAGTGGAGTTGTATTCAAGTAGCATTAGGACAAGCTAAAGGACTAGCAGTATGGTCTGCTATAGTATTTGTTGTAGTTTTACTTATAACTTTAGGATATAAAATATATAAAATGTATAAGTTAAAGTAAACATTGACAAAAAAAGTGGAATAATATATTATGAAATAAATTAATAATTTTTAATGGCAGTGATAAAGAGGAGTAAAAACTGAAAGTATCAAAGAGAGAGGGAAAAGGTGTAAGCCCTTATATGGAAGGTTTTGAAGGTAGCTTTTGAGCTTCTTTAGTGAAATTTAAGTAGCTAAAGACGGTTTTTCTAAATCGTTATTTAATTAAGAGCCCATGAAAGTGGGAATAAAGGTGGTACCGCGAGTCTTCGTCCTTTTTTGGATTGAAGGCTCTTTTTTATTTTATAAAATAAAGAAAGCAATTAACTTAAAGGAGGAATTAATATGTTAGAAAACAAAGAATTATCTACAACTTATAATCCTAAAGAGTTTGAAGATAGAATTTATAAGACTTGGGAAGAAAATAAGTATTTTACACCTGTAATAGACAAGAGTAAAAAGCCTTATTCAATAGTAATGCCGCCACCAAATATAACTGGTAAGCTTCATTTAGGGCATGCACTTGATAATACACTTCAAGATATGCTTATAAGATTTAAGAGAATGCAAGGTTACTGTACTTTATGGTTACCAGGTGAAGACCATGCTTCAATTGCAACAGAAGTTAAAGTTGCTAATGAACTTGCAAAGCAAGGTTTAGATAAGAAGGAAATGGGAAGAGAAGCTTTCCTTGAAGAAGTATGGAAGTGGACTGAAGAATATAGAGAAAAGATAAGACAACAATTAAAGAAAATGGGTGTTTCTGCTGACTTTACAAGAGAAGCATTTACTATGGATGAACACCTAGATAAGGCTGTAAAGCATGTTTTCGTTAAATTATATAATGAAGGTTTAATCTACAGAGGAAACAGAATAACAAATTGGTGTCCTAAGTGCCAAACTGCACTATCTGATGCAGAAATTGAATATGAAGAACAAGATGGATTCTTCTGGCACATTAACTATCCATTAGTTGATGGATCAGGTTCACTTGAAATAGCTACAACTAGACCTGAAACATTACTAGGAGATACAGCTGTTGCAGTTAATCCTAATGATGAAAGATTTAAGGATTTAGTAGGTAAGATGTTAATCCTACCTTTAACAAATAGAGAAATTCCTATAATAGCAGATGATTATGTTGATATGGAATTTGGTACTGGTGCAGTTAAAATAACTCCTGCTCATGACCCTAATGACTATCAAGTTGGTTTAAGACATGACCTTCCACAAATTAAGGTTATGGATGATAAGGGAATTATAAATGAACTAGGTGGAAAGTACCAAGGCATGGATAGATATGAAGCTAGAAAAGCTATGGTTAAAGACCTAGAAGAGCAAGGATTACTTGTAAAAGTTAAGCCTCACACTCATAATGTAGGAACTCATGATAGATGTGGAACTACAGTTGAGCCAATGATATCAAATCAATGGTATGTAAAAATGGAATCTTTAGCTAAGCCAGCTATAGATGTAGTTAGAGAAAAGAAGACTAAGTTTGTACCAGAAAGATTTGAAAAGACTTACTTCAACTGGATGGAAAACATTCAAGATTGGTGTATTTCAAGACAATTATGGTGGGGACACAGAATACCAGTATGGTACTGTGGAGACTGTGGAGAAATAAACGTTGCAGAAGTTGCTCCATGTAAGTGTTCTAAGTGTGGATCAGAAAACTTAACTCAAGAAAATGATGTTTTAGATACATGGTTCTCATCAGCACTTTGGCCTTTCTCAACTTTAGGATGGCCAGAAAAAACAGAAGATCTAGAATACTTCTATCCAACAAGTACATTAGTTACTGGATATGATATCATATTCTTCTGGGTTGCTAGAATGATATTCTCAGGTCTTCATAACATGAAAGAAACTCCATTTGATACTGTATTAATCCACGGTATTATAAGAGATTCAGAAGGAAGAAAGATGAGTAAGTCCCTAGGTAATGGTGTTGACCCACTTGAAGTAATAGACACTTATGGTGCAGATGCTTTAAGATTCATGCTAGTTACTGGTAATGCTCCAGGAAATGATATAAGATACTATCCAGAAAGAGTTGAATCTGCAAGAAACTTTGCTAATAAGATTTGGAATGCATCTAGATTTGTTATGATGAATCTTGATAAGGAAGTTATGAATAAGTATGCAGATTGCAAGGAATATTCATTAGCTGACAAGTGGATATTATCTAAGATGAATACATTAGTTAAAGAAGTTACTGAAAACATGGATAAGTTTGAACTTGGTATCGCATTACAAAAGGTATATGACTTCATGTGGACAGAATTCTGTGACTGGTATATAGAACTTGTTAAGCCTGTATTCTACGGAGATGATGAAAAGGCTAAGGGAGTAACTTATAACGTATTAAATACTGTTCTTATTACAGGATTAAAATTATTACACCCAGTAATGCCATTTATCACAGAAGAAATTTACACTCACTTAACTGGTGAAGAAACTATAACAACTTCAGTATGGCCAGAATATTCAGAAGAGCTAAATAATGCTGATGCTGAAACTGAAATGGGATATGTAATAGAAGGTGTTAAGGCTTTAAGAAATGTAAGAGCTGAAATGAATGTTCCACCTTCAAGAAAAGCAAAGGTTATTTGCTATATTGGAGAAGAAGCTAAGAATGCATTTATGGCAGGAACAGCTTATATTGAAAAGCTTGCATCAGCTTCAGAAGTTGAATTTATAGCTAATAAGTCAGAAGTTCCAGCAAACGCTGTATCTGTTGTTGTTAAGGGTGGAGAATTATTTATGCCACTTCTTGATTTAGTAGATAAGGAAAAGGAACTTGAAAGATTAAATAAAGAAGTTAAGAAGCTTGAAGGTGAAATTGAAAGAATTGACAAGAAGCTTAATAACCAAGGATTTGTAGCTAAGGCTCCACAAGCAGTTGTAGATGGAGAAAAAGCTAAAAGAGAAAAGTATGTTGAGATGTTAGAGGCTGTAAAAGGAAGAATAGATGCTTTAAACTAAAAAATATGCTTTATTTAGGTGCTATAAGATATAATCTTATAGCACCTTTTTAAGTTTCGAAATACATACCTTGTATTTTAAGGGAAAAATTAACAAAAAGTAATTGAATAAATATTCTGAATATTCTACAATAAAAATAGAACGTTAAGTTCAAAAAACTATTAAAGGAGGAGAAGGATGAAAACTAGAAGGTTTAAACAGTTTTTGTCTACACTTTTAGTAGTTGCGCTAACGTCAGCAGGAATTACAGTTAGTACTAGTGCAACGGAAGCAGAAGATAATAAACAGCTTAACGTTACAAATGAAAAAAAATCAGATGACCTTAAGAGAAAAATAGTGGGATACTTTCCAGAATGGGCTTATTCAAGTGAAGCTCAAGGATACTTTAATGCAACAGATCTGCAGTGGGACTCTCTAACTCATATCCAATATTCCTTTGCAATGGTTGATCCATCAACTAATAAAATTACATTAGGAGATAAACATGCTGCTATTGAAGAGGATTTTGCAGGATATGACCTGAGTTATAAGGGAAAGAAAGTAGAATTAGACCCTTCTTTACCTTATAAAGGACATTTTAATGTTCTACAGACTATGAAGAAAAGTTACCCAGATGTAGATTTGTTAATTTCTGTTGGTGGTTGGGCAGGATCAAGAGGTTTTTATACTATGCTAGATACAGATGCAGGAATAAATACCTTTGCTGATTCATGTGTTGATTTCATTAGACAATATGGATTTGATGGAGTAGATATTGATTTTGAATATCCTTCAGCTACAAGCCAATCAGGAAATCCAGATGATTTTGATCTTTCAGAACCAAGAAGATCAAAGCTTAACGAAAGATATAATATCTTAATAAAAACTTTAAGAGAAAAGATAGATGAAGCAGCTAAAGAAGATGGAAAAGATTATTTGTTAACTGCTGCTGTTACTGCATCTCCTTGGGTGTTAGGTGGTGTAAGTGATAATTCTTACGCTAAATACCTAGATTTCTTAAGTGTAATGTCTTATGACTACCATGGTGGTTGGAATGAGTATGTTGAACATTTAGCTGGTATATATCCAAATGCAGAAGATAGAGAAACAGCAACTCAAATAATGCCAACCTTATGTATGGATTGGGCATACAGATATTACAGAGGTGTTTTACCTTCTGAAAAAATCTTAATGGGTATTCCTTACTATACAAGAGGATGGGAGAATGTTCAAGGTGGTACTAATGGACTTCATGGAACAAGTAAAACTCCAGCATCAGGAAAATACAATATATGGGGAGATGACCTTGATGGTGATGGCAATTTAGAACCAGCAGGAGCAAACCCTTTGTGGCACGTATTAAACCTTATGGAGAATGATCCTAATTTGAAAGTATATTGGGATGATACTTCTAAGGTTCCATATGTTTGGCAAAACAATGAAAAGGTATTCTTATCCTTTGAAAACGAAAAATCTATAGATGCAAGATTAGATTATATTAAAGACAAAAATCTTGGAGGAGCATTAATTTGGGTAATGAATGGTGACTATGGCTTAAATCCAAATTATGTAGAAGGCTCAACAGATGTTAATGAAGGAAAGTATACATTTGGTGATACCTTAACAAAGAGATTAAGTGAAGGATTAACAAAGATGGGTGACTGCACAAAATCACCTGAAGATTCTAATTCATCTCTAGAACCTATTAATGTAGATGTTAATCTTACAGGTAATTATGATCATCCAAACTACACCTATTACTTAAATATAACTAATCATACTGGTGAAGAAATTAAGGGAGGATGGACTGTATCATTTGATTTACCAAAGTCTGCTTTATATAAGTCTTCATGGGGAGGCACTTATAGTGTAGAAGATAAGGGTGACTTTGCAAGAGTAACACTAACCTCAGGAGGATGGCAAAATATTGCTTCAGGGGCTACAGTTACAATACAAGGTATGATTGGGTTGTGTTTCTCAGGAGTAAGAAATATTACATTTAATGGAATGAACCCAATAGGTAGTAATGAAGCACCAGTTATTTCAGGTGCTGATGATATTACTATTAACTTAGGAGATACCTTTAATCCTTTAAATGGAGTTAAAGCATCAGATAGTGAAGATGGTGATTTAACAAGTAAAATTTCCATTAATGGTAAAGTAGATAGTACTAAGGCAGGAGAATATACTTTAACTTACACAGTTTCAGATAGTAAAGGTGCAGTAACTACAGTTACAAGAGTTGTTACTGTTTTTGATAAGGATGCACCTATAATAAACACAAATCCTGAAATTACTGGAGTTAAGGATCAAACCATAACAGTTGGAAGTACATTTAATCCATTAAGTGGGGTTAAAGCAACAGACAAGGAAGATGGAGACTTAACTAGTGAAATTAAAGTAACAGGAACTGTAGATACTTCTAAAGCAGGAGTATATAAATTAACTTACTCTGTTGTAGACAAAGATAGTGGCAAGGCAGAAGTCTCATGCAATATAACTGTTGAAGAACAAAAATATCCAACTTACGACCCTAAGACAATTTATACTGGTGGCGATATAGTTATTTATAATGGAGAAACTTATAAATGTAAGTGGTGGACTCAAGGACAAGCGCCTGGTTCTCAATGGGGACCATGGGAAAAAATATCCTAATATAGGAGGATGATAATATGGCAAAAAGAAAGTTAAAAAAGAATTTAAAAACTTTTGTTGCATTCAGTGCTATTACTGCTTTATTGTTAACTAATGGCATTCCAATTAATGCTTTAACTCAGTCTTCCAATAAAACTGAGGTTACTTCACAAGCTACTACAGGGTTACGAAATGTAATGTATTATGGTGACTGGTCTATTTGGGGAGGACAAGGGAATTTCTATCCAAAGGATATACCAGCAGATAAATTAACACATTTAAATTTTGCTTTTATGGATTTTAACGCTTCAGGTGAGTTAATTTATTGTGATAAAGATGCAGCTACAGGACATCCATTAGGAAATGCAGGTGTAACTTATGGTGATGTTAATGGTGGTATCTTAAATGCATTCCAAGTGTTAAGAGCAGAAAATCCTAACTTAAAGATAGGTGTATCTTTAGGTGGATGGTCTAAGTCTGGAGACTTCTCAACAATAGCTGCAAATGCTTCAACAAGAGCTAAATTTGTAGAAAATGTTATGAAGTTTATTAAATATACAAATATGGATTTTGTTGATATAGACTGGGAGTATCCTGGTGACTATAGAGAGCCTGATAAGACTGATAATACAAACGATGAAGGAACACCAAATGCAAGTCCACAAGACAAGGAGAATTACATCTTGTTATTACAAGATTTAAAGAATGCTTTAAATAAGCAAGGTAAAGAGCTAGGAAAAACTTATGAATTATCTGTAGCATTGCCAGCAGGAGTGTCTAAAATAGAGGCTGGTATAGATGTTGATAGGCTATTTGATATAGTAGATTTTGCTAATATAATGACTTATGATATGGCAGGAGCTTGGAGTACAACAAGTGGTCATCAAACTGCATTATATACAAATCCTAATGCTCCAGAGGAATATAAGGGGCTTTCAGTAGATGAAAGTATTAAGTATTATATATCTCAAGGTGCAGAAAGAGAAAAAATAGTTGTTGGTGCAGCATACTATACACGTGGATGGGAACAAGTTTCAGATAAGGGCGTTGATCCAAAAAATCCAGGGCTTTTTGGAGAAGCTGCTGTAGTTAATAAGAATGCAGACCTTACACCAACACCAGGTGCACTTAATGAAGCTCCATTGAAGAATGGTGAAGGTGGAAAAGCTGGTGGAGTATGGGGATATAATGCTCTAGATAAGTTAAAGGCTAAGTATACTGGATTAAAAGAGTACTGGGATGATAGTGCTAAGGCTCCATATTTATATAACCCAGAAACAGGTGCCTTCTTTACTTACGATAATGTAAGGTCAATTCAAGAAAAAGCTAAATATGTTAAAGAAAATAATCTTGGTGGTATGATTGCTTGGATGGCATCACAAGATGCTACTACAACATCTACTAAGAGAGATGAGTTAACAAATGCTACTAAGGAAGCCTTATTTGGTTCTGGTGAGTTACCTAAGTATGATGTAAAATATACAAATCCTGATATAAGTTGTACAGTAACTCCAGTAACTCAATCATGGGGAACTGGCGGAGTACTAAATATGTCAATAAAAAATAATGAAAAGTTAAGTGAGTCTGGTGAAGTATTATCAAGTGTTGAAACTGCAGCTAAAACAGTTAAGAATATGAAGGTTTATATTAAGACTGATGGGGTAGAAATTACAGGTTCACAATATCCAGCAGGACCAGTTTCAAAAGAAGGAGATTACTACGTTATAGACTTTAGTGCAATGTCAGATGGTAAGTTAATGAAACCAGGAACAACATTTACTTTTGATTTGAATTTAGATAAAGCTATAGAAGATACTAGTAGTATTATAAGTGTTGAAGTATCACAAAGAATGTATCAAACATCTCCTGAAATTATGAGGCAAACAATTTGGGGGGATACAAACTCAGCACCAGTTATATCTGGAGCAGGAAATATTACTATAAACTTAGGAGATAAGTTTAATGCATTAAGTGGTGTTACAGCTACTGATAAGGAAGATGGAGATTTAACTAGTGCAATTAAAGTAGCAGGAACTGTAGATACCTTAAAGGCAGGAGAATATACTTTAACTTATTCTGTTAAAGATAGTAGTGGCAAAGAAACAAAAGTTACAAGAGTTGTTACTGTTTTTGATAAGGATGCTCCTGTAGTAAATACAAATCCTGAAATTACTGGAGTTAAAGATCAAACTGTAAAGGTTGGATCAACTTTCAATCCATTAAGTGGGGTAAAGGCAACAGATAAGGAAGATGGAGATTTAACTAATGCCATTAAAGTATCAGGAACTGTAGATACTTCTAAAGCAGGAGTATATAAATTAGTTTACACTGTTGTAGACAAAGATGGTGGTAAGGCAGAAGTTTCATGTAATATAACCGTTGAAGATCAAAAATATCCAACCTACGACTCTAAGACAATTTATACTGGTGGAGATATAGTTGTTTATAACGGAGAAACTTATAAATGTAAATGGTGGACTCAAGGTGAAATACCAGGAGCATCAGAATGGGGAGCATGGGAAAAAATTAGTTAGTATTTTATTAAGGGGTAAATCAATTTGATTTACCCTTTTCTGATGTATAAAAATTTATTAATTAAGTATTTGACATGAAATAAGTTATCTAATATAATCTATTCATAGTAAAATAGTATGAATTAAATTATTAGTTACAAAAGATAAGTGGAGGAAGTTTAAATGACGTTTAATATTGAATTAGTAGCAGCTATTGTATTTGCTATATTAGCCTTAGTTTTACTTTGGTACCTTAATAAAAGAAAAGTTTCATTTTCAGTAAGAACTTTAATTGGGTTAGGATTAGGGCTGATTTTTGGGTTAACTTTAAAGGAGAATTCACTAATTGTAGAACCTATAGGAAAGGTATATATTTCATTAATTAGAATGGTTGTAATTCCTTTAGTTATGGTATCTATAATTAACAGTATATCTAATTTTGAGGATAGCAGTAAACTAAAATCCTTAGGAATTAAATCTATGGGGATGCTTTTAGGAACAACAGCTATAGCCGGAATTGTTGGTATTATATTTGGAAACATTTTTTCTGTTGGAAAAGGTATAGTATTTGAAGGAGGAGAAAATTTTGTTCCTAAGGAAATTCCAAGCTTTATGGAGGTATTTAATGATATGCTTCCAACAAACCCTATAAAATCAATGGCTGAAGGACAAATTATACCAGTTATAATTTTTGCATTATTTATAGCTTTTGCAATTATTATGGAAGAGAAAAAGAATAAGGAAAAGGTAGCACCTTTTAAGGCTTTCATAAATTCATTTAGTACAATATTAATGAGAATAACTAGAATTGTACTAAGATTAACACCATTTGGAGTATTTGGTCTTATGACAGCTGTAGGAGCAAAGAATGGTGTAAGTACATTAATGCCACTTTTAACTTTTGTAGTAGCAATATATTTAGCTTTAGCTTTTCAAATTCTTATTGTACATAGTTTGTTTATATTGATTTTTAAAAGAAGAAGTCCAATTAAATTCTTTAAAGGAATATGGCCAGCACAAGTGGTTGCATTTACAACTCAAAGTAGCTTTGGAACATTACCAGTAACTATAGAATCATTAGAAGATAATATTGGTGTATCAAGTAGTACAGCAAGTTTTGTTGCTTCATTAGGTTCCACAGTTGGTATGAATGGATGTGGAGGGGTCTTCCCAGCTGTAGTAGCTATATTTGTTGCAAATGTATTTGGAATTGAGCTTACATTAACTCACTATATTTTAATGATTTTAACTATAGTTGTTGGCTCTGTAGGAATAGCTGGAGTTCCAGGTGCTGCTACAATGTCAACAACACTTATTTTAACAACATTAGGACTTCCAATAGAAGGTATGGCTATTATTTTAGGTGTGGATGCAATAATAGACATGGCAAGAACCCTTACTAATGTAACAGGAGCTGGACTTGCAGCTTACATAGTGGATAAAGAATGTAAATAACATAACTTTAAGAACTATAACCAAAGTTTATAAATTGGTTGTAGTTCTTTTTTTTATATACTGAAGAATAAAGTATTAAGACATATTACTATGAAGCTATAAGTTTGATGAAATAAATAGAGTATAGTAAAATATTACTAATAAGAGGAGGGAAGAGTATGCTAGAGGTAAAGGAATTAAGTAAAAAATTTAAAGATAACGTAGTTGTAGACAGGCTTTCTTTTAAGGTAAATAAAGGGGAGATAGTTGGTCTTCTTGGGGAGAATGGAGCAGGAAAGACAACTACCCTTAGAATGATATCAACAATGCTAAAAATTACTTCTGGGGAAGTTAAAGTAAATGACTACGATGCTTCAAAGGAACCTGAAAAGGTAAGAAGAGAAATTGGAATACTTTTTGGCGGAGATATTGGGCTTTATGATAGACTTACAGGAAGAGAGAACATAAGATATTTTGCTAACCTTTTTGGAATTAAAGATCATGAGGCAAACAAAAGGATAGATGAGCTTTCTAAGGATTTTGGTATGGAAGATTATATTGATAAAAAGGTTGGTAAATTTTCAAGAGGGATGAAGCAAAAGGTATCTATATCTCGTTCAATAGTTCATAATCCATCAGTTATGTTATTTGATGAACCAAGTACAGGTTTAGATGTAAGAGCTACTAGGGTTGTTCACCAATTTATAAAGAAGTGTAAAGAAGAAAATAAAACTATTTTATTTTCTAGCCACTCCATGGCTGAGGTAGAGAAACTATGTGATAGAGTTATTATTATTCATAAGGGTAAACTTGTAGAGCAGGGGAGAATAAGTGAACTTAAGGAAAAGTATAATACAGAAGATTTAGAAGAGGTATTTGTATCTTTGATTGGGGGGGATAAGGATGAGTAATTTCTTAACAGTTTTAAAGAAAGAATTAACTGACATAATTAGAGATAGAAAAACCTTAGCTTTTACAATAATTCTACCTATTCTTATATATCCTTTAATGTTTAAGGTTATGTCAACAGCTATGACTAGCTCAACAACTGAAGCACAGAAGGAAAGTAGAATTGTACTTCAAGGTGATAAGAACTCAAGTATAGCAGCCCTATTAAAAAGTCAAGAGGGTATAATAATTGAAGATGTAGAAAATCCATCAGAAGCCTTAAAAAATGGAGATATACAGTTAATAATTAATATACCTAATAACTTTGATGCAAACATAGCTAGTGGAAAAGTTACTGATGTAGAAATGTTAATGGATGATGAATCTAATAAGTCAACAGCTGCAGCAGGAATTGTATCTTCTATTTATGAGGCATATAGCAAACAAATAGTAACTTCAAGATTACAAGAACAAGGTATAGAAGAAGAAATTTTAACCCCTTTTAATCTTGATATAAAATCTGGAGTAAGTAAAGATGGTAATATTAATCAATTGGGAAATTATATGACAGGAATGTTACCAAGCATGGTTGTATTACTTCTTTTATCTTTAACACTTGGACTTGCATCTGAACTAGGAGCAGGAGAAAAGGAGAAAAATACATTTGAACCTCTTTTATCTACATCGGGAAACAGAAGTTCAATACTTTGGGGTAAAATAGGTAGCCTTTGTATAATGGGAGCAATTACATTATGCTTTAGCATGATATCTTTGTGGATTTCATTTAAACAATATATTTCTGAATTGTCAGGAGGAGGAGAAATAGCCTTTTCACTAAGTGGAAAGTCTATAGCCTTAACAGTAGTTTTTTCATTACTACTTATAGTTATAATTTGTGCACTACAAATATGTATAAGTTTATTTGCTAGAAGTACAAAGGAAGCTAATACTTATCTTTCTGGATTAATGATGCCTATGATGATACTTTCATTTATTCCAATGTTTTTAGATGCAAAAAGTATTAATGAATTTTTCTTCCACATACCAATAATTAATTCTGTATGTGTTATAAAGGAAGCTATGGTTGGAATTTTTAATTCTCAGCATATTCTTTTTGTATTAGGATGGCAAATAGTATATGTTGTTTGTGCTGTTGTAGTTGCTAAAATAATGTTCTCAAGGGAAGAAGTTGTCTTTAGAAGTTAAGATAAATATAAAAACATATAAATATAAGAATATATAAATATTTAGTTATAAGAAAAACAGGAGGGCAGGGCCTTCCTGTTTTAAATTATTTACAGTAAATTTTCTTTAAGTAGCCATCTAGCTCTTTCTTTTCATCATCCTTCAAGCAATCTTTTTTGGATTTCTTTAGTAGCTCTTTAAATTTTGCGTAATCTTTATCACCTAACTTACATTTGGCTACCTTATCTTTTATTGATATTAATTTCTTAATTTGATCTTTAGAAAGATCATTATTTTCTTGTAAACATTTATTGATTTCTCCAAGTGTTTTTTTATCATCATCAGATAATAATTTTAAATTTTCAGCTTTGGAAAGCATCTTAATATCTTCAGCAGCACGTTCTTTTCCACACTTATGCTTATGATGTCTGCTCTTATCTTCCTTATTTTCAGCATCTTTTTTTTCAGATTCTGGAGCTGTAACAGTTGTAGTTTCCTTTGGAGATTCTACAGCACTTGCTATTATGGCAGAAGATCCACTAACTAAAGCAAGAGATAATGCTATAGCACTTACATATTTTTTTATCATTTGTATTCACCTCTATATATAATTTTGAACAAAATTAGTATGTGACAAACAATTAATGAGTATTCACAGAGTTGTTGTACTTATTTCGTATATAAGCAATTTGAATACAAGAAGGCATTATTTGTTTATATATTTCAGATTGAAAATCTGAGTATACTATTGAGTTTTCCTTAATTTCATTTAATAAACAGTTTTCTATTTTTTCTGTTGGGTAATTGGAATTAAAATTTATCTTAAGTTTCTTACATATATCAATAAGCATATCTTTATAATAAACAGAGCCATTTAAGAAGTAATCTTGCAGCGAAGTTTCCCCTAACTTTTGTATATCTTCAGCTATATAGGTCCAAGGGGTATTCTTATTGTTGTAATCTTTTAAGTTAAGATAGTTAGCTAGCTTTTCTAAGTCATCATTAGAACAATTTTGTAAAAATTCTAAATCAGGATCATATCTATAACTCATTTATATCCTCCTAAAAATACTTATAGTAATGTCTATAATATTATTTCCATTTTTATGATAAGTATAACTTTAGTTATATTGTAAAAAATATAATAAATAATTGAAAAATGAGGAAAGATGATATTTATGACTAGATTTAAGTGGAATGATATTTTAAATAAAAATAGAATTAAAGAATATAAATCTGCCAAAAAGAATTTTGATGGTAGAGATGAGTTTGAAAATGACTATGATAGGATTCTTTTTAGTGCATCCTTTAGAAGACTTCAAGATAAAGCTCAAGTATTTCCTCTTGAGAAGTTAGATTTTGTTAGAACTAGGTTAACTCACTCTTTAGAGGTATCTTCAATTGGAAAATCTTTGGGGATGATTATAGGGTTACAGTTAATTCCTTTAACTAAAGGAACAGATGACGAAATAGACTTTCAAATGGTAGAAGAAATAGGAAATGTGTTATCTTGTGCAGGACTTATACATGATTTGGGAAATCCACCCTTTGGACATTTTGGGGAGGTTGCCATTAGAGAATGGTTTGCTTCTAAGTTAAAAGAAAATAGAGATGGAAGCTTCTGTTTTAAATTTGAGGAATATGAATTTAAATTAGAAAGGCAAGAAGCATTAGATCTTTTGAATTTTGAGGGGAATGCTCAAGGTCTTAGAATTTTGACTAAGTTACATTTTGTTATAGATAGATATGGAATGAATCTTACAACTGGAGTGTTAAATTCAATTATAAAGTATCCTATATCATCTTTAGAACTTGGAAACAAGAAATTTGGTGGAAAGAAGATTGGATATTTTAAAGCAGAGGAGAATACCTTTAATTATATAATTAATAGTACAAAGATAGGTAAAAACAGAAATCCATTAGTGTATATATTAGAAGCGGCTGATGATATTGCATATCTTTTAGGGGATTTAGAAGATGCGTTTAGCAAGAAAATATTCTCACATGAATTATTTAAAAATAAATATAGGGAATTTATAAAGGAAGAAGGATATGAAGAGAAAACCCTTGAGGAAAGCTTATCTTTCTATCTTTCTAAGAACTATGATATTGCAAAAGAGGAATATGGATATGAAGATCCAGGAGAGTATGCCCTAAAGTCATTTATAATAAAGCTAAATAGATACTTTAAGGATTGTGTTTCGGAAGAATTTATATCCTCCTATGATGAGATTATGAGGGGAGAATATAAGGGGAATCTTATAGAAAACTCTAAAGCAAATAAGGTATCATCCTTTTTAAGAAGGATATCTAATGAATATGTATATAATAATGATAGAATTGTATCTAATGAAATTGTAGGGTATAAAATAATAGAATTTTTGCTTAATACATTTATACCTGTTGTATTAAATAAGGATGTAAAGCCCTATGATGGCTATGATGGAAAGTTATATTCCCTTATTTCTAAAAATTATAGATTTGTATGTGAACATAGTATTGAGCAAAAGGATTGTAGCGAAGAATATTGTAGATTATTATTAGTTACTGATTTTATATGTGGTATGACAGATTCATATGCTGCTTATATTTATCATGAATTGTTGGGTATGAGGATTTAAAATATTAAATTTTCATTATTATTATAAGAAAATACAAAATACATGAAAAAATGCAGATAAAATTAAGTATATGATATAAAAAAATAAAAAGGAATGGTAATTTAATAATGAATTGTGGTATTATATTATTTGTTAAGGAGGGATAATATGGAATTAAATTGGAGCTTGAAGGAAATATATCCTTCATTTGAAAGTGAAGAATTCAAAAATGATTTAGATAAGTTAGACCAAAGTATAAAGTCTTTAAATACTTGGGCTGATGAAGTGGTTTGTGAGGAAGGTAATGTAAGGCCAAAGCTTGAAGAATATATAAAAAGATCTTCAAAATTATCTGAGCTAATTGGTAGGCTTGAGGCTTTTGTTTCTCTTACATTAAGTGCAGATACTAAAAATTCAGAAGGACTAAGATATTCTGATATACTAGATAGTAAACTTACTGAGATTGTTGAAGCAACTACAAAGCTTGAAAGATGGATTAGTAATATAAAAGATATTGATACTGTTATTAAGGGATCAGAAATTTTAAAAGAACATGAATTTTACATTAAAGAAATAATAGAAAAGAGCAAATACCTTCTTTCAGATAGGGAAGAATCTATAATTTCTAAAATGAAGAATACAGGATCAAATGCTTGGCTAAAATTAAAGGATAATTTAATATCTAACTTAAAGGTGGACATAGAAATAGATGGTGAAATGAAAGAGTTACCTTTAACAGTGGTATTAAATATGGCTTATGATCCAAATGGAGAATTAAGAAGAAAAGCTTATTTTGCTGAAATTGAATCATATAAAAAAGTTGAAGAGGGTGTAGCAGCAGCCTTAAATGGAATTAAAGGTGAGGTTTTAACAGTATGTGATTTAAGAGGATATAAATCACCTCTTGATATGACACTTGTTAATTCTAGAATGGATGAAGAATCATTAGATGCAATGCTTGAAGCTATGAAGGAAAGTATGCCTTTATTTAGAAAGTATTTAAGAAGAAAAGGTGAACTTTTAGGATACAAAAATGGATTACCATTCTATGAAATGTATGCACCTGTTTCAGAAGCTGAAATGAAATTCACCTATGAAGAAGCTGCAAAGTATGTAGAAAAGAACTTTAGAACTTTCAGTGACCATTTAGCTGATTTTGCTAAAACTGCAGTTGAAAAAAGCTGGATAGATGTATTACCTAAAGAAGGTAAGGTAGGGGGAGCGTTCTGTCATAACCTTCATTTCTTAGGTGAAAGTAGATTTTTACTAAACTATGGAGAACAATTTGGTGATGTTGTAACAATGGCACATGAGCTTGGACATGGATTCCATGGAGAGTGTTTAAAGAATGAAAAGATATTAAACTCTGATTACCCAATGCCAATTGCAGAAACAGCCTCTACATTCTGCGAAACTATTATTAAAAAAGCTGCTATAAAAGATGCTACTAAGGAAGAAGCATTAGCTATTCTAGAAAATGAAATATCAGATTGTACACAAGTTATTGTAGATATATATTCTAGATTTTTATTTGAGAAGGCTTTCTTTGAAAAGAGAAGAGAAAGTGCTTTATCAGTAGAAGAAATAAAAGAATTAATGTTAAATGCTCAAAGAGAAGCATATGGTGATGGATTAGATCCAGAATACTTACATCCATATATGTGGACATGGAAGCCACATTACTATTATGCAGACTCTAACTTCTATAACTTCCCATATGCATTTGGATTATTATTTGCTAAGGGATTATATGCTGAGTATTTAAAGAAGGGTAAGGAATTTACTACTGAATATGAAAATCTTCTTTCAATTACAGGTAAAAATGCCATAGCTGATATAACTAAAGTTGTAGGAATTGATATTCATAATAAGGAATTCTGGAAAAATTCTCTAAAGACTATAGAAGAAGATATAGAACAATTTATAGAGTTAACTAAATAGATAGAAAAGGGATGTATCAAAAAATACTTAAGATACATCTCTTTCTTTTTAATGTCTAGGAAAGTATTATAACTTGTTAGTTATAACTATTTGACTTATAATACTTAGATAAAGGATAGATTTTACAATATAGATAGGATGATATAAATGAAGTATGATGAAGCAATGGATTATATACATAAGGTAGGTAATTTTGGCTCTAATTATGGCCTTGAAAGAACCTATAGATTATTAGAAATCCTTGGTAATCCACAAGAAGGATTAAAGTTAATACATATAGCAGGAACAAATGGTAAAGGATCAACCACATCTATAATAACTTCTTTACTTATGGAGAAGGGATTCAAGGTTGGTATGTATACATCTCCTTTTTTAGAGGAGTTTGAAGAAAGAATACAAATTAATAGAAATAATATTCCTAAGGATGCTTTAGGTAGACTAATGGATGTTTTAAAAGTTTCTGTTGACCAGGTTATTTTAGAGGGATATAATCATCCAACAGAGTTTGAAATAATTACTTGTTTAATGCTTTTATATTTTAAAGAGGAAAATATAGATTATGGAGTTATTGAAGTAGGTTTAGGTGGAAGGCTTGATTCTACCAATGTTATAACTCCAATACTTAGCATAATTACCTCTATAAGCTTAGATCATACTAACCTTTTAGGAAGTACCTTAGAGGAAATTGCAGGTGAAAAGGCTGGTATTATAAAAAAAGCTATACCTGTAATAAGTTATCCTCAGGAAGAGGAAGCAAAGGTGGTTATTGAAAGGGTATGTAAGGAAAATAACTCTTCTTTATATATAGTAGATAAAAGTAAAGGACATTTTGTAAGTGTTGTTAATAAGGATAAAATATATCAAAAAGTAGAAGTAGAATTTAAGAATAAAAAAATAGAATTAGATTTTGCTCTTCTTGGAGAACATCAAATTACTAATTTATTAGTAGCCTTAAAGGGTATAAGTGTACTTGAGGAAATTGAAAATATTAAGTTTACTCTAGAGGATATAAAAGAGGGGGTAAAAAAGGTACAATGGAAAGGTAGACTAGAGGTTATGAAAAATAACCCTTTAGTTGTTATTGATGGGGCTCATAATATTCAAGGTATAAAAACATTAAATGAAAATGTACATAAGTATTTTACTTATAAGAATATATATTTATTATTAGGGATATTAGCTGATAAACAAGTTGAAGATATGGTGAAAGTTATTACTCCAGAGGCTAAAAAGGTGTATGCGCTAACACCTCATAGCAATAGAGCAGAATTATCAAAGGATTTAAAGAAGGTTATAGACAAGTACAATTCAAATTGTATTGCTCTAGATAGTTACGAAGAAGGACTAGATTTAGCTTTATCAGAGGCAAATGAAGAAGACTTGATTTTAATAAGTGGATCATTATATATGATAGGTGACATGAGAGGTATTATTAGAAGGAAATTCAATAAATAAAATATGCTAGAGGGTGGGGGATTTTATGACCTGTGAAGAAAAGGATATATGCTATAAGGACTTAAAATTATTTTATGAGGAAAATAAGGGGAAGATATACACATACCAAAACTTTGAAGAAGCAGGAAAAGACGAGGTAAATTCAATATTTATGGGCAATGATTTACCTACCTTTGATATGATTGGAAATTCTAAGAAGTTATTAAGAATTATTGATTTAATAATTGAAGATGAATCTAATATTAGTAAAGTAATATCTTTCATAGAAGAACATCCTTTAATAAAGTTTTATGGAGAGTTTATAGAATTAATTAATGGAAGAATTGAATCTAATATTATTAATAAAAAGGATATAATAAAAGTTGGAAGGTCAATGGCTTTTAAAGGGAGTTCAAAAGAAGAAATAAAGCTTGGATTAACCCTTTTGTATTTTGATGAAATTGAAGAAATAAAGGAAAAACTTTTTGTTTTAGCTTTATGTAATGATTATTCTTTTTATGTTGCTAAATTACTTTTAAAGTTAAAAGATTCTGATGAGATATTATTTAATTTAGCTAAAGTATCTCAAGCAGCAGGAAGGGTAATGTATACAAATTACATAGATGTACTCAATAAAAATATGAAAGAGTGGATGGTATGTGAAGGCTGGAAAGGGAAGCATTTCAAGAATTTTCTTTGGAATACCACTATAATTAAGGTGGGGTATGATTACTTCCTAAATAATGATAATATTAATAAAAAGACTTTCAGGGCTTTTGGAGAAGTATTAAGTAATATATTTGTATACTATAATTATGAAAAGTTATCTATATTTAATAGGTTAGTAAAAAGATATATTGATTTATTTGAGGAGTATGGTAAAGATACTAAAAGTTGTTTAACCTTAGGAAATGTGTATAGATATATACTTGATGAATCAATCAGGGAAGATGAATATTATAAAAAAAGTCAAAAGTACTATTTAAAAATAGATTGGACAAGAGTATTTAATGATGCTATAAAAGACGAAAGTGTTGATTCACCACTATTATTTCAATTAGCTGTTGAAATGGATGAGGACTTGTCTGTAGAGGAATTAAACATGCTCTTAAAAAGGAATCCTAAGAATTATGTTTGGTATAAGTATATAGAAATGTTAAATGAAACTTCGTATTCAAATTTATTAATAACTACAGTTAAGAAAGCTCTAAATTTAAAGGAAATATTTATAGGTCCAAAGGATTTCACAAAGGAATTTTTTGTTGAGGATAGCAGTGATTATTCATTGCTTTTAATAGCTTTAGAATCACTAACAAGAGAGAGCACAATTAGAAATCAAGATTTTCTTATAGAATGCTTAAATGCTGATTTAATAGATATAAGGTTATCAGCAATTGAAAAGTTATGGTCTATAGAAGATCGATGGACAAGAAAAACTCTATCTTCACTTGAGGATGCAATTGAAAATGAAGTTGTTGATTGGATAAGAAAAAAGTTAATTTTCATTGTATATGAAAATAACAACAATTTTATAATTACTGATATTAACAATCCAGAAGAGGAAATTGAGGGAGAAGATATATTTTTAACTAAAATAATTATCCCTACAGTTACTGTTAACAAGCTTAGATATAATAATGAGTTAGTAAAAGAAGGAGATGTATTGACTCTTTTAAATGGTCTAGATGGCTACAAGGAGGATAGAATCTTCATTACTACTAGCTTTGGCTTAGTTATTGGAGAGTTAAGTAGCAGAGAAGGAGAAACCATTAAGAATCTTATTATGGCAGGAGAAAGGATTGCAGGTAAGATTGAAAAGTATGATGATAATATAGATTTTATGTATATAAGCCTATATAAAAAGGGTGATTACTTAATTAAAGAGTTAACTAATATGATAAATGAAAAGTTCAAATTTTTTGTAGAAGATTAAAAACTTAAGTATCTGAACAGCCCCCTGTTAAGTAGACAGGGGGATTTCTTTCTATTTATTTTCTTTCCAGTTAATAAGAGCCTTAGCAAGTTGGTCTGGGCAAGAAGTACCTTTCCCTCTGCAGTCTATACCTTGTAATTTATTTATTGCATCATCAACATTCATGCCTTCTACTAATCTAGATATACCTTGAAGATTACCTTCACAACCTCTTAGGAAGTTAACCTCTTTAATAATATCATTTTCTATTGAAAAAGTAATCTCTGTAGAACATGTCCCCTTTGTCTTGTATGAATACATGAACATACCTCCCTGTAAATATATTTATAACAAATTATATTATATATGTTAAGGAGATATAAATAAAGTAAAAAATATGGTGAAAGTTGTCCCATTAGAGATAAAAAAACATATATTATAAGTACAATAAGGTTTCCTAAAGGGGTTGATTTTAATGAATTCTATAGCAATTTGTAATACATCAAGTGACAATTTAAGCTTAATAGATATAGAGAGTTATTCAGTAGACCATATCCCCTTAGATTTAGGAGAAAAACCTGTTGGACCTCATGGGATAGTATATGAAAATAACACCATAATCACATCAAATAATTATAGTAATAGCATATCTTTAATAGATATACATTCAAAGAAAGAGGTAAACAATCTGTATGTTGGAGCACATCCTAATGATGTTAAGCTTTATGAAAATAAGGCTTATATTGCCTGTGGAGAAAGTAACTCATTATTAGTAATGGATATGGCAAGTGGTAAAACAACATTTGATATAAAACTTGAATCATATCCCCATAGCATTGCATTAGATAAAGAGAATGGGATAATGTACATTAGTAATATGGATGGACACTCTGTATCTATTATAGATTGTTTAAATAACAAGGTCATTGGAAGAATTAAAGCACCAGAGTATCCAACAAAGATTTTACTATCTAAGGATAAGAAAAAGATTTACCTATGTGAAAGTTATTTAGGTTATGACATTGAAGGTTATATAGACATAATTTCTACAGAAAATTATAAAAGCATTGGAAGAGTAAAGGTAGGTATTACACCAGTTGATATGTATGAAGATGGAGAAGATTTATATGTATCTAATTTTACTGAGGGTTCTATTAGTGTTGTAGATATAAAAAGATTAAGGGAGACTAGAAAAATATACGTAGGTGGAATGCCAAGAGGAATTATAAAGCAAAAAGATACTATATATATAGGAGATTATATGGGGGGAAAATTAAGAGTTATAGATTTTAGTAAAGAAAAAATAAAGACCATACCTATAGGTAATGAACCTAATGGTATGATCCTTATTAATTAGTTTCTTCAAATAAAATATTAATTATTTTATTATAAATTTCAGAAGGGTTTTCTTGCCACTTACTACAAAGCAAGGAAGCTTGTTTTTTAGTAGGAACAGATACTTTTAAATCAATTAAAGGTAAATTATCTTCAATTGCAGTTAGTTCTACTAAGAAGTTATCATTTTTAGCTAAAGTGTAGTCACTTTGAATAGTTAATTCTTTTTTTATTAACTCTATTTTTTCGTTAATATAATTGTTTATTATAGATATTTTTGAAGGGGAAATTCTGTCCTTAAAAAAGGATAGAACATTTTCTCCTTTTTTTGTTAGTACTATTAACTTTTTTTCATTTATGTCTTCATATCTTATAAACTCACTAGAATCAAGTTCACTTATATATTGTTGAAGTGTAAAGTAGTTAATAAGATTGTTTTCTAGCACTATTTCTGTAAGCTGAGTATTTGATATAGGCCTGTTTAATTCCTTTAAAATATGTAAAAGTAATAGCTTATTTTCAGCTAATTCTGCTGTGTTTTCAAACATAATAAAACCTCCATCTCCACTGAAAGTATAGATTTATTATATCATAAATTATTATTAAGTGAATATAAATTTAGAGATAGAAATGATAGGGGTAAGAAGTTTGGAGTGGAAAAAGGTTAGAATTGGTTTATCCTTGTTACTAATAGTTATTTTAATAGGTGGATCTTTTTTGATTAATGGAAAGACTAAAAGTACCTTTGGGGAAGTTGCAGAAGTACCAATTTATTCAGTAGATAAGGAAGAAAAAGAAATAGCGCTAACTTTCGATATAAATTGGGCGGAAAATGATTATATCTATAGCATATTAGATACCTTGGATAAATATAATGTAAAGGGAACATTCTTCGTAATGGGAGGATGGGTAAATTATAGTGATGAAAATGTGGTGAAGTTAAAGAAGATTAGCGAGAGGGGGCATGAGATAGGGAATCATAGTTATAAGCACCCTATCTTTAGCAAGATAGGAGAAGAAAGGATTAAAGAGGAACTTAGAAAAACAGATGAAGTTATTGAAAAATACACAGGAAAAAAGCCAAGTGTTTTTAGATTTCCAAGTGGAGATTATAATACACAATCATATAGAACTGTAAGCTCTTTAGGATATAAATGTATTCAATGGGATACAGATTCTGTAGATTGGAAGGAACAAGGTGAAGAAGTAGAATATAACAAAGTCATGAAGAAGGTAAAAGCAGGGTCTATTCTTTTATATCACAATAATGCAAAATATACTCCAAGTAATTTAAATAGAATAATACCTGAGCTACAAAAGCAAGGGTATAAATTTGTTACTGTAGGAGAATTAATCTATACAGAAGATGCTTATGTTGACAAAGATGGAGTACAACATAGAAAATAATTCTATTTAATATTGAAAATGGAATGGTGAATGTATTATAATGGAAATAGGTGCTTGTGGGGGCTTCTTTATTTACAATCTTATTACTAAGGGAGAGAGGGGTTACAATGGATAATTTAATGTTAAATAACAAAATCTATCTTGAAGGTAAGATAGTATCTGAGCTAGAATTCAGTCATGAAATGTATGGGGAAGGGTTCTATAGTTTTAATTTGGAGGTTATGAGACTTAGTGACTCAGTAGACATGTTAAATATTACTGTATCAGAAAGACTTTTAACTGGTATAGATATTACTATAGGAAAAAATATAATTGTTGAAGGTCAACTAAGATCTTATAATAAATTTATGGATGGTACAAATAAATTAATCTTAACTGTTTTTGCTAGAAATATAGAGCCTTGCATAGAAAGAAGTAAGAATCCAAATGAAATTTTCTTAGATGGATATATTTGCAAGGAGCCTGTATATAGAACAACTCCATTTGGAAGAGAAATAGCTGATGTTTTATTAGCTGTAAATAGAGCTTATAATAAGTCAGATTACATTCCAACTATAGCTTGGGGAAGAAACTCTAGATTCTGTCAAACTTTAAGTGTTGGTGACAATATTAGAGTGTGGGGAAGATTGCAAAGTAGAGAATATCAAAAGAAGATAACAGAAACAGAGTCAGTAAAGAAAATAGCATATGAAGTTTCTATTTCTAAGATGGAGAAGGTAAGTAAAGAGGAAAGTGCTTCACAAGATGAAGAAGGAGCAGTGTAGATTAAATTAAATTTCAAACATATTTAGATAAAGATAAGAAAAACCACAAGAAAATTATAAAGTAAGATATAAAGCAGTCTTTGAAAGACTGCTTTTTGTTTTGATGTGACTTGGAGATTTGTGACGAAACAAGCAAAATAAATATTCACCACACCTTTTTTATTATATGTATCACTTTCTTAAATCATCAAGTAACTTAGTTTTATACTTTGTTTGTTCATCAACATTTTTTATAATCTTAGCAGGAGAACCAGCTACAACAACACCTTCTGGAACATCTTTTGTAACTACTGAACCAGCTGCTACAACAGATCCAGATCCTATCTTTACTCCTTCTAAAATAACCGAATTAGCTCCAATCATTACATCATCCTCTATAACACAAGGAGACATGCTAGGTGGTTCTAAAACACCAGCAATAATTGCACCTGCACCTACATGGACCCTTTTGCCAATCTTTCCCCGTGCACCAATAACTGAGTTCATATCTATCATAGAGGATTCTCCTATTTCAGCACCTATATTTATAACAGCCCCCATCATTATAATAGCATTTCTACCTATTTTAACCCGGCTTCTAATTATAGCTCCTGGTTCAATTCTCGCATCTTGTTCTAGTAAATTTAGCATAGGTACTGCAGAATTTCTTCTATCATTTTCGATTCTAAAATGTTTAATTATATCTTTGTTATCAAGAATTATATTAGTAATTATATTTGATTCTCCAAATAATATATAAAAATTATTAAATCCATACCATTCGGTTTGTTCAAGGTCCACCTTTGAAAGGTCACCATTAACATATACTTGTACAGGTGTGGATTTTTTTGATTGTTTAATAAACCTAGCTAATTCATAGGGATCAGTAAAATTATATTCCATATTTAAGCTCCTAAAATTACTCTTAGTATTATAATTATGATTAAGATTAGTAATATTTGCAGAAATTATAAAAATTTTTGGTTATAATATATATAAACTAGAAATGAGGTGAATGTATGATACAAATATATACAGGTAATGGAAAGGGAAAAACAACTGCTTCTATAGGCCAAGGTGTTAGAGCAGCTGGTAGAGGATTTAAAGTATATATGGTTCAATTTCTTAAGGGTACTCCTACAGGAGAGTTGGAATCTTTAAAAAAAATAGATAACTTTAAGGTTTTTAGATTTGAAGAGAAAAGAGACTTTGTTTGGAACTTGAATGCAGAAGAAATTGAAGAGCTAAAAAAAGAAGTTATAAATGCATATAATTTTATTTTAGAAGTTGTGGAAAATAAAGAATGTGATCTTTTAATAATGGATGAAATCATGGGAGTATTAAAGAATGGTTTTTTATCAGTAGAAGATATAATAGAAATAATTAATAGAAACAAACATGATATAGAAATTATAATGACAGGAAGAGATGTGCCTAAAGAACTAGCAGATAGGGCAGATTTAATTACAGAGATGAAGATGATAAAACATTATTATGAAAAAGGTGTACCTGCTAGAGAAGGAATAGAGTATTAAAAAAAACATGTGGCTAATAATAGTCACATGTTTTTCTATGTCAAAAATGCGTAAGGAGATATATTTAATATCACAAATATATCTTTTGTAAAAACAAAGAAAATATACTTGCTTAATTTATATGATCGCTTTGGAAGCCTTCTCTTTTTACGGAATGTTTCTTTCTGGTTCTATTATTGTTTTTTCCTTCTTCACTAGTTATTGGAGTTTGGTAATTACATTTTTCCATTCTAGCGTGCTTATTATCAGGTTGGCTATCTTTTGTCAAGTTAATCACTCCTTGTTACTTTTATCTACTAATTTAGTATGTATAACTAATATTACTCTTATACTGTGAAATTAAATAATTATTAAAAATATAAAAGAAGCTATTATAGATAGAAATTTTCTGCCTATAATAGCTTAATTTACTGTTATTTATTTTCTATAACATTTTCCATATTATATAAGCCTGCCTCAGTTATTTTGCTCATATATTGGCAAGCCTTTAAAGCACCAACAGCAAAAACTTCTCTAGAGATTGCTTTGTGAGTTAATTCTATAACTTCGCCACTTCCAGCAAAAATTACATCATGATCCCCAACAATGGAGCCACCTCTAACAGCATGTATACCTATTTCATTATCTTTTCTCTTTAAATTACCTTCTCTTCCATAAATATATTCTGTTTCATATGGAATAGAATCTTTTATTGTATCTGCTAATAGAATAGCTGTTCCACTAGGAGCATCTACTTTTTGATTATGATGTTTTTCTATAATTTCAATATCATAGTTTTCATATAATAATGGAACTACTTTCTTTAATAGAGAATTTATTAGGTTAATCCCAAGAGACATATTAGCTGATTTAAATAATGGAAGAGTTTTACTCTTTTCATTTATTAAGTTTAAATCCTCTTTAGAATATCCAGTTGAACATAAAACCAAAGGTTTTTTGGTTTTTTCTGTTAATTCAAGAAGATTTGACAAAGCATCAGCTCTTGAGAAATCTAAAAGTACATCATAATCTATATTTACATCATGAACATCCTGGAAAATAGGAAAGTTAGTTTCAGAAGGAAATTTATCTATTCCAGCTATAATTTCAATATCATCGAAATTTTTAGCAGATTCAATAACCATTTTTCCCATTTTTCCTGAGCATCCATTTAAAATTATTTTTGTCATATGGTCACTCCCTAAAGTAAATTATATTCTTTTAATGTGTCCTTTAACTTCTCTAAGTTACTATCACTCATTTCATAAAGTGGAAGTCTTAAAGGACCAACATCCTTACCAATTAAATTTAAGGCGGTTTTAATAGGTATAGGATTTGTTTCTATAAATAAGGTATTAGATAGTTTTAGATTTTCTAATTGAAGGTCTAAAGCTTTTTTTACATCTCCATTTAAATAAGACTTTATCATGGTGTGCACAGCATTAGGAATAATATTAGCTAGCACTGATATAACTCCCTTGCCACCTAAAGATAATATAGGTATAGCTTGGTCATCATTTCCTGAATAAATATCTATTTTATCACCACATAAAGCTTTCATTTGTACTACTTGACTAATATTTCCGCTAGCTTCTTTAATAGCAACTACATTTGAAAGGGTAGATAGTTCCTTTAAGTTTTCAGGAGTAATGTTAACTCCAGTTCTACTAGGAACGTTATATAAAATAATTGGTGTATTTACAGAATTATTTATTGCCTCAAAATGTTTTATTAAACCTCTTGAATTTGTTTTATTGTAATAAGGAGTAATTACTAAAAGGCCATCTACACCAACACTTTCAGCATATTTACTCATTTCTATAGATGATAGAGTGTTATTTGAGCCTGTACCTGCTATAACTGGGATTCTTTTATTTACAACATCAACGGTAAATTTTATTGTAAGTCTTTTTTCTTCTTCACTCATAGTTGTAGCTTCACCGGTTGTCCCACAAATAATAATGGCATCAGTACCTTCTTTGATGTGCCACTCTAATAATTCTTTAAGCTTTTCATAATTTACTCCCTTATCATTAAAAGGAGTAACTATAGCAACACCAGAACCTTCAAAAATTGACATTAGAAATCCTCCAATCTTACTTTTTATCAATCATAAGCTCTGCAATTTGAATTGCATTTAATGCAGCACCCTTTCTAATGTTATCAGCAACCACCCATAAATTTAAACCGTTGTCCACACTAAAGTCTCTTCTAATTCTTCCTACATATATATCATCTTTTCCTGTTACATATAAAGGTGTAGGGTACTTCAATTCTTTAGTATTATCATATACAACTACACCTTCACTGTTGCTTAATAAGTTAACTATATCAGCTAATTCAAATTCATTTTGAAGCTCTAAGTTAATGCTTTCACTATGAGAATTTAAAACAGCAACTCTAGCAGTTGTAGCGGTTATTTTTAATGTGTCATAATGAAGGATTTTTCTTGTTTCATTAATCATCTTCATTTCTTCTTTTGTGTATCCATTTTCTTCGAATACATCAATGTGTGGTAATACATTACCTGTTATTGGATAAGGGAATTTCTTAGGCTCAATCCCTTTATAACCATCCTCTAAGTCTTTTATTCCTTGAATTCCAGCCCCTGATACCGCTTGGTAAGTTGAATATACAATTCTCTTGATTCCATACTTCTTATGAATAGCGTTTAGTACAGGCATAGCTTGAATAGTAGAACAATTTGGATTAGCTATTATTCCGTTATGCCACTTTATATCTTCAGGATTAACTTCAGGTACTACTAGTGGTACCTTTGGGTCCATTCTCCAAGCACTACTATTATCAATAGCAACAGCACCGATTTTAGCAAACTTAGGTGCAAATTCTAAACTTACACTTCCCCCTGCTGAAAATAAAGCAAAATCAATTTTCTTATTTACTATATTTTCATCGCAAGTCTCCTCCACAATGAAGTCCTTTCCTTTAAATTGTAATGTTGTACCTGCGGATCTTTTAGATGCGAAAAGATACAAATTTTTTACTGGAAAATCTCTTTGCTCCAATATTTCTAAAAATTTTCTACCTACATTTCCAGTAGCCCCAACAATTGCAACGTTATACAAAAGTATCCCTCCTAAATATTATTAATATAATTTCTTATATACAATTAATATAGTTAAAGTGTTGGTAAATATCAATAGTATTGGTAAAAATAATACAAATTTCTTGTATTTACAAGAAGGAATAAATATAAGCTATGGGGGAATAATAAGCTTGAAATTTAAGAGGGAGTGAAAGTTTTGAGTAAGACGCCATTAAAAAAAGTAATAAAAGCTAAATTAAAAGGAAATAAAGAATTAACACCTCAAGAAGAGTTGAGGGAAAAGATAAAATATGAAATAGCAGAGGAACTGGGGTTAAAGGATAAGGTGGACGCTTTTGGTTGGGGTGGACTAACAGCAGAAGAAACAGGTAGAATTGGAGGAATTATGACAAAAAGAAAAAAAGATCTTCATATACCTACTAACAATGAAATTCTTGGTAGAAAATAAATTGACTTAATTAAGGAATAGCTTTAATATATTTGTAGTAATTATAAAACTACTGGGGGAAAAGTTATGGCCTATGGCGAATTTGCAAAGATTTATGATGAGTTAATAAATGAAGATATTAACTATGATTCAATGGTAGTACGATTGAAAGAATTAATTGATAAATATCAAAGTAATCCAGTTGATTATTTAGATTTAGCCTGCGGAACAGGTAATATTGGTGTAAGAATGGCTAAATATTTTAAGTCTACATATGCAGTTGATTTATCTGAGGATATGTTAAGAGAGGCTTTTGATAAATTTAAAGCTGAGAGGATTAAAGCTAAGATTATATGTCAAGATATGAGAGAGCTTTCCTTAAATCATAAATTTGATGTAATAACATGTGTATTAGATTCAACTAATTATCTTATAGAAGATGGTGATTTAGAAAAGTACTTTTCAGGAGTATATGAACATCTTAAAGATGGAGGATTATTTATTTTTGATATCAATTCTTTTTATAAATTAACAAATATTTTAGGAAACAATATTTACACATACAGCTCTGAGGATGTTTTTTATACTTGGGAAAATACAATTGAAGATAATGTTGTAAATATGTTTTTAACTTTCTTTGTTAAAGAGAAAAATGAACTCTATGAAAGATTTGAAGAAGAGCACTTTGAGAGAGCTTATGAAGAAAGTGAAATAGAAGAAGTTTTAAAGCAAGTAGGATTTACTTTGTTAGGTAAATTTGATGGATACAATATAGATGAAGTACAACAAGAAAGTGAAAGAATTTTATATGTTGTAGGAAAGAATATGGAGGTATAGTATGAAAGATAAAATTATAAGAGCAACTGCTAAGGATGGTATGGTTAGAATAATTGGTGGTATCACAACTACTATGGTTAATGATGGAACTAGTGTCCATGAATGTACACCTTTAGCATCTGCAGCATTAGGAAGAATGTTAACAGCAGCAGCTTTAATGGGAAGAACATTAAAATCAGATGATGAAGTTGTAACTATAAAGATAAATGGCGGAGGAATAGCTAAGGGAGTAACAGTTACAGGATATCAAAATGCATCAGTTAAAGGATTTATAGGTAATCCATATATAGAACTGCCATTAAACTCTAAGGGTAAATTAGATGTAGGTGGAGCAATAGGTAAGGATGGTTTATTATATGTAATAAAGGACTTAGGGTTAAAAGAACCATATGTAGGTCAAGTTCCAATACAAACTGGAGAAATAGCTGAAGATTTAACATATTATTTTACTGTTTCTGAGCAAACTCCTTCAGCAGTATCATTAGGGGTACTTGTAGATAAGGATCATTCAATAAAAGCTGCAGGGGGATTTGTAATTCAAATGATGCCAGGTGCAGATCCATTATTAGCAGATTTATTAATGTATAGATTAGAAGAAATACCTTCAATAACAACAATGATAAATGAAGGTAAAACAATTGAAGAAATATTAGAGTTCATTTTTGATGGAATGGATTTAAAGATATTAGACGAAGTTGAACCTAAGTATGTTTGTGATTGTTCAAGAGAAAGAATAGAAAAAGCCCTAATTAGTATAGGTGAAAAAGATTTAAGAGAAATATATGAAGAGGGAAAAGAAGAAGAAGTTGTTTGTCATTTCTGTAATAGAAAATATAAGTTTACTAATGAGGATATAAAAGATTTATTAGAAAAAGCTACGAATAAATAAGGAGACTGTGGCAATAGAGAAAATTTATTTTCTATTGCCAAGGCTAAATTATATATAAAAAATATAGCTTCTTAAGTTTTTAAGAACTTAAGAAGTTAAGAACTTAAGAACTTAAGAAGTTATAGTAAAAATGCCATGTTAAATGGATTTTGGTGAGATAATATGCTAATATTATAGCTCAAAAAAACTGCTACAGAATAAAAATATTTTGTAGCAGTTTTTTTATGGAGGCGCCGCCCAGATTTGAACTGGGGAATAAAGGTTTTGCAGACCTCTGCCTTACCTCTTGGCTACAGCGCCAAAGCTTATATTAATAATGTATACATTAACTTTAAATTTGACACTACTTTTATAAAGATTTATTTATAATGAAGTGGACAAAAGGAAATACTAGTTGTAATAGGAGGTGATACTTGTGAAATTACAAGACAAATTTAATGAAATTGAAAAACATTTATTAGAAGATGATAAGCCTTCGTCATATTTAAATGAATTAAAAACTTCAGGGGAACTATCTGTAGAACCTTTTAATTGGTTAATAAGTCTAGAAAAAATAGAACAATCACCTAAACATCATCCAGAAGGAGATGTATGGGTTCATACTATGATGGTTGTTGATAAAGGGAGTTCTTATAGAGATTACGTAGAAGATAAAAAGGTATTTATGTGGGCACTATTATTGCATGACTTAGGGAAGAGAAGTACAACTAAGCTAAGAAATGGAAGGTGGACTTCCTATGATCATGATAAGGTTGGAAGAAAAGATGCCTATGATTTTTTGAGTTATTTCAATTTAAGTGAAGAATTTAAAGGGAAGGTTTCTATATTAGTGAGATATCATATGCATTTATTATTTATAATGAATAAATTGCCTTATGGAGATATAAAGGGAATGAAGACAGAAGCTAATCTACATGATTTATCATATGTATTTCTAAGTGATAGGTTAGGTAGAGGAGGAATGAATAAAGAAGAAATAGAGAAGGTAGAAAATGAAGTAGATTTATTTAGAAAGAAGTTTTTGAAATAATAAAAAAGGGGAGTGGATATTTATTTTTTTCGTTCCGTGGCAAGCTCCAAGTCACAGAAAAATAAATATCTATTCCCTTTGTACTTTTCATAGAAACATTTTTATAACTTCTACGTAATATATATGGAAAGCTAGATGCATAAGAGACTTCCACGGTCTATTAGCTTTCCTTTTTTTAACGCTATTGGCTCTATATCATACTTGTAAAGAAAATTATAAACTTCTTTGCCATAAGCGTAAGAAGTTAATTCGCCAAATAAGGCCAACCTATTTTCAGATATCATTCCGCCAACTCCTCCTATGAAGCCATAATTCAAAGAGGGTAATAGTATGTCCCCAGGGGGAATAAGAAGTACGTCTAAGTCTTCTTGAATTAATTTTTTATAGATTCCTTTATCACTTGTAATGAAGGCATCTTTTTTTAGTGGTAATACGGAACATTTGCAATATCCTTGCTTAACGTTAATTACCTTTTTACTATCCTGAAGTTTAAGAAGTTTTGGGTCTGTGTAATTTAAATTGTGAACAAAAAGATTATCAGTAATTAGTGCATTTATAATTATATTTTCTGGATAATTAGTTCCTAAGGAATTTTCAGAGAGTATATAACTAATTCCTTTAGATGATAGTAAGTTTAAAAAATCCTTAGGAATATCCTTTTGCACAATGACTTTTTTATTCTTTTTATCAAGGATGTTAAGTTGGATATCAACATGGCCATTTATAGCTTCATAAACTTTTGGGCACTTTGGTATTAAAATAGGTTCTATATTTAAATTTATTAAATTATTTAATTCTTCATTACTAATTCTATAGTCTAAAAAACAATACATGATAAAAACTCCTAATTATTTATATAAGAATACATTACTATATCATGTAAATAAAAATCAATATGTACAAAGGGTTAAAAATAAATTCCGTATATTGAAGAGATTTTAATACATACTATTACTATGGAAGGGAGTGAAACCCATGCTTGTACTACAGTTAGCTTATTCGGGTGAATTAGACTTTGTTGAAGAACTTCAAGAGCTAAAGGAACTATTGAAAAAGAAGCACATAATAATAGGTGTGGTTGAAAGTTTAGAGGGGAAGACACATATTATAAAAATTATGTGTGATGATTTGAATTATAGTGATAGAATAGGTAATATAATTAATTTATATATTAGTAATATCCTTTATAAAATTGTTATTACAAAGTACAAAGAAAAAGAACTTTTTGAGTATTTGACAGACACATACTTTTTCTTGAAGCAAGATGAAATATTAGAAGTAGAGGAAGACATAATGAATGTCCTATATTGTGAGGAAGGTGTTCATGACTCTAATTTTATATTTTATTGTAATAAAACAAATGCAATTATAGATAAGATAAAAGAATGCATTGAAGAAAATAATGAGATTAATATTAATGGATTCATTACCTTTAGGATGCGAGAGTTAAGAAAAGATATTGAAGATGTTATAGATAAAGTTGTTGAAAAGTATATGGTTGAAAAGGAATATAGAGAATTTATACGCTTGTTAAAGTACTTTGTTGAAATTCAAGAGTGTAGAGTTGAGGAAATTAACTTAACAGTCTTGCCCTCAGGAGGATATATAGTGACAGATGGATATGGGGAGGATATATTTCCTGCGTTTTTAAACGAATTATCGGACTGTAAAATAGGAATTGATGCAAATGTTGAAGATATAGTTATAAGTGGGCTAATAACCAATGCACCTCAAAAGATAGTAATACACAAAAGAGAAGAATGTAAAAATAAAGAGTTTATAGAAACTATAATAAATGTCTTTGGAGAAAGAGTAGTATTTTGTGATGGATGTAAATTGTGTTCAAAAACTAATATAAAAATGTAAAAAGTTGTTGACAATGTATGTGAACAATGATAGAATAACATTTGTTAAGAAGAAACAGCCGTTTCTCACCATGCAACTTTGAGTTAGCTTGGTTATTTATCTAGATTATTTATGTAGAGTAATTACGATAATAGAAAACGGCGTTTTACGCCGTTTTTTTTATATTATAAAGTTTGCTTTAATTTTTTCGGAGGTGAAAACTATTAATAAAAATTATATAGTTAATGAGGATATTAGAGAAAAGGAAATCAGGGCTATTGGTGCTGATGGTTCTCAATTAGGTATCTTACAAACAAAGGAAGTCCTTAAGATGGCTGAAGAAGCGGAGTTAGATTTAGTGATGATATCACCAAATGCTAAGCCTCCAGTTTGTAAAATAATGGACTTAGGAAAGTTCATTTATGAGCAATCAAAAAAGGAAAAAGAAGCTAGAAAGAAGCAAAAAGTTGTTAGTCTTAAAGAGGTAAGAGTTAGTCTTACAATAGAAGAGCACGATATCGAAATTAAAGCTAAAAATGCTAGAAAGTTCTTATTAGATGGAGACAAAGTTAAAATCACTGTTAGATTCAGAGGAAGAGAAATGGAACTTAGTCACTTAGGTGTAAAGATCCTTGAAAACTTCGCTAACAAATTGGCTGATGTAGGTAATATAGAAAAGCCAATCAAAAAAGAAGGAAGAAATATGACAGTGGTTATTGGCCCTAAAAAGGCATAAACTGAGAGGAGGAAATTTATCATGCCAAAAATGAAAACTCATAGAGGTGCAGCAAAAAGATTCAAGAAGACAGGTACAGGAAAGCTAAAGAGAGCTAAGGCTTTCAAGAGCCATATCTTAACTAAGAAGAGCTCAAAAAGAAAGAGAAATCTTAGAAAGACAGGATATGTTTCAACTACTCAAGAAAAAGCAATGAAGAAATTATTACCATATCTATAAGAATTGGTACAGGAGGTTTAAAGAATGGCAAGAGTAAAAAGAGCGGTTAATTCTCGTAAGAATCATAAAAAAGTTTTAAAGCTTGCAAAAGGATACTACGGTGGAAAGAGCAAGTTATTCAAGACTGCTAACGAATCAGTTATTAGAGCATTAAGAAATGCTTATGTTGGAAGAAGATTAAAGAAGAGAGATTTCAGAAGATTATGGATAGCTAGAATAAATGCTGCTACAAGAATGAATGGTCTTTCTTATTCAAAGTTCATGAATGGAATCAAATTAGCTGGAGTTGACATAAACAGAAAGATGTTATCTGAAATAGCTATCAACGATCCAAAAGCATTTGCAGACTTAGTTGAATTAGCTAAGAAGCAATTAAACGCTTAATATAAGAATGCGGCCTAAGGTCGCATTTTCTTTTAATATATAATAAAGTGGTAAATTGCTTTATTATTTAAAGAAAAAAGTTACTTAGGGTATATTATATCTTGCTCAGTATGATAATACTATTGGTAGGATATTATATACTCTTACTTTTATATAAATATAGAAACAAAAGAAAATTAATTTGGTTTATAAAGAGATATAATAAAGCATGAACTTTTGGAGTGATTTTATGCAAAAAATAAAGAGGATTAATAAATATAAATTAAATGGTGTGCAGACGCTAGCCCTTGGTTTCATTGCTGTAATTATTATTGGAGGGTTGATACTTAGTTTACCTATATCTTCTGCAAGTGGAGAGGGTACCAACTTACTAGATGCTTTATTTACTTCTACTTCTGCTGTATGTGTTACTGGTTTAGTAACATTAGACACAGGGACTTATTGGAATGCATTTGGGCAAACAGTAATTATACTATTAATAGAAATTGGTGGCCTAGGTTTCATGTCATTTACTACTTTTGTAGCAATATTATTAGGTAAAAAAATAACCCTTAGAGATAGATTAATGGTACAAGAAGCTTTGAATACATTTAGTATACAAGGTCTTGTAAGAATGGTTAAATATGTACTTGGGTTCACTTTTGCAGTTCAATTCTTTGGAGCATTGCTGCTATCAACACAGTTTATACCTGAGTTTGGACTGAAAAAGGGATTTTTCTACAGTATATTTCATTCAATATCTGCTTTTTGCAATGCTGGTTTTGATTTGTTTGGTAACTTTTCAAGTCTTACTGGATTTTCAAGTAATGTAGCGGTAATTTTAACAATAAGTGCACTTATTGTTATTGGAGGTTTAGGTTTTACAGTATGGCTTGAAATATATAACTATAAATATAAAGGAATAAAAAAGTTATCAGTACATGCTAAAATAGTTATATTGATAACAGCTGTATTATTAATAGGTGGATTTATAGCTATGTTTTTTATAGAGTATAGCAATCCAGAAACTATTGGTGGTATGGGGGTAAAGGATAAGTTGTTGAATTCATTCTTTGCATCTGTTAGCCCAAGAACAGCAGGGTTTAATAGTATATCTACAGATGGAATGACAACAGCAGGTAAGTTCTTGACAATTATATTAATGTTTATTGGAGGGTCACCAGGATCAACAGCTGGAGGTCTTAAAACAGCAACTTTTGGTTTGGTAATACTTACAGTTATAAGTGTAATTAAAGGTAGAGAAGATACAGAAGCTTTTGGGAAAAGATTTGCCAAAGAATTAGTATATAAGGCTTTTGCATTATTGATGATAGCAATGGGATTAATAATAGTAGTTACAATGTTATTATCAGTAACTGAAAAAGGAATAGAATTTATAGATTTACTATATGAATCAACTTCAGCCTTTGCTACAGTAGGATTAACTACAGGTGTTACACAAAAATTAAGTACAGTAGGTAAAATTATTATAATGATAATGATGTACTTTGGTAGAGTTGGTCCACTAACTGTTGCTCTTGCACTTACTAATAGAAAGAAAAAAGTTGATTATAGATATCCAGAAGGAAAGATATTGATAGGTTAGGGGATGATTTTATGGCTAATAAACAATTTGTTGTAATAGGACTTGGAAGATTTGGTGCATCAGTAGCGAAAACATTATATTCTTTAGGAAATGATGTTTTGGTTATAGATAAAGATGAGGATTTAATTCAAGATATATCAGATAGTGTTACTCATGCAGTACAAATGGATGCAACTGATGAAAATGCATTAAGAACATTAGGCCTTAGAAATTTTGATGTTGCAGTAGTTACAATAGGTGCTAATATACAAGCAAGTGTAATGGTAACACTACTAGTGAAAGAATTAGGTGTAAAATATATAATTGCTAAAGGAAATAGTGATTTACATGCAAAAGTATTATATAAAATTGGTGCTGATAGAGTAATTCTACCAGAAAAAGATATGGGAGTTAGAGTTGCTCATAATTTAGTTTCATCAAGTATACTTGATTATATAGAATTATCACCTGATTACAGTATAATGGAAATTGAGGCTTTAGATGAATGGCAAGATAAAACATTAAGAGATCTTAAGCTTAGAAGTAAGTACGGAATAAATGTAATGGCCATTAAGAAAGGTGACGAAATTAATCTTACGCCTTCAGCAGATGACACTGTTGAATCAAAAGATATTATTGTTGCTATAGGGTCAGCTCAAGATTTAGCAAATCTTGAAGGTGTAATAGTTAAATTTAAATAATTGAGGTGTAAACTTTGGTTCTTATAGAAAGTAAAGATAACAATTTATTTAAAGAAACCAAAAAGCTTAAAGAGAGAAAAGGAAGAAATAAGAGCTCTAAGTATTTAATAGAGGGATTTAGGTTAATAGAAGAAGCTTGTAAAGCAAATCTGCCTATAGAATGTATTTTTATAAGTCATAGGTTAGAGGAAAACAAGTTTGAAGAATATTTAGGGAAATATATAACAAATAGTATGAAACTTTATACATTGAAAGATAGCTTATTAAGAGAGTTATGCTCAACTGAAGAGCCTCAAGGGGTTGTTGCAGTTGTTAAGATGAATGAAGTTGACTTAAATAAAGAAGGTAGTTTTTATATTCTATGTGATAAGGTTCAAGACCCGGGTAATTTGGGTACTATTATTAGAACTGCTCATGCAGCAGGTGTTGATGGAGTAATTCTAACTAAGGGAACTGTTGATATATATAATGAAAAGACTATACGTTCTACAATGGGATCTATGTTTTATATTCCAATAATATTAGAGGATAGTGATTTTACTATTACTAAATCCTTAATAAATAATGGATTTTCTCTTTTAGCTACATCCTTAGAGGGGGATAAGGATTTCTTTAAAGAAGATTTAAGCGGGAAGATTATTATCTCCGTAGGTAACGAAGGTAATGGGGTAAGTGAAGAAGTATATAACCTTTCTAATAAAAAGGTGAAAATACCTATGCCAGGAGGAGCTGAGTCACTAAATGTAGCAATAGCTACATCTATAGTGATTTATGAAAAAGTTAGGCAGAATCAGTTGAATTTTTAGAAAAACATTTGTATAATAGGAAAGTAATAGAATATTAAATAAACTATGATTGAGAGAGTAAATATAAGGAACTTTTTCAGGGAGAAGAGGTCGTAGACTGAAAGCCTCTTTATAGAGAATTATATTGAAGTTCGCTCAGGAGTTCTAACTATGAAATAATAGTAGTAGTTAGCGGGGAACCGTTAAATTAACTAGAGTTGGGTATCTATTTTTATAGAACCAATTAGGGTGGTAACGCGGATATTCCGTCCCTTTTTTAGGGACGGTTTTTTTTATTTTATAGAGAATTTTCTATGAAGTATTCAATGGCCCTAGAGGTAAAGAAGAAAGGAGAATAAAAATGCAAGAAAAGTTAATGCAAATTCAAGAAGTTGCTTTAAAAGAAATTGAAGAAGCAAGTAACAGTGCAGCTCTTAGTGATATAAGAGTTAAGTATTTAGGTAAAAAAGGTGAACTTACAACTATTTTAAAAAGTATGGGTGGGTTATCAAAAGAAGAAAGACCTATAGTTGGTAAGATGGTTAATGATGTTAAGAAGGTTGTTGAGGAAAAACTAGATGCAGCTATTAACGCTATAAAAGAAAAGGAAAAGAATGAAAAACTTCAAAATGAAATTATAGATATTACTCTTCCAGGAAAGAAGAATGAATTAGGAAAGAGACACCCATTAGAATTAACTCTTGAAAGAATAAAGGATATATTTATATCAATGGGATTCTCAATTGAAGATGGTCCAGAAGTAGAATTAGATCACTATAACTTCGAAGCTTTAAATATTCCTAAAAACCATCCAGCTAGAAGTGAACAAGATACATTCTACATTAATGATAATATAGTTTTAAGAACTCAAACTTCACCAGTTCAAATAAGAACTATGGAGAATCAAGAACCACCAATAAAAATGATATCTCCAGGTAAGGTTTATAGATCAGATGCAGTAGACCCTACGCACTCACCAATATTCTATCAAATGGAAGGGTTAGTTGTAGCTAAAGGAGTAACATTTGCAGATCTTAAGGGGACTTTAGAACTATTTGCAAAGAAGATGTTTGGAGATAAGGTTCAAACTAAGTTTAGACCTCACCATTTCCCATTTACAGAACCATCAGCTGAAATGGATGCTTCATGTTATGTATGTGGAGGAAAAGGATGTAATGTATGTAAGGGATCAGGTTGGATAGAATTACTTGGTTGTGGAATGGTTCATCCAAATGTATTAAGAAACTGTGGTATAGATCCAGAAGTATATAGCGGATTTGCTTTTGGCTTTGGTATAGATAGAATGGTAATGCTTAGCTATGGCTTAGATGATATTAGATTATTATATGAAAGTGATATGAGATTCTTAAATCAATTCTAGAGGAGGATAAGGGAATGAAAGTACCATATAATTGGCTAAATGATTATGTTGATATAAATGTAGATGCAAAAGAATTAGGTGATATTCTTACTTTAACAGGTTCTCAACTTGAAGAAGTAGAAATACAAGGTGACAATATAAAGAATGTAGTTGTATGTCATATTTTAAAGATAGAAAAGCATCCTGATGCTGATAGATTAAATGTTTGTCAAGTAAATATAGGAACAGAAGAAATTCAAATAGTTACAGCTGCTACAAACATGGAGGAAGGGGATAAGGTTCCAGTTGCTCTTCATAAATCTATTTTAGCAGATGGAACTGAAATTAAGAAAGGTAAGATGAGAGGAGTAGTGTCTAACGGTATGTTCTGCTCAGAAGAAGAGCTTGGAATTGCTGGAGATGAACCTGTTCATGGATTAATGATTTTACCTGAAGATGCTCCTATAGGAATGGATATTAAAGAGTATCTTAAGCTTAATAAAGCAATATTAGATTTTGATATAACTTCTAATAGACCAGATTGTTTAAGCATGGTTGGTATGGCTAGAGAAACAGCAGCAGCTTTAGGAACTAGTTATAAAATGCCAAACATGAGTTTTGAAACAAAATCTGCAAAGAATATAAATGATGAGTTAGAAGTAGAGATAAAGAATAGCCTTTGTAACAGATATATGGCAAGAGGAGTAAAAAACGTAAAGGTAGCTCCTTCTCCAGGTTGGATGCAAGAAAGACTTCTTGAAGCTGGTATTAGACCTATAAATAATATTGTAGATATTACTAACTTTGTTATGCTTGAAATTGGAGAACCAATGCATGCATTTGATGCTAGACAAATAACATCAAAGAAGATTGTTGTAGATACTGCTAAGGATGGAGAAAAATTCACCACTTTAGATGAGCAAGAGAGAGAGTTAAATTCAACTGTTCTTTGCATTAAGGATGGAGATAGAACAATAGGTCTTGCAGGTATAATGGGAGGATTAAACTCTGAAATAGAAGAGGATACTACAGAAGTAGTATTTGAATGTGCTAATTTTGATGGAACTAATATAAGAGTTAACTCAAAATCACTAGGAATAAGAACTGAAAGCTCAGCAAGATTTGAAAAGGATATAGATCCAAACCTAGCTGAATTAGCTATTAATAGAGCGTGTGCCCTTGTATGTGAATTAGGTGCAGGTGAAGTAATAGAAGGAACTATAGACCTTTATCCAAATAAGAAAGAAGAAGGTCATTTAACTGTTTCTGCTAGTTGGATTAATAAGTTCTTAGGTACAGAAATACCTGTAGAGGATATGAAGAAATACTTAGATTCTTTAGATATGCCTACAACAATAAATGGGGATGATTTAGAAATTACAGCTCCTACATTTAGAGTTGATATAGCTATAAAAGAAGATATAGCTGAAGAGGTAGCAAGAATCTACGGATACGATAAAATACCTACTACTGTATTTGATGAGACACCAACTAGAGAAAACAAACACAGAAATGAAGTATTAAGAGGGGTTGTAGTTGATGCTTTAATAGCTTCAGGAATAAATCAATCTATATCTTATTCATTTGTATCACCAAAGGTATTTGATAAAATAAGATTACCAGAAGATTCACCATTAAGAGATGTAGTTAAAATTAAGAATCCTTTAGGAGAAGATTACTCTGTAATGAGAACTTCAACTATACCATCAATGATGGATTCATTAGGAAGAAATTATTCTAGAAGCAATGAATATGCTAGATTATTTGAAATAGGAAAAGTATATCTTAAGAATGAAGATGACAACAAGCTACCAACAGAAAAGAATGTTTTAACAATTGGTATGTATGGAAACTGCGATTTCTTAGATCTTAAGGGTGTTGTAGAAAATGTACTTGATAGATTAGGAATAACTAAGGCAAGATTTGTACGTGAAAGTGAAAATCCAAGCTTCCATCCAGGTAAAACTGCTGGAATTCAACTAAGAGGTAAGTCTGCAGGTGTGTTTGGAGAAGTACATCCAGATGTACAAGAAGCTTATGGACTAGATGTTGCAGGCTACATTGCTGAGTTAGATTTAGATTTATTATATGAAGCTTCTGAAACAGTTAAGAAGTATACACCTATTCCTAAGTTCCCAGCAGCAACAAGAGATATAGCTATATTAGTAGATGATGCTGTTCTTGTTGGGGATATTGAAGAGGCTATAAGAAAAGCAGGAGGTCCTTTAGTAGAGAAAATAACTTTATTTGATATATATAAGGGAGCTCAAATTGAAGCAGGAAAGAAGAGCATAGCATATGCAATAGTTTATAGAGATCCTAAGAAATCATTAACTGATAATGATGTAAATAAGGTTCATGATAAGATACTAAAAGCATTAGAGCATAAATTAGGAGCTCAATTAAGATAATTAAAAGGTTAGATGGATATTTATTTTCCTAGAGGTTTAAAAAGCAGTATATTTGTTTAGAGCAAATATACTGCTTTAATTTAACTATTTATAATTTCGTTAGTAGACTTATTTGAATTTTTAACTCTGTTAAACACATCTTCACTAAGACCTTCTATATCATTTGATTCTAGAATTTTATTTGTAGGTAATATGTTATAGACAGTTTTTCCAGAAGCATTAACATATTTATATACCCAAGTTGGTTCTGTCTCATAAGAAGTTAATTTTACCTTGTTATTAGAATCTTTAGTAATAAAAAGTTTAACCATTAACCCATCTTCAGATTTTAAATTTCCCATTGTTTCAAATCTTTGATTAGATACAAAATTTCCTAGAGAATAGCAAACTAATGTTTCGTTTCCAGTAGTATCATTTTTTATCCTTCTTATAGGTTGCACCACATGAGGGTGACTTCCAAAGATAACATTTACCCCAATTGAATTTAGCATATTTGCCAATTTTTCTTGTTGAGCACTTGGTTGTAGCTGATATTCATTTCCCCAGTGTATATAGAAAATAGTAAAGTCAGCTCCATCTTTAAGCATATTATCATAAGTAGACTTCATATTATTTATGTCATTTTCTATATTAGAATCACTAAATAAGTTTATCTTAGGCTCCATTTCCTTAGATAAAGGAAGTCCATTTATATATCTATAGCCATTTTTATCTATTGTTGAATAAGTATAATTAGTTATTCCAATCTTTATACCTTTTATATCCTTAACTATATAATTTTTATCCTTAACATCATTCTTTACTCCAAGGAGATCTAAACCAGCTTCTTTTATTAATTTAGCAGTACTTTCAATACCTTTATCTCCCATATCATTAATGTGATTATGACTAGAACATGCCATATCAAAACCTGCATTTTTTATGGAATCCAATATCTCTTTAGGGCTATTAAACTTTGGATATCCACTAAAATTATGTCCATTACCTAGATAAGTTGTTTCAGAGTTACATATTGCTAAATCAGAAGTGGATATATAATCTTTTACATAAGCGAAAAAGTTATCATAATTATAAGTATTTGTTTTTGAATCGTATCCTGAATAAACTTGTTCCATATGCATAAGAACATCTCCTGCACCAAGTACAGAGATAGTTGTATCTTCTTTTTCAGCTATGGTAGGAGTGGTTGGTTCATCATAGCCATTACAAGATATAATTATAAATGATAAAATTAAAGTTAATATTATTGAAAAAATTTTTTTCTTATTTTTCATATAAGCACCTCGCTAAAGAAATAATATCATAAAGTGAATGTTATGTAAAATTTTAACAATAAAAAACTTTAAAACATATTGTAGAAGAGTGGATATTTGCTTTCTTTAACTTAGAGTTTTGCAATGTAAGAAGGAAAATAAATATTTACTTCACTTTTTTGTAAATAAGTAAGGTACTTTTTGTAAAACATAATTGTTTTATGTAATAGTTTCACCTATAATTAAATATATAAGGTTTCGTGAGGTGTTTAATATGATAAAGGTTACCGTTAAAATAAATGGAATTGAATATAGTTTAAAGGGTAGGGAAGATGAAAACTATCTAAAGGAAGTTGCTGAATATGTAAATAGTAAAATGCATGAGATAAAAACTAAAAATCCATTATTAAGTACTGTTGATTCAGGTGTACTTGCAGCTTTAAATATTGCAGATGAATTATATAAAGCTGATATTGAGATAGAAGAGTTTAAAAAGAAAAAGGAATCTTTAGAAGAAAGAAATTCAGGACTTAGAGATGGCATAAAGGAACTAAGAGAAGAAAATGATAGGGTAAAGGCAGATAAAGAAAAAGCTGTAAAAGATCTAGAAGGTAAGCTTAAGGTGCTACAAGATGAAATAAAAGTGCTTATGGAAGAAAAGAATGTTTTAGCCATAGAAAATAATGATATAAAGAAAGAAAATAACATTCTAACAAACCTTAATAACAAGCTTAATGAAGAAATTGTACAAGTTAATAATTTAAGTGAAATACTTAATAAAGAAATAGTTGAAATAAAAGAGAAGAATTCAGCCCTAAAGAATAATATAGATAAATATGTAGAGGGTGAAAAGGGTTATAAATCTCAAATAGAAAAGTTAAATAATGAAATTAAAAACTTAAATGATAAGATTAATGGAAATAAAACGAAGGAAGATGTTTTAAAAGAAGAAATTAGTAATCTTAAAAAACAAAATTCTAAGTTAGATGAAGATGTGAATAGAGCTTTAAATTCTAAATCTTTATTGGAAGAGGAGTTAGATCTAACTAAGAATAAGAACTTAGAAATTAAAGAACAACTAAATTCATTAAATTATAACTTAAGTGATTTAGAATATAAGTATGAAGATAATAAGAAAGAGTTAGTAAAAGAAAAAGAGTTGAATAGATCTTTAGTAGAAGAGTTAAATTCAATTCATAAGAACATAAAATCTCTAGAAGATGATAATTTACAAAATAACGAAAGTATTGAATTATTAAATAAGGAAATTATTGAATTAAAAGATGAACTTGAAGTGAAAAATAATGAATTAATTGAAGCTAGAGATAAGGCTGAAAAGCTATCATATGAAAAGCAAAAAATAATGGAAAATGGTAAAGATTCTAGACAAGAGTTAAAGACTAGCAAATATAAAGTTTTAGATCTAGAAAAGAAGTTAATGGATGCTCAAATAGAAATAGCAAAATTAAAAAAGGAAAGAAATCCTTTAATGAAATAAGTTGTTAAGAGACAAGCGAGTAACATCATTGTCTCTTTAATTTTGTATAAAATTATAAATTAGCATAAAAAGATGTTTTATGATATAACTTTATATAGCATACTAAAGATATAGTTAAATTAATTAGGAGAGAATTAAGATGGAAAAGATAGAATTATTAGCACCAGTTGGTAGCATGGAAAGTCTTTATGCTGCTGTAAATAATGGTGCAGATGCAATATATTTAGGTGGACCTAAGTTTTCAGCTAGAGCTAAGGCTATAGAATTTGATAATGAAAAAATGAAAGTAGCAGCTGACTATTGTCATAGCTATGGAGTAAAAATATATGTAACTATGAATACAATTCTAAAAGAAAAGGAATTAAAGGATGCCATTAAATATGCTGGGTACCTTTATGAGATAGGAATTGATGCTTTAATTATTCAAGATTTAGGATTTTTAAAATTAATAAAAGAAAAATATCCTGATTTTGAGGTTCATGCTTCAACTCAAATGACAATCCATAATGGAGAAGGAGCAGTTTATTTTACTGAAAAGGGATTTAAAAGAGTTGTTTTATCTAGGGAGTTAAGCTTAGAAGAAATTGAATATATATCTAAGGACTTAGGAATAGAAACAGAAATATTTGTGCATGGAGCTTTATGTGTTTCATATTCAGGACAATGTTTAATGAGTTCCATGATTGGCGGAAGAAGTGGTAATAGAGGAAAGTGTGCTCAACCATGTAGGCAAGAATATAAGTTGGTTTCTGCCTCAGGGGGAGAGAAGAAGGGGCACCTTTTAAGTACTAAAGATACATGTACTATTGATGATATGAAAGATATTATAGAGAGTGGTGCATTGTCTTTAAAGGTTGAAGGAAGAATGAAAAGACCAGAATATGTAGCTGGAGTTATAGATACATATAGGAAGGCAATAGATAAAGAGTTAGAAAACAGGGAATTTAATGTTGAAGAAGGAAAGAAAACTTTACTTCAATTATTTAATAGAGGTGGATTTGCTAATGCTTATCTAAAAAAGGATTCTGGTAAAGATATGATGAGCTTTGTAATTCCTAAGAATACTGGTTTAGAACTTGGAAAATCAGATGAAAAGGGAGAGATTATTCTACAAGAAGATATAGCAATAGGTGATGGTGTAGGATATGGAAGTAAAGGCTTTACTGTAAGTAAGATACTTCTAAATGGAAAAGAAGTATTAGAAGCTGATAAGGGGGATAAGGTAAAGCTATTCCCAAAAGGATATAAAAAGGGAGATTTATTATATAAAACTTCTAGCAAAACATTATTTGATGAGCTGTCAGAGAAAATAAAGCCTTATTATAGAAAGATATCCTTAATTGGTGAAGTTAGATTTAAGGTTGGAGAAGAAATGGTTCTTAAGTCATCTTATAAAGGCATTGATTATGTAGTTAAAGGTGATATGGTAGAAAAAGCTGAGAAGAGGCCATTAGATAAAGAAAGAGTTATTGAAGCATTAACTAAGTCAGGGGGATATCCATATAAGTTAGATGAAGTTATTTTTGAAGACTTCCAGGATGGATTTATTAGAGTAGCTTCATTAAATAATTTAAGAAGAGAATTATTTGAAAAAATAATGAAAAGTGAAACATCAAAATATAGAAGAAGAAGAGATTTAATTAATGAAGTACATGATTTTAAAGTTCCTAAAAAACCTTTGGATTTAGAATTATTAGTAACATGTACAACTAAGGAACAACTTAACACCCTTATTGAACTTGGAATTAAGAATATTGGGGTTGATATATATAGTAGAGAAAAAGACTCAATAGCAATAAGTGATATAAAATCTATAAGTGGTATTAATTTCTTTATACTAACACCAGAAATTATTAAAAGTGAATTTAAAGGTGTTATAAATGTTATTGAAAAGGCAAAGGATAATGTAAAAGGATTAATAACTGCAAATGCAGGTATAATTAACATCTATAAAGATAAAATGCATATAATAGGTGATTATAAGTTAAATGTATTTAATAGTTATGCCATAGATTTTTATAGAGAAGATATAGGAAATATTTCATTAAGTCTTGAATTAAATAAAAGAGAAATTAAAGAGGTAATGAAGAATACGCCATCAGGAGTTGCATACCAATTGTATGGAAAAACAGAACTTATGGTTAGTGAGTATTGTCCTATAGGAAGTACATATGGTGGTAAGAACAAAGATAAGAAGTGTAACTTAGCATGTACAAGAGATAGGTTTACTTTAGTTGATGAAGTTAATGAAAGATTTAGAGTTATGACAGATGTATTTTGTAGAAGCCATATTTTAAATAGTGTTGCTTTAAATCTTATAGGAGAAAAGGATGAGTTAAAAGCAATGGGGATAGAGTCCTTTAGAATAGATTTTAAAGATGAATCTAGGGAAGATGTTATAAAAGTATTTAAAATGTTAAATGGAGAATTAGATATAGAAAGCAAGTATTATACAAAGGGATGTTATAGAAGAGGTGTAGATTAAACAATGAATGAAAGATCGCTTAGAGTATTAGAGTTTAATAAAATAAAAGAAAAGCTAAGGAAATATGCTGTAACAAGTGGGGGCAAGGAGCTTATAGATAACTTAGCTCCTTACTCTTCAGCTTATGAAGTTAGGGAAGCTCTAGAAGAAAGTAGGGAAGCCTTAGAGTTATTAATAAAAAAGGGGAATCCACCTTTTGAGGGACTTCATGATGTTAGAGAAGGAATCGAAAGAGCTAAAAAAGGTGGCTGTTTAAATCCAGCGCAATTACTTTATATAGGTAATATGCTTAGATGTACTAGTAGAATTCAAGAGTATTTAACTAGAAAAGAAGAAGAGGAAAGTTTTCCAAAGTTAGAGGATTTAGCTTATATACTTACTCCTATAAAAAATCTGGAAAATGAAATAGAGAATTCAATTGTTTCTGAAGAGGAAATTAGTGATAGAGCTAGTTCTACCCTTCACAATATTAGAAGAAGTTTAAAAGAAAAGAATTCTTCTGTTAGGGAGAAGATAAACTCTATTGTTAGAAGTAATGCTAAATATTTACAAGATGCTATTTATACAATGAGAGGAGATAGATATGTTTTACCTGTAAAAGCTGAATATAAAGGAGCTGTTCCAGGTTTAGTACATGATCAAAGTTCCACAGGGGCTACATTGTTTATTGAACCTATGAGCCTTGTAAATTTAAATAATGAGATAAAAGAACTTAAGCTAAAAGAACAAGCTGAAATTGAAAGAATTCTTTGGGCCTTATCAAAAAAGGTTAAAGACAATTCAGATGTATGTAGTAGTAATATGAAAATTCTTTTACAAATAGATTTTATCTTTGCTAAAGGTAAATATGCATCTTCAATTGATGGAATGATGCCAAAGGTAAATGAAGATGGTTCATTTAACCTTATAGGTGCAAAGCATCCTTTAATTGATAGAGATAAGGTGGTTCCTTCAGATATATATTTAGGAAAGAACTTCTCAGTACTTATGGTTACTGGTCCTAATACAGGAGGAAAAACTGTTACTATTAAAACAGTAGGTTTATTACACTTAATGGGGATGAGTGGACTGTTAATTCCAACTAGGGATGATTCTTCAATAAGTTTCTATAGAGAAGTATTTGCAGATATCGGTGATGAACAAAGTATAGAGCAAAGCTTATCAACATTCTCATCTCATTTAACTAATATTGTTGGAATAATGAGGGAAGCTGATAGAGATTCCTTAGTTTTATTTGATGAATTAGGAGCAGGAACTGACCCTACAGAAGGAGCAGCCCTTGCTACAGCTATTATAGAAACCCTAAAAGAAAGAGGTACTAAGATAATTGGTACAACTCACTATAGTGAATTAAAGGGATATGCACTAAAGACTCCTGGAGTAGAAAATGCATCAGTTGAGTTTGATGTTGAAACACTAAGACCTACTTATAGGCTACTTATAGGGGTACCAGGTAAATCAAATGCCTTTGAGATTAGTAGAAGGTTAGGTTTAGATGATTTTGTAATAGAGAAAGCTAAAGGATTTGTATCTGAAGAGAATATGCAATTTGAAGATTTAATTAGGGATCTTCAAGAAAAGAGTATTATTGCTAATAGAGATGCAAGAGAAGCAGAAAGAATAAAAGTTGAGACTGAAAAAATAAAGAGAACATATGAAGAAAAGCTAAAGAGATTAGAGAATACTAGGGATAAGGCTTATAATGAAGCAAGAAGAGAAGCTAAGGAAATAATATCAGCTGCAAAAGATGAGGCTGATGAAATTCTTAAGGCAATGAGAGAACTTGAGAAGCTTGGTATATCAGGCGGAGGAAGAAAACGCCTTGAAGAGGAAAGAAAAAAATTAAAGGATTCTTTAGAGGACAGAGAAAAGGCTCTAATAAAAGAAAGAGAAAATGCTGGAGAAGCAATAGAAAAGGTTACATTAGGAATGGATGCTTTCTTACCTTCTTTAAATCAGAAAGTAATTATAATATCAATGCCTGATAATAAAGGAGAAGTTCAAGTTGAAGCGGGTATTATGAAAATAAGTGTAAAACTAAAAGATTTGAGAAAAGCTGAAAAGACTAAGGAAGAAAAGGTTAGAAAGAAGAGAGAAGTAAAATTAAATTTAAGATCAGTAGAAAGTAGATTGGATCTAAGAGGACTTGATGCCGAAGAAGCTTGCTATAGAACTGATAAATATTTAGATGAAGCTTACATGTCAAACTTAGGAGAGGTTACTATAGTACATGGAAAAGGAACTGGTATTTTAAGAAAAGCAATAAACGATATGTTAAAGAGACATCCTCACGTAAAAAGCTATAGGTTAGGTGCTTATGGCGAAGGTGGAGATGGAGTAACAATGGTAGAATTAAAATAATGAACAAAATTCGACAAAGTGACTTTATTTTTTGAGTCAATTCTAATATAATAAGTTTATTGTTATGTACAAAAGAGTAGGGAGCTGGAAAAGTAATATGAAAAGTGATAATGCATATGTATTAGTGTTAGGGGCGTCTATAGTAGATATTTTGGGATTTAGTCAAAATACTTATAAGCAAAAAGATTCAATACCAGGAAAGATAAAGATATCTTTAGGTGGTGTTTGTAGAAATATTGCTGAAAATATGGCAAGAGTTGGAGTTAATACAAAATTCATTTCAATACTTGGTGATGATGAGCAGGGAAGAAATATTTTAGAACACTCTAAAATAATGGGCTATAATATGGAGCATTCTTTACTTCTTGAAAATAGAAGAACACCAACATACATGGCAGTATTGGATGAAAATGGAGAAATGGTATCTGCTATTGTAGATATGCACTGTTTAGATGAAATGGATGAGGATTTTATAGATTCTAAGAAAGAAATTATATGCAATGCAGAGTATACATTTTTAGATGCAGATAATCCTAAACTAATGGAGCACATATTAACTACTTATAGTGAAAAAACTAAATTTGTTTTAGATCCTGTTTCTGCTGTAAAAGCTGAAAAAATAAAACATTTAATAAAGTATTTCCATACTATAAAGCCTAATAGATATGAAACAGAAATTCTTTGTGGTTTTAAAATAAACAACGATGATGATTTAATAAGAGCTGGGGAATATTTTTTATCACTAGGAATTAAAAATCTATTTATAAGTTTAGATGAAGATGGTATATTCTATACAAATGGAACTGAGCAGGGAAGAGTTAAGGCTAATGCTGTAAAAGTTAAAAATACTACTGGAGCTGGAGATTCATTTGTTGCTGGTGTAGGATATGGATATATGAATAACCTTTCTCTAAAGGATACAGCTAAATATGCTATTGCTATGTCAGTTATAACTATATCTCATGAAGATACAATTAATCCAAAGATGAATAAGGATTATGTTGAATACTATATGGATAAAATTCAATGGGATGAAAAAGAAATATAAATTAATAATTATATCTTTATAAGAAAAATAAGAATCTTAGTAAAAACTAAGGTTCTTATTTTTGCAAAGAAATTTCAAAATGTGGTATAATCTAGAAGCAAATCATATATAAGGAGCAACAGTGTTATGTATTTAATAAGTGCATGTTTATGTGGAGTAAATTGTAAATATAATGGTAAAAACAATTTGAATGATAGATGTGTGGAGTTATTAAGGGAGGGAAAAGCTATATTAGTTTGCCCAGAACAATTAGGAGGACTTTCTACCCCAAGAGAACCTGCAGAATTAAAAGGAAATCCTAAGGAAATTTTAGAAGGAACAGATGGGAAGATTTTAAGTATATCTGGTAAAGATGTAACAGAAGAATTTTTAAAAGGTGCAAAAGAAACATTGAAAATTGCTAAAGCTATAGATGCAAAAAAGGCCATATTAAAAGAAGGAAGTCCATCATGTGGATGTAATTTTATCTATGATGGGAGTTTTTTTGGTAATAAAATAAGAGGAAAAGGTCTTACAGCCTATATGTTAGAAATGGAAGGAATAAAAGTAATTTCAGAAAAGGAAGAATTTTAACTATAAGAGGAAATGAGACATATGAGAGAGGACATAAGAGATAAATTACTAAATATTTTTTATATACTGTTTATAAGTATATTTATTTTTGTTGTATGGACTGCAATATTTAATAGTGTTGATTTATTCTATAGAATGAGTCCAATAATTAATATTATATTATCTCTGATATTTTTTATATTTCTTTATTTAGCCTATGTTACTTTAAAGAAATTAGCTAAAGATAAACTTAAAAGAGTTAAAATTATAAGTTTTGGTGCATTGATAAGTTTACAAATAATTTTTTTATTTTTCTTTTTAGTGAATCCTGGTTGGGATTTTGGGATTGTGACACGTAATGCAAAACAGTTAGCACTATATGGAGAAAAATTACCTGTTTATTTTTATAATAGTTACCCTAATAATATTCCAATTACACTAGTTCTTTCATATATATTTAAAGCAGTAGCTTTATTTACAAAGAATAATAATATATTAATGGAAGTTGGATATATAATTAATTTACTTTTAATAAATTTAGCTGTGTATATTCTTTATAAATTGGTAAAAGAAACAATTAGTGAAGTTATGGCAGCACTAACTATAATATTTTGTATATTTGTAACCCCGTTATATACATATTCTCAAATTATATATACAGATACTTTTTCTATGATTTTTCCAATTGGAATGTTTTATTATTTTTATAAATATTTAAATTCTGATGATGAAAAAAGAAGTGTATATTTAGTCTTAGTTTCTGTTTTTGGGGGAATAGGTACTATAATAAAAGCCAATGTAATAATTACTTTTCTTGCAATTATTATATTTCAGTTTATTAGTTCATCTAAAACAAGCAAAATAAAAGTTTTTACTTTGTTATTAATTCCTTTTCTTATTATAACAACTATAAATAGGGTCATTGTTTCTAGAAATATACCAATCCCCTATAATGAAGCTGGGTTGCCAGCAACTCATTGGATTATGATGGGACTTAAAGGAAATGGTGGCTATAATGAAGAAGATGTTACTTTTACAAAAAGTATAAGGGTTAGTGATGGGAAAGAAGCAGCAGAAAAGGCTAATTTGAAAGAAATAAAAAATAGGTTAAAAAACTATGGACTAAAAGGATATTGTAAATTTTTAATAGGTAAGATTTCATTCACCTGGGGTGATGGTTCATATTATGCCCCTGCAATATTATCTGATAAACCTATCAGTCATAATAAATTGCAAGAGTATGTTATTGGAAATAAAAATGAAGGCTTTATATATTTTAGCCAAGTATCTCATATTGTAATATTAGTATCTATACTTATAAGTGGAATTTTTGCATTTAAAAAAAGAGAAGTGCTAATTAATTCAGTTCATATATGTATATTGGGATTAATATTATTTCTTATTTTATGGGAAACAAGGTCTAGGTATTTAATTTGTATGCTTCCTGAAATGATTTATTCTGCAATTTATGGAATGGAAAAGTTATTTAAATTAATAGATAAAAAAAGATGTGCCTTAAAAAAGTAGGCACATCTTTTTTATTCTTTAACAATTTTTATATATTTAACTTCTGAATCTTCAGTTCCTTGTACATAAAGATTAGCTCTTTTTAAATCATGTACATATTCTATTATTTCTTTTGTTATAACTTCACCAGGACATAATATTGGAATACCTGGAGGATATGCTAATAGGAACTCAGCAGATATCTTTCCTTCACTTTTTTCTAATAAAACATCTTCTTTCTTAGAGTTAAATGCTTCCCTTGGATTTAATATTCTATTAGGAACTTGAGGTATATCTAAGAAATCTTTAGTAGCAGGTCTTTTTCCATAATACTCATTAGAGATTTCTTTTAATGCAGATAGAAGTTTATCCATTCCTTCTTTTGTATCACCAAAAGAACCAACTGCTAATACATTATAAAAATCTGATAATTCCATTTGAATATGATATTTATCAGCAAGAATAGTGTCAAGCTCATAGCCAGTTATTCCTAAATCTCTACAAGAGATTGTAAGTTTTGTAGGATCAAAAGCAAAGGAACCTGGAACACCTAGTACTTCACTTCCAAAGCAATGGAAACCAGGAATTTTATTTATTTCACTTCTAGTATAATCACATAAATCTATAGTTTTAGCTAATAGTTCTTTTCCCTCTAAGGCAATTTGTCTTCTAGCACAATCTAGAGACGCCATTAAAATATATGATGGCGATGTTGTTTGCATTAAATTAAGTACTTGTTGTACTCTTTTTGGATTAACTAAATTACTTTTTACATGTAATAAAGAACCTTGAGTTAAAGCTCCTATTATTTTATGAGTACTTTGAGCACAAATATCAGCACCAGCTTCTAAAGCAGAAGTTGGTAATTTTTCAGAAAAAGCTAGATGTGGGCCGTGGGCTTCATCTACTATAAGGGGAATATTGTATTCATGAACTATATCAGCAATTTTTTTTATGTCTGTAGCAACCCCATAATAAGTAGGATTTATTATTAAAACTGCTTTAGCATCTGGATTTAGTTCTAATGTTTGTTTAACTGTTTCTGGAGAAACACCATGGGCAATTCCTAGTTTTTTATCTAATTCCGGCTCCATATATACTGGAACAGCACCACTTAAGATTATTCCAGCAGTAACAGATTTGTGAACATTTCTTGGAACTATTATTTTATCACCATCAGATACAACAGACATTATCATAGCTTGGATAGCACCTGATGTACCATGTATTGAAAAGAAAGTTGCATCTGCGCCATAGGCGTCAGCAGCTAATTCTTGGGCTTCTTTTATAGGTCCTTTAGGGTGATGAAGACTATCTACTAACTTAAATACTGTTACATCTATTTTAAAAGGATTATCACCTATAAAGTCTTTAAATTCAGTATCCATTCCAATTCCTTTTTTATGACCTGGAACATGGAAAGGTAGAGTATCTCTGTTAACATATTCTTTAAGTGCATCAAATAAAGGAGTTCTAGTTTGATCTAAATGATTCATTAAAGCACCTTCTTTCATTATCTAGTGTTTGATTTTTTTATAATTTTATAAGTTTAAATAATATTAAATTAAGACAAATCTACTATATTATATTGGATAAGTTCTATATATTCAATAATTTATTCTTATAGAAACAAAAAAATAATAATTTTGAATATTTTGGACGTATATAAGGAATAATGTAAAAGGAGTTTGAGAATTTACTTGATAAGAAGGGTGGTAGAACTTTGAATAATTTAAATTTAGTAAAAAGAGAAAATAAAACATCTCACTGGGCAAAAAAAGAAAGAAGAGCAGGAAAAGTTCCAGGAGTATTATATGGAAAAGGTGTTTCAAACCTTTTATTTGAAATTGGAGAATTAGAATTAAGTAGGGAAATTTCATCAACTGGTGAACATGGAATAATAAATTATAGTATTGAAGGGGAAGGACATAAAGCTTTATTAAGGGAAATACAAAGAGATCCTGTTACACATAAGATTATTCATGTTGACTTAGAAGAAATTGCAGGGAATGATACAATTCAATCTGAAGTGCCAATTCAATTTGTTGGTGAAGAGTGGATAAGTAAAAGAGGTGCAATACTTCAAAAGGAACAAGAATTAGTTAGGGTATCATGTAAGGCAGATGAGTTACCTAAATCTATAAAATTTGATGTATCTAAAGGTGGATTAGGTTCAGTATTTAGATATTCTGATTTAGAAGTAGGAGAAGAAATTTCTATCCTAGATGATATAAAAGGAGTAATTGCATCTATTAGCAATGAAAAGAAATTAACTTCTGAATTAGGAGAAGAAGAGAAGGAAGATAATTAAAAGACATGTTTTCATGTCTTTTTTTCTTATAATAGATTAGTAGAATAAACTAAATTTGTTATAATTCGTTGTAAACTTAATCATATATTTGTATAATATACCTGTACAGAATTTAAGGAGGGATAGCTTTGTATAAAGAAAAATACAATGAATGGATTAACTCAGATATAATTAGTGAAGAAATAAAAAATGAACTTAAGAATATTAAGGATGAAAAAGAAATCGAAGATAGATTTTATAAGGATTTAGATTTTGGTACAGGTGGTTTAAGAGGAATTATAGGTGCTGGAAGTAATAGAATGAATATATATACAGTGTCAAAGGCTACACAAGGATTTGCTAATTACTTAAATGAAAGTTTTGAAAATCCATCAGTTGCAGTTGCTTATGATTCAAGAAATATGTCAAAGGAATTTGCTACAGCAGCTGCATTAACTTTATGTGCAAATGGTGTTAAGGTATTTTTATATGAAAGTTTAAGACCCACACCTGTATTGTCTTTTGCAGTTAGACATTTAAATTGTAAAGGTGGAATTGTTGTTACTGCTTCTCATAATCCAAAGCAATATAATGGATATAAGGTTTATGATGAATTTGGTGGGCAAGTAACAGATGAAAAGGCTAATAAAATAATCTCACTAGTAAATGATGTTAAAGATTTTTCAATGATAAAGAATATGTCAGAAGAAGAGGCTTTAAACAAAGGATTACTAGTATATATTGGAGAAGATGTTGATAAGGCATATATTGATGAAGTTAAGAACCTAACAATAAGAAAAGAGTTAGTTAAAGAAAACGCAAAAGATTTAAAAATAATATATACTCCAATTCACGGAAGTGGAAATATTCCTGTAAGAAGAGTATTATCTGAACTTGGATATTCAAACGTAAAGGTTGTTAAAGAACAAGAAGAGCCAAATGGAAACTTCCCAACAGCACCATATCCAAATCCAGAAATGCCGCAAGTATTTGAATTAGCATTAGAAATGGCAAAACAAGAATCACCTGATATTATTTTTGGAACAGATCCAGATTGCGATAGAATAGGTGTAGTTGTTAAGGAAAGCAATGGAGAGTTTAAAGTATTAACTGGTAACCAAACAGGATTACTATTAACTCATTATGTGTTAAGCGCATTAAAAGAAACTAATAGTCTTCCAGAGAATGGAGTTGTAATAAAGACTATTGTTACAACAGAAGGAGCTAGAAAGATAGCAGAAGACTTTGGAATAGAACTTATGGATGTACTTACTGGGTTTAAGTATATAGGTGAAAAGATTCGTGAATTCAGAGAAAGTGGAGATAAAAAGTACTTATTTGGATTTGAAGAAAGCTATGGATATTTAGCTGGTGAATTTGTAAGAGATAAGGATGCTGTTATTGCTTCAATGTTAATAGCAGAAATGACTTTATATTATAAAGAACAAGGCATGAGTTTATATGAAGCTTTAATAAAGCTATATGAGAAGTATGGTTTCTATAAAGAAACATTAATATCTATAGAATTAGAAGGTAAAGAAGGACAAGAAAAGATTGCTTCTTGCATTGATGCATTAAGAAATTCTTCTATAGAATCAGTAGATGGAGTTAAAATTTCTACTAAATTAGATTATAAGTTAAGCGTAGAAGAATCTAATGGGGTAAAATCAGAAATAAAACTTCCAAAGTCTAACGTATTAAAATATATATTAGAAGATGGATCATCTTTCGTAGTAAGACCTTCAGGTACAGAACCAAAGATGAAAATCTATTTAGCAGTTAAGGGAAGCAGTTTAGAAAATGCTGAATCAGAAATTGAAAGATTTAAATCAAAAGTTATGGATATAATAAACGAAAAGTTAAAATAGTGAGGAAAATGCTATCATTTATTAAATGATAGCATTTTTTTTGTTTTGGGGTATAATTATAAGAGACATAATGTGTTTAATGGAGGAAGAGATGGATTACAAATCAGTATTTAAAGAAAAATTAGGAAAATTATTATTTTTAGAATTGAATTGGGATGGTTTTAAAAAAAGTGTCGGTATTCCAGAGGGGGTATCCCTAAAGACTAAAGATTTATATATGCCAATAAGCTCAAGTTATGTAGCTAGTCATGCAAATGACACATATAAAATAAGCAATTTACCTATTTATTATTTTATTGAAGGAATGCTTTTATCATTAGGAGCAGATGAGAATCTTAGATATTGCGAAGACTATATAATTATTTTTAATAATTTAAAGGATAGCGAAGAGTGTGGTAAGGCATTAGTAGCAAATAAGATTAAAAGTGATGAGTTAATTGACGCTTATTTATTACTTAAGGGGCTTTATTTAGCAACAGGAAATGAAGAGTATTATAAGAGACTTTTATTAGTTGGAGAAGCTCAAAGAGAGAAGGATAGCGCATTTTCTGAGATTATTTTAGTCGATATAGAAGAAGGTAAGAGTGAATTTATTGATTTACCAGATCCTTATCTTTATAAGGCTATAATATTAAAGTCTAAAGGTGACTTTAAGGGAGCTAAGGTAGAGATAAATGAATATGTAAATAAAGGGGGAGAAGTAACTTCTGAAATAAAAACTATAATTAATGATATAGACAATGTTTCTTCTTATGAAAAAGCTATAGAGTTATTGGATGAAAGTCCTGAAAAATCAATAGGGTTACTACTTTCTTTAGTTGATGTTTTTGATAGTAATCCACTATTGTATTATTATTTAGGAGTAGCCTATAGAAAGCTTGATAACTTTGAAAAAGCTATTTATTACTTAAATGAAAGCTTGAATATTGAATCAGGAATATTAGAAGTAATTAATGAATTAGGTGTAAACTATGCTTGTTTAGGAGACTTTGAAACTGCAATTAAATACTTTAAGAAGGGATTTGAAGCTTCTAAAGATGTTGAGATATGTACTAATATAGTAATGTGTTATCTAAATTTAGGAGATAAGGAAAATGCAAAACTACATTTAGATATAGCTAAAAAGTTAAATCCAGAGGATGAGGTTGTTGTAGACCTTGATAGAATGCTAGCTAAGTAGAGGAGCTATTTATGTATACAAATATTTTAGGATATAAGGTGTTTAATAAAAGTAAAAGTGAACTATTAAAAAAAATAGATGGTATGGATAAGGTTAATATTGTTTCTGGAAACCCAGAAGTTCTATATAGTGGCTTAAATAATGAAATGCTTAATAATAGCTTTAATTCGGAGTATTCTATAATTATTCCAGATGGAGTAGGAACGGTTATAGCATCTAAAATAGTTAAAGAACCAGTAGAAGAAAAAATAGCTGGAATTGAGGTTATGCATGAAATGCTTCTTAAGTGTGCAAGGGAAGGAAAAGGAGTTTATCTTTTAGGTGCACAAGAGGAAGTGTTACAGGAATGTAGAAAAAATCTTGAAAAAACTATTGAAGGATTAAAAATAGTAGGACTTCATAATGGATTTTTTGATTTAGATAATTGTAAGGACATAGTAGATGATATAAAGAAAAGTAATCCATGGGCTTTATTTGTTGCAATGGGATGTCCAAGGCAAGAAAAGTTTATAGAGGAACATATGGATGAATTACCTTGTACATTTTACATGGGGGTTGGAGGTAGCTTTGATGTATTTGCAGGAAATACTACTAGAGCCCCTAAATGGATGATATCTCTAGGACTTGAATGGTTACATAGAGTATTAAAAGAGCCATGGAGAATTAAAAGACTTATCTCTATACCAAAGTTTTTATGGAGAGTAGTAATAAAGAGATAGATATTTTGAGAGGAGATTATTAATGGTAAATGAATTAATAAAGTGGGGATTTCTTATATACTTAGGTATAACTCCATTAATACCGGATACTATAAATTCAAAATATAGAATAATGGATATATATCTTGTTTTACTAGTATGTGTTTATCTTATAAATATGTTAGTAAACTATGAGAGAAGAAATAAGTTATGCAATGACTTAAAAAGTTTTTTTAAGGACTCAATAGTAATATTTATGTTATTACTTATTGCTATCATGGGAGTTTCTACTATATATTCTACAGATAAAAGTTTGGCAATACAAGAAACTATTAGATTTGGTACTTATATAGCAATATTATATTACTTTATAAGTGAAATTGATATAAAAAAGGATTTGGAAAAAGTAGTTAAGTTTATTTATTATCCTGCCTTTATTATTGGGGTATTAGGAGTAATTCAATTTATTACAGGTAAAGGAATAACAAGGTATGCTAATGGAGTTGCAAGAATTATAGTCACATTAGACAATCCTAACACATTAGGAATGTACTTTGCTGTACTATTATTTCCTTTAGTAATGATTGCATTTTATGAAAAGCGTACAGTAAAAAAAGTGATAATAGGGTTAGTATGTCTTATATTTGTATTAAATATTGCCTTTAGTTTTTCGAGAAATGCTTGGTTTGCATTAGTTGTTGGAATATGTATTTTAACAATTATATATAATTGGAAATTTATCATTGGATTATTTATAGCAGGGGCTGGAGTTTTATTATATCCACCATTAAGTGTAAGAATAGTAGGACTAGGTAAGGCTGTAATGAATGATGGAAGATTAAAGCATTGGGGAATAGCTTTAGAAATGTTTAAGGATAAACCATTAATAGGGGTTGGAAATGGAAACTATGTTACATTACATCCGGAATACGTGAAGCTTTTTCCTAAATTTATTGTTCCAGGGGAAGAAAATTATCCTACACATAATTCTTATTTTAAAATATTATCTGAACTTGGAATTTTAGGTTTTATTCCATTTATGCTTTTACATACTACCATATTTATAAGATCTATAAAGGTATGTAAATTATATTCTGAAAAGTATAAAGGACTTATAAAAGGATTAATAGTAGCATTGTTAATTTTCTTCCAAGCAAATTTATTGGATAATATGTGGTTTGTGCCTAAAGTAACATTTTTATATTGGATTATAGTTGGTATCTTAATTTTATTATATAGAAATAAAAAGGCAGCAAAATAATATGAGAAGACAGTGTTTCTACACATTATTTTAATTTAAATCGAGACATTGTATAGGTGATTTATGAATAAGATTTTAAAAAACTTTTTAAGTACGTCAGTAGCTAATATAATAGGACAATTGATAGGCTTTGTTAGTATAGCATATTATTCTAATATTTTACTTGAATATAACTATGGGATGATAACTTATGCTCAACAATTTATATTATATTTTACTATGATAGTTCTATTTGGGGTACAAACCTTTGGGACTAGATTAGTTGTACAAAATGATAAGGACTATGAGGATTTAGTTAGTGAACTATTTACATTTAGATTTGTTATAGCAGTTGTATGTTGTGTTATTTGCTTAATTATGTCATCATTTTTATCTAATGATTCAAAGTTTCCATTAATAATAATATTGTGGAGCATTATATTAATACCAACTTCAATGAATTTTGACTGGTTCTTTTCTGGAATTCAGGACATGAAGCATAATGCTGTATATAATTTGTTAAAAACAATTGTGCCAGCAGTAATAATATTTATTTCAGTTAAATCTAGTAATGATATTTATATTATACCTATAGCTATGGTTATTGGAGTTTTAAGTGGTGCACTTTATTATTATGTTATTTTAAGAAGGTACAATATAAAAGTACATTTTAAGTTTAGTAATAAAATATTTAAAAGGTATTTTGTTATAGGAATTCCGTTTTTATTATCTGGGTTATTAGCTATGGTAAATGGAAATATAGATAAGATAATTTTAGGTGCTAGTAATTCAAGATTTGGAGATTTAGGTATATATCAAGCAGCATATAATTTTATTAATTTTATCATAACATTCATAGGAGTTTTATTTTTGCCTCTATTTCCATATTTGGTTAGATCATATAGTGAGGGAAAAGAAAAAATAAAGCGAACTATTAAATTAGTTATGAAGGTTGTATTGATGATAACAATACCTATTTCTTTTGGTGGTTTTATTTTAGCAGATAAGATAATTTTACTATTTTATAACGAGCAATATTCACCAGCAATTGAGCCGTTGAAAATATTAATGATATATATTTTTATAATATCAATAAGAGAAGTATATGCATATTCCTTAAATGCCTTTGGATTGGAAAAGAAATATCTAAAGGTTGTAGGAATATCAGCAACTATTAACCTTTTATTAAATTTAGTTTTGATTCCTAATTATGGATATATGGCTGCAGCTTTAGTTACAACACTAACTGAGGTTATAAACTTAATTTTAATGAGAGCTTATATAAGAAAAATAGTAAAGTTCAATGACATAAAGCAAGTTATTGTACTACTGATCCCGTCTATAGTAATGGGATTAGTACTTAGTATTACAAGAATATTTATAAGCAATATATTTGTTCTTATATTAATATCTATAGTTATATATTTTATTACATTGTTTACATTAAAAATAGTAACTATTAATGAACTTAAGGAAGGGTTTAAGGATTAAATACTATGAGAAAAAGATATGGAATGATATATTTGAAATCTACCAATGTCCATTTGGTAAAAGATATGGGAATGATTCCGTTTAAGTTATATGAAAAGTATGGATATGATTCATCATTAATAACTTTCAAAAATGGAGAATATACTTTTCAAAATGATGTAGTAAAAGGCTTGAAATTAGAGTTTGTTAAAAATAGATTTAATAGCTATGCTTTAGATGGAAGTATATATTTGTTAAAGAATAGTAAAAACTATGATATTCTTCAAATGTTTCACGTTACTTTATCTTCTTTTTGCTATGCATATATTTATAAGTTTTTAAATAAAGAAGGAAAGCTATACTTGAAATTAGATTGTAGTCACTTATTACCGGAAAGAATAAGTAACTTGAACAAAATAGGTAAAGTTTTTTTGAAAAAATTCTTTAATAAGTTTGATTTAATTACAGTTGAGCAAGAAAAGATATATAAAGATTTAATTAATCAGCTACCTTATTTAAAGGATAAGCTTAAAATATTACCTAATGGTGTGGATTTCAAATTATTAGATTCTTTAAATATACGTTATGATTATTCAGCTAAAGAAAATATAATTTTAAGTATAGCTAGAATTGGGGCTGAAGAAAAAAATACTATGATGCTGTTAGAAGCATTTAAAAATATTCCCTTAGAAATAAGAAAAGGGTGGAAGTTAAGGTTAGTTGGCCCTATAGAGGATGGATTTTTAGAGGTATATGAAAAATTTTTAAATGAAAATTCTGGGTTAGAAGATTCTATAGAACTTATTGGGAATGTTGATGATAGGTCAGCGTTATTTAATGAATATAAAAAAGCAAAGATATTTTCTTTAACATCTGATTTTGAAAGTTTTGGAATTAGCTTTATAGAAGCAGCTGCTTTAGGTGATATAATCGTTTCAACAGATGTAGGAATTGCTTATGAAATAGTAAATAAAAGTGGTGGAATCTTAGTTAAGCCTGGAGATGAAAAGGACTTGACTGAAGGTCTGATTAATTATATGACCTGTGGTGATTTGAAAAAGACTTCGGATAAGACATATAGTGAAGCAGTTAATAAATTTGATTGGGATAATATAATTGATAGACTAAATAAATATTTAATATAGCTTTGTATGCTTTATTATAGCTATACCTTTAGTTATATAGTATAAAAATATGAAAGAGAGAAATTCTAATACTGAATAATTTTATAGGATGGTGTTTAGTAATGGAATTTTTCGATGTTATAAAAAAGAGGACTAGTATTTCTAAATACAAGGATAGTAAAATTTCAAAAGAATCAATAGATAAAATGATAGAAGCAGCTATGAGAGCTCCATCATGGAAAAATAGGAGCGCATTTAGAATTATAATAGTTGATGACAAAGATAAGAAGGATGAGATTGCAGAAACCATAAGAAATAAAGATGATAAGGCATGTAATGCTGTAAAAGAGGCATCAATAACTATGGTTATTATTGCAAAACCTGATGATTCTGGTGAGGTTGAAGGGAAGGATTTTTATCTAGTAGATGGTGCTATTGCTATGGAACATATAATTCTTGCAGCAACAGCAGAAGGATATGGAACATTATGGATTGGTGCTGTGGATGAAGGTGAGGTAAAAGATATACTTAAGATACCTGATGAATATAAGATTATTGGTATAACTCCAGTAGGTGAGATAGCAGAAGAAAAAGAACATCATAAAGCAAAGGATCGTAAAGAGTTTGCTTTTAAAAATGAATACAATAATCCATATTAAAATCTAAGGGTAACTTGTAAAAAGTTACTCTTTTTTTTATAATTAGATAAAAACTAGAAGGTAGGTAATAGTATGAGGTTTAAGGATTATAAAATAGATGAATTTTTGGTAGATTTATCATCTTCATCACCATCTCCAGGTGGAGGAAGTGTAGCAGGTCTTGTAGCTGCTCTTTCTGGAAGTTTAAACTCAATGGTGTATTCATTGACTGTAAATAAAAAGTCTTTTGAAAGTTTGGATGGAGAAACAAAAAAGACAGTACTAGACTTTAAAGAAGCAAGTGGTAAGTTTATAAAGAAGTCAATGGAATTAATGGAACAGGATAGAGAATATTTTAATAAACTTATGGATTGTTATAAACTTCCTAAAGCTTCTGATGAAGAAAAGAAAATGAGGAGTGCAGCTATAGTTCAAGGAACAGTTAAAGCTATGAAGGCTCCTTTAGAACTTGCTAAGGAGTGTTACAATTTTTATGACAATATAGATGTAGCTGTAAAGTACGGAAATAGAATGCTTATATCAGATGCAGGATGTGCAGCTATTCTTTTACATGCAGCTATTGAAAGTGCAATTGTAAATGTTAAAGTTAATTTAAATTCACTAAGAGATAAGCCTTTTGCAAAAAGTGTTGAGTCAGAGTTAGTTGAATTAGAAGAGAAATCAATTAAGAGAAAAGACAGTATTGTAAAGAAAATGAATAATGAAATATATCCATTTTAGTATTTTAGCAATAAAGTAGTTAAAGTTTGATCAGAACATAGAAGCCTTTGAAGCTTTGAAAGATGGAAGAGAAGATGCCTTAGCTTATAATAAAACTTTGAGGCCAGCTTATGGAGATACAGTTGATAAAAAGGATATAATTATAGAATAAAGCCTTTCATTAATTCTTATAAATATAACAATATAAGAATATATATTTATAAAAATATATAAATACTAGAAAAAAGTATAGGGAAAAATTCCTATACTTTTTGTTTGTGAAATTTTATTCAGGCAGCTCATCAAGAGATTTAAATACATAGCCTTCAGCTTGTAGATCACTTAATACTTGCTTCATAATTTTTGTGTTTGTATTTGAAACTGCGTGAAGCAATAAAATTCCTCCAGGATGAGCACCTTTTTTTATTTTTTCTATAGCAAAACTTTCACTAGGTTGATCATCAACTAACCAATCTTTATAAGCAAAGCTCCAGAAGATAGATTTATATCCTAAAGCTTTTGTCATCTCTAAAGATTTCTTTGAATATTTTCCCATTGGAGGTCTAAAGTATTTTGGCATATCTTTTCCTGTTAGCTCTTTAAATGCATCCTCAACATCAGTTAATTCCTTTTTAAATTTTTCAGCATCAGTAATTGAAGCCATAGATGGATGATGATTAGAATGATTACAAACTAAGTGACCTTCATCAACCATTCTCTTTATTAATTCAGGTTCGCTATCTATGTATGGCTTGACAACAAAAAAGGCAGCTGGTATTTTAAGTTCCTTAAGAGTATCAAGTATTGCTCCAGTGTAACCTTTCTCATACCCTTCATCAAAAGTTAAATATAAAACTTTTTGAGAAGTGTCACCTACATAATATCCTCCACATTCTTTTAAAAATGATACAGATTCTTTTGCAGGTTCAGGTGTTTCCCCTTTTACTCTTGCAACGTAATACCAATTAAGTTCTGTAGTGTCACTAGCTGTAAGAGCCATAACATTCATAGGAATTATAGAAACAATTAAAGCTATTAAAAGAGCAAATACAAATAAATTTTTCTTCATATAATCACCTAATTTCTTTTTGAATTTCAAGGTTATTATTTGTATTATGTCCACCTAAAATACTGGAATAATATGCAACAACTTATTTATGCTATTTGGAAAAGTGTGTTGGAGTATTAACTATATATAACGAATGTTTTGCCTAACAGTATTATTTAAATTGAGAATAAAAAGGACTTAATTCCTCCTTTTTATTTTATTTGATATAAAGGAAATCTAAAACATGGTGAAAGGTATTGAAAAAAATCAAATAAATACATATAATTAGACTTATGATGTAAACAGTGGATGCATTTAAGTTAAGTAACATTGCATATTTAGGAAAAGCAATGGTTTAAAAGTTTGAAGTTTAAACACTAATAGCTTTTAAACCATTTTTTACGACATTAGGTGGAATGTTTTTAGGAAGAAAGGAATGTAAGAATATGAAATTAGGAATAGTAGGTTTACCAAACGTAGGGAAAAGTACCTTATTTAACGCAATTACAAAGGCAGGAGCAGAATCAGCTAACTATCCATTCTGTACTATAGAACCAAACGTTGGTGTTGTATCAGTACCAGATAAGAGACTAGATGTACTAGAAAAAATGTATAATACTAAAAGAAAAGTTTATACAGCAATAGAATTCTATGATATTGCAGGACTAGTTAAAGGAGCTTCTAAAGGAGAAGGTTTAGGAAATAAGTTCCTTTCTCATATAAGAGAAGTAGCTTCAATAGTACATGTTGTTAGATGTTTTGATGATGAAAATGTTGTTCACGTAGAAGGAAGCGTTGATCCAATAAGAGATATAGAAACTATCAACTTAGAGCTTATATTTTCAGATTTAGAAATTCTAGAAAGAAGAATGGAAAAATCATTAAAGCTTGTTAGATCTGGTGACAAAACAGCTAAGGCAGAATATGCAATAATGGAAAAAATAAAGGCTCAATTAGAAAAGAATTTACCAGCTAGATCATTAGATTTTACTGAAGAAGAAATGGTATTTGTAAAAAGTTTATTCTTAATAACTTCAAAGCCAGTTTTATATGCATGTAACATATCTGAAGATGATTTAATGAGTGGAAACTTAGAAAATGATTATGTAAAGAAAGTTCAAGAATATGCTAAGGCTGAAAAAGCAGAAGTTATGATAGTATGTGCTAGCCTTGAAGAACAATTATCAGGTCTTGATGAAGAAGAAAAGGCAGAAATGCTTTCAGAATATGGATTAGATGAATCAGGATTAGATAAGCTTATAAGAGCTTCTTATAAATTATTAGGACTTATGAGTTTCTTAACAGCTGGTGTTCAAGAAGTAAGAGCTTGGACAATTAAAGCTGGAACAAAAGCTCCACAAGCAGCAGGAAAGATTCACTCAGATATTGAAAGAGGATTTATTAGAGCTGAAGTTGTTGCTTACAACGATTTAGTTGAATGTGGTTCAGAAGCAAAAGCTAAAGAAAAAGGTCTTTATAGATTAGAAGGAAAAGACTATATAATGGAAGATGGAGATGTAGTTAACTTTAGATTTAATGTATAAAGTAAACTGCGGTTTTAAAGAAGAGATATCTTTTTAGATGTCTCTTCTATTTTTTTTGAAAAAATGCAAATTATTTCGCAATTATAGAAGGGATTTATAAAGTTTTCTCGAATATTTATAAAAAAGTGGGTAAAAGTGGTGTAAAGTGGTTGAAAGTAGAGCAAAATCACTATAAAGTATATAGAGGAGTACAAAAATGTTTATTGGTGAATATCAACATGCCTTAGATAGTAAAAACAGAATGATTGTACCCTCCAAGTTAAGGGAGGAGCTAGGTAATAAGTTTGTTATTACAAAGGGGCTAGATGGATGCCTATATGCTTACCCACAAGATGAATGGAAAAATTTAGAAGAAAAGATGAAAACTCTACCTCTTACCAATAGAGATGCTCGATCTTTTGTAAGGTTTTTCTTTGCAGGAGCATGTGAAATAGAGATGGACAAGCAAGGAAGAGGATTGATTCCACAAAATCTTAAAGAATATGCAGGAATAGAAAAGGAAATAGTAAGTATAGGAGTATTAACTAGAGTAGAAATATGGAGTAAAGAAAAGTGGCAAGAATACAATGATTCTAATGTTGATTTTGAATCAATTGCAGAAAAAATGAGTGACTTAGGAATATAAGGAGTTTTGACAATGGAATTTAAACACGTTTCAGTTTTATTAAATGAATGTCTTGATGCCTTAAATATAAAAGATGATGGAATTTATGTAGACTGTACCCTAGGGGGAGCAGGTCATTCATCTCATATATTACAAAGGTTATCAAAGGATGGTTTATTGGTAGGAATAGATCAGGATACAGATGCTTTAAAAGCAGCTGGTGAAAGATTAAAGGAATATGAAAATAAGAAGTTAGTCCATAATAATTTTCATAATATAGATAGTATTTTAGAAGAATTAGAAATACCAAAAGTTGATGGAATATTAATGGATCTTGGGGTGTCCTCTTATCAATTAGATGAAGGAGAAAGAGGCTTTAGTTATATGAAAGATGCTCCTTTAGATATGAGAATGAACAGAGAAAGAGAGTTCTCTGCTTATGACATAGTTAATAGTTACTCCATGGAGGATCTTTGGAGAATTATAAGAGATTATGGTGAGGAAAAGTTTGCAAAAAGGATAGCGGAATTTATAGTTAATAGAAGAGAAGAAAAGCCAATAGAAACTACTCTAGAGCTTGTTGACATAATAAAGGCAGCAATACCTGCAAAAGCTAGAAGAGAAGGTCCTCATCCTGCTAAAAGAACCTTTCAAGCTATTAGAATTGAAGTGAATGGGGAGCTGGAAATTTTAAATAAAGCTATTGAAGATGGGGTAAATAGGTTAAATAAAGGTGGAAGAATGGCAATTATAACCTTCCATTCCTTAGAAGATAGGATTGTAAAGTTAAAGTTTAGAGATCTTGCAAATCCGTGTACTTGTCCAAAGGAATTCCCAATCTGTGTATGTGGGAAGAAACCTTTAGTTAAGCTTATATCAAGAAAAGCTATTGAACCATCAAAAGAAGAAGTAGAAGAAAATCCAAGAAGTAGAAGTGCTAAGTTAAGAGTTATAGAGAGATTTTAGAGATTAGTTATAAAAAAATGGGGATGTGAATAAAATGAAAGTAAAAGAGTATGAATATATAAGAGGGAATACAGCAGCTCAGCCAAGAAGAAGTAGTGAAACTGACAGAAAAAGATATGAGGAACTACAAAAGGCAAAGAGAGAAAGAAAGAGAAGAAAACGTGAAGAGGAAAGACGTAAGAGAAGGGGTGCACGTCAAATAGCCGCTGCAATTGCAATATTAGGATTTATAACAATAGCAAGAGATACTAAGGTATATTCAATGCAAAATGATTTAGCAAAACTTAACAGCGAAATTAAAAGCGTTGATGATGAAAATGAAGCATTAAGAGTTGAACTCCTAAAAGTAGCATCATTAGATAATATCAAAACTAATGCTGAGGAGAAATTAGGGATGGTAGTAGCTACAAAGGATGAAATGTTACAGATGGATTTATCAGGAAACTATTTTGAAGATTTAGAAAATGATGAAACTAATGCAAAAGATAATAATAAGAGTGGATTGTTTGCTAAAATAATGGATGCACTAGATTAATAGTAGCATCCCTTATATTTTATATGACTTAGCTACTGGAACAATGATAGATGGAGGAATATGAGTGAAGAATAGTAGATTCAGAGACAAAGCTTCAATGAAGAAGAGAATGAGTTTGGCTCTAGTAGGGTTGACGTTTCTATTCTTTGTTTTAAGTGTAAGACTAGCTTACATAATGATTGGAAAACATGCTGAATATTCTGCAATGGCCAAGGAGCAGTGGACAAGCGAAGTAAAAATTGATGCTAGAAGAGGGAGAATATTAGATAGAAATGGTGTGGAACTAGCTGTTTCTGCTAATGTTTATAGAGTTGATTTTGACTTAAATGCAATTAGATCATACTATAAAAACAGCATAGAAAATAATAATGGATATAAGTCTAGTGCAGAGCTTGCACCTTTAATTGCTGAAGCAGTAGGTATGGAAACTAAAGATGTTCAGAAAAAGTTGGAAACAAAACTTCCAAGTGGTAAAGATGCAGGTGCAGCTACTTTAATAAGAAGGATAGAAAAAGAACAAGCTGATAATTTAAAGAAACTAATAAAGGATAAAAAATTGTCTGGAATAATTGTTTCGCCAGATACTAAAAGATATTATCCTAATGGGTCTTTTTTGTCCCACGTTTTAGGATCAACAAATAGTGATGGTGAAGGTCTTACAGGGATAGAGTTACAATATAATAGTGTACTTTCTGGTGTTCCAGGAAGAAAGATAACTGAGCTAGAAAGTCAAAGTGGAGGATTCCCTTACACAATTTCACAATTTACTAATCCCGTTGATGGAAAAGATGTAACTTTAACCATAGATGAAAATATACAATTTTTTGCTGAAAATGTAGCCTCTCAAGCATTAATTGATCATAAGGCTAAGGCAGTTTCTGTTTTAGTAATGGACCCTAAGACAGGAGAAATACTTGCTATGGTAAATAAACCTGATTTTGATCCTAATAATCCTTATGATGGAATAGAGAATTTTACAGGAGAAACTGACGGAGAAAAACTTCAAAAAATGTGGAGAAATAGGTTAGTAAATGATACCTTTGAGCCAGGATCTATATTTAAGGTAATTACTGCTATTACTGCTATGGAGGAAGGTTTGGTTTCAGAAAATGATACATTCACCTGTAATGGAAGTCTAACATATGGTAATAGAAGAATAAAGTGTTGGAAGTCTGGAGGACATGGTACTCAAACATTTGGAGAAATAATTCAGAATTCATGTAACGTTGGATTTATGCAGCTTGGTGAAAAGATTGGTAGTGAAACCTTAGTTGAGTATATTAAGAAATTTGGTTTTGGACAAATTTCTGGTGTGGATTTACCAGGTGAAGCAAAGGGAATTATAAAGAAGGCTGCAGATATGTCAATTACAGACTTAGTTACAATATCTTTTGGACAAACTAACACAGTAAATTCTGTTCAATATATGGCTGCATTTAATACTGTAGCTAATGGAGGTACATGGATTCAACCTCATATAATGAAAGAAATTACTCATAAAGATGACAATGGAACAAGAGTAATTGATGAATCCTTTGAAGCTACAACTAAGAGATTAGCATCTGAAGAAAATACAGCTCAATTAAGAAAATACCTTGAAAGAGTTGTTACTTCAGGATCAGGAAAAGGTACTTTCATGGAAGGATATCATATTGGTGGTAAAACAGGTACTGCACAAAAAGTTGAAAATGGTACTTATTCATCTTCCAAGTATTTATCAACTTTTGTGGGTATGGCCCCTGTAGATGATCCAAAGGTAACTGTCATGATATCTGTAGATGAACCAGGAACTGGAGTGTATTATGCAGGTCCTGTATGTACACCATATGCTAAAACTTTATTTACAAATATATTCAATTACTTGGAAGGTAAGTTCTCATCAGAAAATGCTGTTTCAATAGTAAAAGAAGTTACAGTTCCAGAAGTAAGAGGAAAGAATATAGAAGAAGCTAAAAAGATTATAAAAGAACAAAAGTTAGAGTGTGAAGTTGTTGGAAATGGATCCTATGTAAAATCAATGACACCATTCCCAGGATATGCAGTAAAAGAAGGATCGAAAATAACACTTTATACTGAGGGCGAATCAGAAAACTTAACAAGAGTTATAATGCCTGATATTAGAGGATATTCTTTAGAGAAAGCATCAGCGCTATTAGGCTCACTAGGACTTAAGTATTCGGTAGATGGTGAAGGAATGGTTCAAAGTCAAAGTATTCCTTATGGTGAATTAATTGAAAAAGGAACAACAGTTAAACTTGAATTAAATAATGACTATGGAGATTAATGAGTAAGAACTTCTTTTAATAATTAATAGAGGTAAAAAATGATTCTTCAAAAGCTTTTAGAAAAAAGCAATTATACAATAATTCAAGGTGATTTAAGTGTAGATATAAATGGTATTAGTTATGATAGCAGACATGTAAAGAGTGGAGATATCTTCTTTTGTATAAAAGGTTTAAAAAAAGAAGGCCATAAGTATGCTAAGGAAGCTGTTAAAAAAGGTGCAAAAGTGATTGTATGTGAAGAAGATATACAATTAGATAATAAAGAAACAACTATAGTAAAGGTGGAGGAGACTAGGAAAGCATTAGCTATAGTCTCTGCCACCTTCTATAATAATCCTCACAAAAAAATGAAAATGATTGGGGTTACAGGAACCAACGGGAAAACAACAACAACCTTTATGATAAAAAGCATTTTAGAAAAAGAAGGACATAAGGTAGGACTTGTAGGAACAATTTCAAATCATATAGGAAATATAATAATACCTTCAGAAAGAACAACACCAGAATCTCTAGAACTATACAAGTTATTTAATGAAATGGTAGAGAGAAAATGTGAGTATTGCGTAATGGAAGTGTCATCACATTCTCTAGCCCTTGATAGGGTATATGGAATTAATTTTGATGTTGGTATATTTACAAATCTTACTCGCGACCATCTTGATTTTCATAAAACCTTTGAAAATTATTATGAGGCTAAATTAAAGCTTTTTAAAGAAAGTAGTATAAGTATTGTAAATGTTGACGATAATTATGGAAAGAGAATAATAGATGAAATATCTGGGGAATCAGTATCCTATTCTATAAAAAGAGAATCAGATTATAAAGCCTTTAATGAAAAGTGTGAAAGTGAATTATCAACTTATGATATTAATATTAAAGGGAAAAAAGAAACTATAAAGGTTGGGTTACCAGGTGAATTTAATATTTATAATTCTCTTGGTGCTATAGGGGCTTCCCTAGCCCTTAAGGTATCTATTGAATCAATAAAAAATGGCATAAGAGATGTTGTTGTTACTGGAAGGTGTGAAAAAGTAGGAAAAAAATATAAGTTACCTTATACAATAATAATCGATTATGCACATACACCAGACGGATTACAAAATATTTTAACCACAGTAAATGGATTTAAAATAAATAGACTTATATCTGTATTTGGTTGTGGAGGAGACAGGGATAAAGTTAAAAGGCCTCAAATGGGGAAAATAGGAACAGAACTCTCTGAAATTGCAATAATAACCTCTGACAATCCAAGAACAGAAGATCCTATGAGCATTATAGGTGATATTATTAAAGGTATAAATAAAAATAACTATGAAGTTATAGAAAATAGAAAAGAGGCAATTAAAAGAGCAATTGATTTAGCACAAGCTGGAGATGTAATTGTTATTGCTGGCAAAGGTCATGAAACCTATCAAGAATTAAAAAGTGGTAAAATACACTTTGACGAAAGAGAAATTGTTGATAAAATATTAAAGGAAAAAGAAAAGGAATATTAGTTTAATATTTATATTATAATTAATTATGTGGAATATTGCATAGGCAGTATTCCACATATTGTTGAATGTTATAGGAAGAAGAGGTAGATAACGTGGAATTAAGCTTTGATGAATTAGTACTAGCAGTAAAGGGTGAAATTCTAGTAGATAATGAAAATAGAAATTTCAATAATGTAAATACTGACACTAGAAAAATTGAAAAAGATAATGTTTTTATAGCATTAAAAGGTGAAAACTTTAATGGTAATATCTATGTAAAGGATGCATTAGAAAAAGGTGCCTCTATAGCTATAATTGATGAAGTTGTAGGTGATTTAGAAGATATTAAAGGTTTAGGAATAATTATTAAAGTCAAAAATACATATGATGCTTTATTAGACCTTGCCCATTATTATAGAAATAAACTAGGAATAAAGGTAGTTGGAGTTACTGGATCTACAGGAAAGACTTCTACAAAAGATTTAGTTGCAGCCTTTTTAAGCAATAAGTATAAAGTATTTAAAACTAAAGGAAACTTTAATAATGAAGTTGGTTTGCCTCTTATGGTATTTCAATTAGATTCTACATATGATGTAGCTGTTCTAGAATTGGGAATGAGTGATTTAGGAGAGATACATAAGCTTGCAGAATGTTCAAGACCTAATATTGGACTTATAACAAATATTGGGTTATCACATTTAGAAAATTTGAAAACAAGAGAAAATATTTTAAAAGCAAAAATGGAAATTACTGATTTCTTTACAAAGGATAATGTTTTAATAGTTAATGGGGAAGATGAATATCTTCCAAATGTAAAAAGTGATTTCTATAAACTTATAAAAACAGGATATGATGAAAGCTTTAACTTTAAAGCAAAAGACATTGAATTAACAGATAAAGAAACATCATTTACTGTAGTAAGCCAAGAAGGCGAATATAGGTTTAATCTTCCTATGGTAGGAGCACATAACGTATTAAATGCTTTGCTTGGTATAGCTGCTTGTAGAGAACTTAATGTAAGCTATGAAGATATGATAAAGGGATTAGACAACTTAGAAGCTACTTCTATGAGATTACAATTTATAAATAAAGATAAGTTTACAATTATTAATGATTGTTATAATGCTAGTCCTGATTCAATGAAAGCTGCTTTAGATGTATTAGGAAATACAAAGGGTAAAAGAAAGATAGCTATTTTAGGAAATATGAATGAACTTGGTAATGAGTCAGAGAAGGCACATAAAGAAGTTGGGGAGTATGCTACTAATAAGGCAGACCTACTAATTTCAACAGGTGAAGAAAAAGAAAACTATAGAATAGGGTTTAAAAAAGATAGTGTTAAGCTTTATAGCACAAAAGAAGACTTAATAGAAGACTTAAGAAATGTAATAAAAGAAGGAGATGCTATAATAATTAAGGCATCTAGAGGAGTTAAGTTTGAAGAAATAGTAAAAGCCCTAGAAAATTTAGATATATAACGAAGGAGGTGAGCTGCTTATAAAGCAGCAGAAAAGATGGGGGAATTATTTAGTGGATTTTTTAATAGAACAGTATTAATAGCATTTGGGTTAGGACTAGTTTTTTCATTAATACTAGGACCTATAATAATTCCAATGCTTCATAAGCTTAAGTTTGGTCAAAATATAAGAAAAGATGGACCACAAAGCCATATGAAAAAAGCTGGAACACCTACTATTGGAGGATTAATATTTCTAATTTCTATTACGCTGGTAATGATTGTAATGAGATATAAGTTTACTAGTGAAGGTATGATAGTTTTATATGGAACTCTAGCTTTTGGACTTATAGGTTTTTTAGATGATATTTTAAAGATTATTCATAAAGATAATGAGGGGTTAAAATCAGGACAAAAGTTTATACTTCAAATAGTATTTTCTATAGCTTTAGCTTACTATGGATATAAGTTTGTAGGAACATCAATATCAATACCATTTGCAGACTTTGCTATAGATTTGAAGTGGATATACATACCTTTTGTAATTTTTTATTACGCTGCTATTACAAATGCAGTTAACTTAACTGATGGATTAGATGGTTTAGCTACTTCTGTAAGTGCGTTAGTTTTTACTTTCTTTAGTATTTTAGCCTTTAATATGGGGCATTATAGCGTAGCAGTGTTTGCTATAGCCCTAGTTGGAGCATTAATAGGATTTTTAAAATTCAATGCATATAAAGCAAGTGTGTTTATGGGTGATACAGGATCATTAGCATTAGGTGGAGCATTAGCCACAATTATGATGGTATTAAAGACTCCATTAGTAGTTTTAATAGTTGGAGGAATTTATGTTGCTGAGACACTTTCAGTAGTTATTCAGGTTACTTCATTTAAGTTGACTGGAAAGAGAGTGTTTAAGATGGCTCCATTACATCACCATTTTGAACAATGTGGATGGTCAGAAGTAAAGATAGTAACAGTATTTTCTATAATAACTTTAATATTATGCATTATAGGTTTTGTTTCACTTTAGTAATAGATAGGTGGAGGATTTATGTATGATGAAAAGTAGACCCAAAAAAAGAAAAATGGGGACTATAGATTATGGCATTTTTTACACAGTGCTTATTTTAGTAGCTATAGGAACTGTAATGATATATTCAGCAAGTTCTTATTTTGCAATGTTTAAGAACAATGATAGTACTGCCTTCTTAAAAAAACAGTTAATTGCTTGTGCTTTAGGAGCAGTAGCCTTATTTATTTTTATGGCTATTGACTATCATAAGTTAAAGAGAGTAACAGGAATATTAATGGTAGTTACTGTTCCATTACTTTTTGCTGTTTATTTATTTGAACCAACAAATGGTGCATATAGATGGATAAAGCTAGGACCATTATCCTTTCAACCCTCTGAGTTGGCCAAATATGTAGTTGTCCTCTTTTTAGCGTGGCATTTAACTAAAAAGGGTGATGGAATAAAAGACTTTTGGCATGGAGTTATTCCACCTTTATGTGTAGGGGGACTGTACGCAGGTATGGTTCTTGCACAAAAGAATCTTAGTGTAGCAGCTCTTATTATGATAGTAACTTTTGTGCTACTATTTGTAGCAGGTGGTCAGAATAAGCATATGTTTGGAGTTGTAGCTCCAACTCTTGTTGCAGCTGCCTTGGTTTTTGCTTTAGGAGAGCCATATAGAAGAGATAGAATGTTAAATTTCTTAGATCCTTGGAAAGATGCAGCAGATAAAGGATATCAGCTTATTCAGTCTTTTTATGCACTAGGAGCAGGGGGACTTACAGGATTAGGCTTAGGTCAATCAAGACAAAAGACAATATATATGCCAGAACCACATAATGATTTTATATTCGCTATAATTGGTGAAGAATTAGGTTTAATAGGGTGTTTAGTGATAATATCTCTATTTGTATTTCTAATATGGAGAGGTATTAAGGTGGCAATGGAAGCAAGAGATACTTATGGTTCATTATTAGCTATGGGAATTACAAGTATAATTGGATTCCAAGCAATAATAAATATAGCTGTTGTAACAGGTTCAATGCCTGTAACTGGAGTTCCGCTTCCTTTTATAAGTTATGGGGGAACATCATTAGCAATAACCATGACGGCAATGGGCGTGCTATTAAATATATCTAGACAACGTGTAGGTAAAGAAGATTAATAAGATACTACTGTACAAAATGTGCAGTAGTATTTTTTATCTTTAGGAAAATATATAAAATCAAGGATAATAATTTTATAAATATAAACCCCACCTTTTTTATACAATTATTTATGAAAAAATAAAGATAGATTAAATAGATAATTATAAAAAATATCTTAATTATGATATTTTTTTAATGAAATAGGTAATATAAAGTGGTATGATATAAGGAGGAAAAGTGTATATTATGTTAATTTATAAAAAGTTTGGAATAGGGATGGATCATGGTAAAAAGCAACAATATTTATATAAGAAAAAAGAGGAAAAAAAGATTAATTAAGAGATGTATATTACTCCTTATATTATTGTTAGGAATACTAACTTTTGTAGCTTACAAAACAGAATTCTTTAGTGTAGAAAAAATAGTGTATAAAGGAGATTCTTTAATAACGGGAGAGTTTATTAAAACAAATGTAGAAGAAGCTAAAGGTAGCAATATAATTATTTTTAATACAGATGAGTTAATAAAAAAGTTAATGCAAAATCCATATGTAGCTACAGTTACAATATCTAAGAAATTACCTAAAACTTTGGAAGTTAATGTGGATGAAAAGAAAGGAATATATTATCAAAAGAATGGAAATAGCTTTGATATAATTTCCGAAGATTTGCATTTATTAGAGAGAACAAATTCATTAGAGGGTAAAAATTTAATTGAAATAAAAGGTCTAAATACTAAAGATAAAGAAGTGGGTATGAAAATAGAGGAAAATACAAGGTTGGAAAAAGTATTAAATTTACTTTATAAAGCTGAAGAGAAAATGCAAAAAGATAATAAGGGGGTTAGTATTACATCATTAGATGTTAATGATATGTCAAATATGAAAATTTATTTTGGTGATATACAAGTATTATTAGGAAATGATGAAAACTTAACTAAAAAGTTAAGTGATGCTATGAATATATACATTCAGGCAAAGCCAAAAGAATATATAAAGGTTAGCCATGAAGGTTCACCAGATTATAAATAAGGAGGAGTAAGATGAAAAAGCAAACATCACAAATATTTGTTGCAGTAGTATGTGCATTATTAGGATTCTTACTTGCATATCAGTTTAAAATGCTTGCAAAAAAAGATGGTACTGATGGCAATATAAATAATACTGATATAATAAGTGAAGTTGAAAGTTTAAAGAAAGAGAAAGAAGAACTATCAGCTACAAACTCAAAACTTACTGAGGAAATAAAAAAGTTAGAAGAAAGTGCTGCTGAAAGTGGTAAGGTTGACTTAGAAGTGAAGAAAGCACTTGATAACGCAAGAATACAGCTTGGAACAGTAGATGTTAAAGGGCCAGGAATTATAGTTACTATAAAGCCTAAGACACCAATATTTAGTAATGCTACTGATACAAGTGTAGATTTAGGAAGTGCTGAACTTGTACATTTAGTAAATACTTTATGGTATGCTAGGGCAGAGGCTATATCAATTAATGATTATAGAATAACTGCTCAAACTGGTATAATGAACTCTTCTGGAACTAGTATAATATGGTTAGGAACATCAGGAAGAAAAGTAAGTCCTAAAGAAACAATTGTAATAAAAGCTATAGGAGACAAAACTAAGCTAAATGTAGCATTAGATTTCCCTGGAGCTTTAAAGTTTGGTGCTTTGGATAATTATGATGTTACTTATAAGGTTGTAGATGATATATTTATTGAAAAAACTACAGAATCATATAGAACCGATTTTATTACACCAGTAAAGGAGTAGGGAGGAAGAATTGATGATAGCAATCATAGGACTTTTATTTGGAATTATATTAGGAGTTGTTTTTGATGTAAATATACCAGAAAGATTTTCGCCATATATGTCAGTAGCTATTCTTGCCTGCTTAGATTCAGTTTTTGGTGCAGTAAGAGCAAATTTATCAAAGAACTTTCAAGCTGATATATTTATATCTGGCTTTTTTGGAAACGCAGTGTTAGCAGCAGCTTTAGCTTATTTAGGGGATAAATTGGGAATTCCTATATATATAGCAGCAGTTATTGTCTTTGGTGGAAGAATATTTGATAACTTTGCTATTATAAGAAGATTGATCATAGAAAAATATAAAAGTAGGCAATGAGGTGATTAAATGAAAAATAAGAGCGCAAAGATTGCTCTTTTCATTGGAACACTGATAGTAGGGATATTAATTGCAATTAACTTCAATTTTGATGGAATAACTTCAAGGCAATTAACAGCAAAGGAATATCAAGATGCTATTGAAGAGAGGACACAACTATATAAACAAATAAGCTTGCTTGAAAAAAGTAATAAGGAATTTAAAGAAAAAATAGAAAAGTATAATAATGATGATAAAGTTAATGGAAAAGTATTAGAAGATATGAGGAATCAGTTGGGTGATTATGGAATGTTAACAGGGCTAAATGAAGTAAAAGGTCCTGGACTTATAATTACAATTAATGATGCCATTATTAACTTTGATGAAGATACAGATTATGAAGTAATGAATAAGATACTTCATGATAGTGATATGGCTTTATTAATAAATGAGTTAAGAGGTAGTGGTGCAGAGGCTATTTCCGTAAATAACCATAGGGTCACTCCAAATACTGCTGTTGTATGTAATAGTGCTTTTATAGGATTTGATGATGGAGATAGAGAAGCAGCGCCTTTTAAAATATATGTAATAGGAAATGCTGAGTTAATGGAAGAATCCCTAAATTCAGAAGGAAGTCATTTAAGAATACTAAAGCAAATTAGAGGGTTAGACGTTACAATTGAAAAAAGTGATGAAATTATAATGCCAGCAGCTAGCAATCATGATGTAGAATATGCTGAAGAAGATATTAATAAATAATATTTTTATAATATTATGAAGGATATTTAACTTTTATGCAGAATTACTTTATAGTAAAGGATTAGTTGCTCTTATTAGGAGGGAAACGGCTATGGATATAAAGAATAATATAAAAAGTTTAAGAAGTAATATACCAAATGAAGTTACATTATTAGCGGTTTCTAAGACTAAACCTCTAAATGAACTAGAGGAAGCATATAATGCAGGAATTAGGGATTTTGGAGAAAATAAAGTCCAAGAACTCAAAGATAAGTTTGAGAACTTTCATAAAGATGTAAGATGGCATTTTATTGGGAACCTTCAAACTAATAAAGTGAAATATTTGGTGGGTAAAACTTTTCTTATTCATTCCCTTTCTAGTATTAAGTTATTAGAAGTTATAGAAAAAGAATTTGGTAAAAAGAATATTATAGCTGATACTTTAATTCAGATAAATATTGGTCGTGAAGAAAGTAAAGGTGGTTTACTTGAAGAAGACTTAGATACTTTAATAGAAGCCATTGAAAAATGTAAATTTGTTAAAGTAAAAGGGATAATGGCTGTTATACCAAAGGGAAATGAAGAAAGTAATAGGTATTATTTTAAAAAGGTAAAGGATATTTTTGATTCATTAAAAATTAAGGAATTTAAAAATATAAAAATGGAAATTTTATCTATGGGCATGACACATGATTATCATATTGCTATAGAAGAAGGATCAAATTTCATTAGAATTGGAGAGGGAATCTTCGGAAAGAGAAATTATAATTTACAGGAGGAAAAGTAAATGAGTGACATGAAAACAAAATTAAAATCTTTTTTAGGATTTGGAGAATACGATGAGTATGATGAGGAGTTTGACGATTTAGACGAATTAGAAGGTGAAGATGGATTAGAAGAAGCTATTGAACCTGTTATTCAAAATAAGAAAAACAATAAGGTTGTAAATATTCACACTTCATCATCTGCAAAAGTAACTATAACTAAGCCAGTAGCATATGAAGAAGCTACAGAAATATGTGATGCATTAAAAAATAGAAGAATAGTTCTTGTAAATACAACAGCTCTTGAAATTAGAATAGCTCAAAGATTATTAGATTTCATTAGTGGATCTTGTTATGCTTTAGGTGGAGAACTTCAACAAATTGAAAAGGGTGTATATATACTTTCACCATCAAATGTAGAAGTAACTAATGAATTAAAGAATGAATTAAGCTCAAAAGCATTATTTAGTTGGACAAAGTAGGTGAATATAATGGGAATGTTACTAAATCTAGTTTCTACTTTTTTTAGAGTATTAGAAGTAATAATAGTTGTAGAATGCCTAGGGTCATGGATAATTCAAGATAGAGGCAATGAAATAATGAGATTTTTAAATAGTATAACTTCCCCATTGTTAGAACCTTTTAGGCAAATCCAATATAAGTTCTTAGGAAACTTACCTATTGACTTATCACCAATATTTGCAATATTTGCGATTCAAATAGTTGAAAGACTATTGTATATGATATTTTAACAATGGATAAGAAGACTCTATTACAAAGTTTCAATGAAGAGGATAGGTTAGAAGTTTTAAACTTATATGAAAAATACGAGTTATCCTATGAAAAGGACATATCCTTGTTTGGTAATAACTTTTATCCGCCTAACATATGGAAGTTTTTTGAGAAGTTTACAAGCACTAATGATTTTAAAGTAACATCATCTGGTTTTTTTGAAGACGCAGAGAGAAGAATGATATCTTTCAATAATATTTATGAAATTCCATTTCCTATGAAGATATTAAAAATAGTAAATACATCTAAGTTTACCATACCTAGTCATAGAGATTATTTAGGATCAATTTTAGGTCTAGGGATAAAGAGAAATAAACTTGGAGATTTAATTATAAAAAATGGAGAATGCTATTTACCTGTATGTGAAGAAATTGCTGATTATATAATAAGTAATTTAGAAACAGTAGGCAAATCACCCTGTAAGGTTATTCTCTTAGAAGAGGATTTTATACCTTTTACACCTGAATTTAAAGAAGAGATTATTTTAATACCATCTTTAAGGCTAGATTCTATAGTATCTAAGGTAATGAAATTATCTAGAAGTAAGGCTCAAGATGTAATAGAAGCGGGTAAAGTTTTAGTTGATTATAATACCATTAGAGATAAAAGCAAAGAAGTATTAAGTGGTGAGAGAATAACTATAAGAGGAGTGGGAAAGTTTATTTTGGGAGATATAGTTGGGAATAGTAAAAGCGGTAAATATAAAGTAATTATAAAAAAATATACATAATAGAGGTGGGATTTTATGAAACTTACGCCAATGGACATTAATAATAAGGAATTTAAAAGAGGATTAAGAGGGTATAATCCAGAGGAAGTTGATGAATTTTTAGATGAAGTCGTAGAAAACTATGAAGAATTATATAAAGATAATTCTAAATTAAGAGAGAAGGTTGCTTCATTAACAGAACAAATAGAACATTACTCTAAAATAGAAAGTACTATTCAAAATACTTTAGTTTTAGCACAAAATGCTGCAGATCAAGCAAAGAGTTCAGCAGAAAAAGAAGCAGAACTAGTAGTTAAAAATGCAAATGAAACTGCACAAAGAATAGTTGATAAAGCTCATGCAGATGTTATTCAAATAAATGATGAATATGATAGAGTAAAACAAGAATTTATTAAATTTAGAGCTAAGTTTAGAAACTTTATAAATACTCAGTTAGAAACTTTTGATGATTTAGAAAAGGATGTAACTAAGAATTATAATATTTCAACTCCTGTAGAGGATGAAGCTGCAATTGATAGTGAAGTTCAATTTAATGAAGAATCATTTAAAACAATAGAAGAAGATATTCTAACTGATAACATAGACGAAATAAAGAGTTTCTTTGCTTCTAAAGAAGATTAGTATTATACATATAACACCACAACAAATGTTGTGGTGTTTTTAATGTCATAAGTTGACCGGCTAAACATAGGTATATTATAATGTTATGGAATAGAAACAGAGGAGTTTAACGAATGGAAGAAACTATTTTTAATATTAGTGCTGACTTTGAAGGAGAAAGAATTGATAAGTACTTATCACAAATTTTTGATGATAAGTCAAGATCTTTTATACAAGGGTTAATTGAAAAAGGAAATATTTTAGTTAATGACAATAATATAAAAAGTAATTATAAATTAAAGTCTTTTGATGAAGTGAAAGTTGTTATGCCAGAACCTGTACACTTAAAAGTAGAAGCGGAAAACATACCATTAGATATACTATATGAAGATAAGGATGTAATAGTTGTTAATAAACCTCAAGGAATGGTTGTACATCCTGCTCCAGGTAATTATAATGGAACTTTAGTAAATGCTTTGTTATATCATTGTAATGATTTATCTTCTATAAACGGAGTTATAAGACCTGGTATTGTTCATAGAATTGATAAGGATACCACAGGAGTTTTAGTTGTGGCTAAGAATGATGAGGCTCATAACTTTTTATCAGATCAATTAAGAGATCATTCTATGAAAAGAGAGTATTATGCCTTAGTTGAGGGCAGAATTAAAGAGGATGAAGGTACTATTGATAAGCCTTTAGCAAGAAGTAAGAAAGATAGATTAAAAATTGGAATTGTAGAAGGTGGAAGAAGAGCTGTAACTCATTATACAGTAGTAGAAAGATATAAGAATACTACATTAGTAAAATGTGTTTTAGAAACAGGAAGAACTCATCAAATTAGAGTTCATATGTCTTCTATAGGTCATCCTTTAGTTGGAGATCCATTATATGGATTTAAGAAGAGTAAATATAGACAGGATGGTCAGATGCTACATGCTAAAACGTTAGGATTTATTCATCCAAGAACGAAAGAATATATGGAATTCTCATCTGAATTACCATTATATTTTGAAAAAATGTTGGAAAAACTAAGAAGTGAAGTTGTATAGGGAGGGTAAGCTATGAACTTAAAAGCTAACTTGCTTGATGATAAAGCTATAAAAAGAAGTTTAATAAGAATATCTCATGAAATTATTGAAAGAAATAAAGGTGTCGAAGACATAGTTTTGGTAGGGATAAAAAGAAGGGGATATCCTTTAGCTCAAAGAATTGCAGCAGAAATTAATAATATTGAAGGAATAAATGTACCGGTAGGAAGTGTAGACATAACTTTCTACAGAGATGATTTAACATTAACGGGAGAGTCTCCAAAAGTAAAAAACATAGACCTAGGTGTAAATATTCATAACAAGAAAGTAGTATTAGTAGATGATGTGTTATATACATGTAGAACAGTTAGAGCCGCAATTGATGCAGTTATTGATACAGGTAGACCTAAAGGAATACAATTAGCAGTATTAATAGATAGAGGTCATAAGGAACTTCCAATAAGAGCTGACTATGTTGGTAAAAATATTCCTACGTCAAAGAATGAAAAAATTGCAGTAAGTATAAAAGAAATAGACAACGAAGATTCAGTAAAGATTTATGAAGACTAAGGAGAATAACATATGGATTTTGATTTAATTGCTACCACTACTTTTGGTATAGAGGGTATAACAGCTAAAGAATTAAGAGCTTTAGGCTATGATGATGTTAAAGTTGATACAAGTAAAGTACACTTTAAGGGAGATGAAATGGATATTGCTATTGCTAATATCCATTTAAGAACTGCTGATAGAGTTTTAATTAAAATGGCAGAGTTTGAAGCTAGAAGCTTTGAAGAATTATTCCAAGGAACAAAGAAGGTAAATTGGAGTAAATTAATACCTAAGAACGGTAAGATGCATGTTGTAGGAAAGTCAGTGAAATCAACTTTATACAGTGTTCCTGATTGTCAATCCATTGTTAAAAAAGCTATTATAACTAGCATGAGTGAAGCTTATGGTACAACAGAATTTAGGGAAGATGGGCCTGTATATAAAATAGAGGTTGCTATATTAAAAGATAAGGTAACTTTAACAATAGATACATCTGGGCAAGGGCTACATAAGAGAGGATATAGAGAAAATTCAGGAGCTGCACCTTTAAAAGAAACTTTAGCAGCAGCTATGGTACTTCAATCAAGATGGCAAGATTCTTATGAGCTTATAGATCCTTTCTGTGGTTCAGGGACAATTTTAATTGAGGCTGCTATGATTGCTCAAAATATAGCACCAGGATTAAATAGAGAATTTGTATGTGAAACATGGCCAACTATGCCTCTTTATATTTTTAATGGAGTTAGAGATGGTGCAAGAAAATCTATAAAAAATAAAGATATTAAACTTGTTGGATATGATATAGATACATGGGTTTTAAGAACAGCAGAGAATAATGCAGCTAAAGCAGGTGTAAGTCAGTGGATAGAATTCCATAAGAGAGATTTTAGAGAGTTTTCTAATAAGAGAAAATATGGATTTATAATTTCTAATCCACCATATGGTGAAAGATTAAGTGATAAGAGAGAAGTTGAAGAGCTTTATAGAAAGTTTGGAAAGTATAAGGAAGACTATAAAAATTGGGAATTTAATATTCTTACATCATATGAAGGTTTTGAAAAGCCATTTGGAAGAAAGGCAACAAAAAACAGAAAATTATTTAATGGTAAATTAAAATGTTATTACTACCAATACTTTGATAATGATTTAATTAAGAATGAAGGTAGTACTGTAATACAAGAAATGATTAGAAATAGCTAAAAAAGAACCAGAGGATTTTCTCTGGTTCTTTTATTATAGTTTTTGTATTTTTAAGCTTTCATAGTCCTTAGGGTCTACAAACATAGTTTTATTAGTATAATATATAACCATACCTGGTTTAGCTCCATTTGGTTTTTTTAAGTTTTTAACTTCTGTATAATCAACTGATACTTTAGAATCATTTTTACCTTTACTATAATATGCAGCTATAATTCCAGCTTCCTCTAAAGTAATTTCATCTACAGGATTTGCTTGTATAATTACATGTGATCCAGGGATGTTTTTAGTGTGAAGCCACATATCATTTCTATTTGCAAATTTAAGACTTAGGTAGTCATTTTGTAAGTTATTCTTACCTACATAAATATCTATGCCTTGAGATGATAAAAAGTGTAGAGGCTTGCTTTCCTTTAATTTTTTATTACCTTTAGATGTATTTTTAAATTTAATATATCCTGTTTCAATTAATTCTTTTTTAATTTGTTCAATTTCATCATAGGATTCTACATTTAATATATTGGTTAAAACAGAATTTAAATAATTTAATTCATCCTCATTTTTTTCAAGTTGTTCTAAGGCCCATTCCTCAGATTTTTTTAATTTATTATACTTTTTATAGTACTTTTGAATGTTTTCAGAAGGACTTTTATTGGGATCAAGAGATATAGTTAAATATTCTTCTTCATTATCGTTATAAAAGTTTAATAAAGAGATTTTATCATCTCCAGGCTTTATCATGTAAATATAAGAAGTAAGTAAATCACCCTTTATTTTATAGCCCTCTTTCTTTGCACCTTCTTTAATATTTCCATTTAATATTTTAGACTTTTTATTACATCTATCTATATTAGTGTGTATTAATTTTTGAAGAGAAATGGATCTATTATTTAATCTATCTTGTTTATCTTTAGTTCTAAAGAAATCATCAAGTATAAGAGATGGATTTTCATATTTTATATTTTTATAACCACTATAATAAGAATTTAAATTAGCACAATAAAAGTCCTTATATATACCATCGGAATCCGTAATAATATTAAAGGAAGGATGGTTACAAATATCATTTATTGAACTTGTTGTATACTTATATAATGATGAAAAATTACTAGGAGATATATTCTCCTTTAAGGAATTTTCATAAAGTTCTTTTGAAAGTGGTTTTGAAACTCCTGTTAAAAGATTAGAGAAAAATAAATCATTATATTCTAAGTTGTTTTCCTTAATATAATCAGTCATTTCATTAATATCTAATCTAAAAGGATTTAGTTTTGTAGACTTAGGTGGTTCAACATAAGTAGCTCCAGGATATAATACTCTATAACTATTAATATCTGGTGTTATATGCTTTATAGATTCCATTATTTTATTATCTCTATTTCTAACTAAAGTAATGTTAGAGTGTCTACCCATTATTTCAACTATAAGAGAATATTCACTATCAAATCCAAGTTCATCCCTTGATTCTACTTTAATGATTACAACTCTATCTCCATCTTTTTGGTATACATCGACAATTCTACCAGAGGTAAGATACTTTCTTAAAACCATAAGATACATTGGTGCTTTAAGAGGATTTTCCTTAGAAGTTTCAGTAAAATGAATCCTTGGAAATTTTGAAGAAGCAGATATAAGAAGCTTATAGTTCTTTCTATCTTTTCTAATAGTTAATATTACTTCATCTTTTTCTGGTTGATTAATTTTATCTATTTTACTATCTATTAATACATCTTTAAGATTATTAATTAAACTGTTTAAAAATATTCCATCTAGTGCCATATTATTCTTCCTTTCAATATAATAAACTTAGTATACCATTAAACATATGGTAAGTTAAGTGTAATGAATTTGTAATATTTTTATTCACAAAATAAGAAGGAATTATTAGTGAAAAGATAGAAGTAAATATATTAATAAAATATATTGTAATTGGTCATATTAAAGAGTATTATGTAATACGGAAATAGTGCTTTTATATATAGAAATGTATAGAATATAATACTGAATGTGATTTGAGGGAGAAGAGATGAAGATTAGTAGAAGTAGGAGAATTAGGGCAATAGGTATTTTATTCTGTTCTTTATTTTTAATGTCATGTAGTAAACCTACTGATGATGTTGAAATTGTAGAAGGGATTAAGTTAAATAAGGGAGCAATTATAGAAAATGACGGAGGAAATTATTCAAATTATAACTATATAAAGGGAAAGTATGAGAAGGTTAATAATAATGAAGTAATAGGATTATATGAGCATAATAGCGATAATTATATTGCACAAAAAGATGGTAAGTATATTGTTTTTTATAGTGGTAAAATAATTGAGCTTTCAAATATTGAAATTGGAGATGATGGATTAAAAATGTCGCCAAGTGGTGAATATCTATCATTATATAGAAATGTAGATGGAGTTACTACCTATAAGATAATTAAGTTGTCAAATGGTGAATATGTAGATTTTAATACTGATACAGGTATATCAGGGCATTATTTAGATTGGATAGATTCTAATACTTTAGTTTACTATGGAGTGAATAATGAAGGAGTTAATGGTATTTTTACATATAATCTAGAAAATGGTGAAGAAAAGTTACTTTATAAGCTTGATGGTGGTATAGTTCAGTATTTAAGTACAGACTCTGAAGGTATAGTTATATTACAGGAAACTATTAATGATGAGAAAGTCCTTCAAGTTATTAATAGTAAAACTAGTGAAGTGAAAACTATATCTAAAGATATAACTAGATTATATGATATAGTTAATGTTGATGGAGTTTATTATGCTTTAGGAGAATTTAATGATGGAATACTATCTATATATAAATTACAAGATGGTAAGCATTATAGGCTACTCTTTGATTTTCCTAGTAGTATTAAAGCAACTAGATATGGATTATCAGTAGATGAAGAGGGGAATATTTTATTCATTGGAAGTAATTCAGACCCTGAGTTAGAAGAAGTATATAGTATAAGTAAAGATGGGACAATAAGAAAAGTTTCACAATCAAAAAATGAATATACTTTTGTAAAATAGGTAAGAGAAATCTTACCTCAGGGTGTCGACAAAGTCGACACCCTTTCGTTTTTTTGATAAAATATCACAGGTGATATTTTATGATGACAAGAAGAAATATAGATAATAGATTGCA
>NZ_JAHAIF010000080.1 GCF_018372875.1 Clostridium sp. | reverse complement strand
TTTGATTTGAAGTATAATTCTTTTGTAAAATGTTTCTTTTTTGCATAAGAATATTTTATCATAAATCCTAAACTCGTAGAGTTTGGGATTTATTTTTTTACAAAAAAAAAGAGCTACGCACTAATTATTTAGTGCGACAGCCCCTTTTTATTATATATAGTAAACCCAATAAGCGTTATCTGATTCTGAAGGGGTTGGATATCTATCTGAACCGGCAACACAAAAACCAACGAGAGATCTCAATCTGTTAACTCTAAGTCTTTCTGAAAAGCTTGGAGTTTCAGAGGTAAACATTATTTTCAGATAAGAGTCAATGTAATAAGTGATTTAACGTAGTTAAAAGTCAATTATAATAGATCATTGGCTTTTGTTATTCATTAAAGATACTTTAGCGAAACAATTAAAAGTTATTGTAATATTAGTACTATAATAGTATTAATATTTAGAACGATTTTTATCACCTCATATAATCAATTATTTAAAAAACGCAAAAAAACAGTAAATGAAGATAATTTATTTCATTAAAGTTGAATATGTTAAATATATTTTCTTAATAAAAATATACTTTAATTAGATTGAATCTCAGATATATCAGTATATGAAACTTTATTTTCAGAAAAACTTATCAAATATGAACTACTACCTTCACAACCTGATAGTGATAGAATACAATTATTGTTCTTAAATTCAACTTTAAAATTATCTTTACTTATAGTAGAACCATCATTAAAAAGAAGTGTATCAAAAAGATCATTATAAAATATATCATCTTTTGTTTTATAGTAAATAAAAATCTTATGTGGGCCAAATGAAAATGAATCTTTAGCTTTTATTTTGATACTATAATTATTAGAACTATATGTATCTATAGTTTGCTTTTTTGAAAAAGTTAAAAAAGATACCAAAACAAGTATTAAAAAAAGTAACAATAAATATGATTTTTTCTTAATTTTTGTCATTTATATATCCTCCTAAAAAGTTATAAATATATTATATCAATAAACTTTACAGAATGTATCTAAGATTAGTTTTATATATGTTAAAATAAAATAATATTACTAGAGGATGATGTAACAGAAGTTGAAATATAGTTGACTCTATGGAAGAAAATAGTTATAATTAAAAAAGAATTAATATTTTTACAGAAGGAAGAAAGCAAAATGATTAATAATATAAACTTAAGTAAGAAAGTAAAAATAAATAAGTATTATTTTAGCTATTATAGTTAGGTTTGTATTTGTGATAGATAGTAATATTAATCATAGATACAGACTAGAGATTGTTTGTATCTATGATGGCTAATTTTTGTTGTTTTTAAGCCACATAGATGATGCTATGTGGTTTTTTCAATCCTAAGAAATAAAAAGCCATGTAGTGTATACTATGTGGCTTTTCTGTATATAAACTAAAGAAAGAGGGATTGTAATGAGAAAAAGAATGGATGTTTTAATTATAGGATTTATGCTATTTGCTAACTTTTTTGGGGCAGGAAATTTAATATTTCCACCATTTTTGGGGGCAACTTCAGGTAGTAATTGGTTAACTAGTTTTATGGGATTTATTGTGGCAGATATAGGAATAATACTTTTATCTATTTATGCCATTGCAAAGGCTGGATCATACCAAAATATTGCTAGTCGTGCAGGTAAAAGGTTTGGTATTGGAATTGAAGTTATTATGATGCTTTGTTTAGGACCAATACTTGTTATTCCTAGAACTAGTGCTACAACTTTTGAGCTAAGTATAGCACCTATATTTGGTGATTTTAATAAAGTTTTATTTTCAATTGTTTTCTTTGCATTAGTATTTTTACTAACAATGAGGCCATCTAAGACTGTAAATATTATTGGAAAATACTTAACCCCAGTACTGTTAGTTACATTATTTATTCTAATTGTAAAAGGTATAATTTCTCCCATTGGGGATATAAAAACAGATATAAATTCAGAAAGTTTATTTGCCCATGGACTTACACAAGGGTACCAAACAATGGATGCCTTAGGGATGGGGGGAGTAGTTGCCTTTATAATAGCCTCATTTAAAAGTAGGGGATATAGTGATAAAAAGGAAGTAGCTAGTCTTACAATTAAGGCTTCTTTAATAGCTGGATTTGGATTAATAGTTGTATATGGTGGACTAGCATTCTTAGGAGCAACTATGTCTAATAGTTATAATGGATTAATGTCTCAAACAGAGCTATTATCTACTATAACTAGAGGTTTATTAGGAAACTTAGGAACTATATTATTAGGTATAATTGTTGCCTGTGCATGTTTTACAACTGCAGCAAGTTTAACATCAATTACTGCTAAATACTTTTCAGATTTAACAAAGAATAAAATTAAATATGAGCATTTAGTAATTGGAATATGCATATACAGTACAATAATGTCCAACCTAGGGGTTGATAGGATAATAGCTATTGCAGTGCCAATACTTACAGTTTTATATCCTGTTGCTATCATTTTAGTTTTACTTAGTTCTATGCCAAAAATATTTACTACTGACAGCATGTTCAAGGGGGCAGCTTATATCACACTTGTTATTAGTGCATTAACTGTTATAGATAGCTTCGGTATTAATATAGGTTTTATACACAAGCTTCCTTTTAATAATCTAGGATTTAATTGGATTATACCTGCATTAATTGGTGCATTTGTAGCTAAGTTAATATCTAAAAATAAAGCCAAATAGAAATAAGCCAATGACTTTAAAAGAGTCATTGGCTTTATTAATCTTCTATATCAATTAAATTGCTTACATATTTTATTTTTCCATCTAATACATCATCATAGAAGGCTTGTTTATTTTCAATAAAATTAATACATTCATTAAGGTCATTAATTTTTTTAACTAAAGATTCGTTTAATTTGTTAAGCATTTCTTTTCTTTCAGGAATTGTAGATGGACCTTCCATACAATAATTCATATATAATTTCATATCCTTAATGCTCATACCGCACTTCTTCAAACATTGTAATCCCTTTAACCATGCAATATTTTTCTCATCAAAAATACGATAATTATTTTTATCCCTTTTCACATTTGGAACTAAACCTTCCTTGCAGTAAAACTTTAATGTTTCGTAAGATATTCCTACTTCCTTACATACCTCTTTTGTTGTAAACATAAAATCACTCCCCAATAATAAAAAACTTGCTCGGTAGTTACTACCGACTGATAGTATATATTATATAGAATTAAATAATAAAAATAAAGGAGAGGTAAAAATGGAATATGTAACTTTAAACAATGGTATAAAAATGCCAGCAGTTGGGTTTGGAGTTTTTCAAATTACAGATAAAGAAGAATGCATTAAGGCTGTAGTAGATGCAATTGATGTTGGATATCGTTTAATTGATACAGCACAATCCTATGGAAATGAGGAGTGGGTTGGACAAGCTATTGCTAAATCATCTATCTCTAGAGAAGAATTATTTATTACAACTAAAGTATGGATTAGCAATGGAGGATATGATAAAGCAAAAGAATCTATAAAAGCTTCCTTAAAGAAAATGAAGTTAGATTATTTAGACTTAGTGTTAATCCACCAGCCACTAAATGATTACTATGGAACTTATAGAGCTATGGAGGATTTATATAAAGAGGGGAAAATTAAGGCTATAGGTGTATCAAACTTTTATCCAGACCGTTTAGTTGACTTAGCTTTATTCAATGAAGTAACACCAGCAGTAAACCAAATTGAGATTAATCCATTTCATCAACAATTAATGGCACAGGATTACAATAGCAAGTATGGGGTACAACTACAGGCATGGGCTCCTTTTGCAGAAGGAAAAAATGGAATGTTTAATAATGCTATCTTAAAGGAAATTGGAGAGGGGTATGGTAAATCAATTGCACAAGTTATTTTAAGATGGTTACTTCAAAGAGGAATTGTTCCACTATCAAAAACAGTTAACAAAGAAAGAATGTTGCAGAATATAGATGTTTTTGATTTTAAATTAAATGAAGATGATATGAATAAAATTTCTGCTTTAGATAAAAAAGAAAGTTCTTTCTTTAATCATCAAGAAGCTTCATCAGTAGAAATGTTGGCAAACCTTATTAGATAATTGGGGGAGAAAGAGTTATGAAAAAAACATTGTATTTAATGAGACACGGACAAACATTATTTAATCTTAGAAGAAAGGTTCAAGGGTGGTGTGATGCTCCATTAACTAATTTAGGAGTTAAACAAGCTATTATTGCTGGAGAGTATTTTAAGAGTAACAACATAACCTTTGATCATGCCTATTCATCTACATCTGAAAGAGCTTGTGATACACTAGAGTATGTTACTGATATTCCTTATAAGAGAGTAAAAGGTCTGAAAGAATGGAATTTTGGCACTTTTGAGGGAGAAAGCGAAGATTTAAATCCACCTTTACCTTATGGAGATTTTTTTGTTAAGTATGGTGGTGAAGATGAATTTGAATTAAGAAAGAGAGTAGCAGAAACTCTTTACGAAATTATGAAAAATGATGATCATAAAACAGTTTTAGCTGTTTCTCATGGAGCTGCTTGTCGTCAATTTATGAGATACTGGGCTCATACTAGTGATGTTGACCAAAAAGAGGGATTAGGTAATTGTTGTATACTAAAATTTGAATTTGAAAATAATGAATTTAAGCTAATAGAAATAATAAATCACGATTTTAGTAAAATATGATTAAATAAAGGGGGTGAAATAATCACCTCCTTTATTTAATCCTCATAAATTTGTATGTAACCCATCTTAAACATTTGAAATTGATAAAACTCTTTACTAGCTTCATAAAGTTTCAATAAATTTATATCCTCCATAGATTCAACAGGATAACCTAAAGAAGTTAAATAATCTTTAAAAAGTTTATAGCTAAGATGATCAGCTGACTTTTTAGTATTAAATTCATATTCATATAAATTACTTTTTTTTAATAAGTTAGATTCTGATGATGTCATTGAATAATCTTGATCAATTATGTCGCTAAGATTTACATTAAATTCTTTGCAAATCTTTTGAGCTACAGTCATGGAAGGCATTCTAGTACCTTTTTCATAATTAGATAAAGAGGGTCTAGATATGCCTATTCTATTTGCAAATTCTTGTTGGGTTAAATTCAACTTAAACCTAAGTTTTCTTATTTTGTTGTTAATATCCATAAAAACACCTCACAATTGGAATTATATACAAATTGTATAAAAAAGTAAACAATAAGTGGGTATAAATAACATAAAAGTTAATTAATTTTACAAAATGTAAAATAATGGTTGACAGCAAGTGTTATTAATAGATATACTTTTTGTAAAGAATATTAACAAAAAATGTAAAAAGTATTAACTTTTATAAGGAGGTAATGATGAATCTAAAGGTTGCAAGGGTTATTAAAGGTTTTACTCAAGAGAGATTGGCAGAAAAGTCTGGAGTGTGTCGAACAATTATTTCAAGGCTTGAACAAAATAAGGGGGAGAACATAAAAAATGATACTAAAAATAAAATTGCAGATGCTCTGAATTTTACTGTTGATGAGTTATTTGGTAAAGATGGTGAGGTGGAATCATAGGGGGAGATATGGATTTCAAAATTCTACAAGCTTATATAAATTTCTGTGAAGTAAAGAAATTAGATGCATCTTGGGAAGGCTTAATTGAATTTAAAAATAATTTTTTTGGGGGAGTAGGGCTTACCATGGATTTAAAATGGATAAAGATAAGTTTAGATATATTTTATGATGAAAAAATGAAGCTAATAGAAGCAATGCCAGAGAATGATACTATAAATTATATTTGGATTAGGTTACTGATTCAAGCAGGAAGGACTAATGCTGGTGGTTTAATTTTTTATCAGAAGGAAAACCTTATACAGAAGAAATGTTAGCTACTATATTTAATAGACCAATAAACTCTATTAGGTTAGGTGTGGGAACGCTGAGAAATTTAGGGATGATAGATATTGACAAAAATAATATTATAAGAATTGTTAATTGGGAAAAATATCAAAATGTAGAAGGTATGGAGAGAGTTAGAGAGCAAACTAGAAAAAGGGTAGCAAAATGTAGAGCTAAAAAGAAAAATGATGTAATGGAAAGTAACGTTACAGTAACTAAAGAGAAAGAAGAAGAAGATAATAGATATATAAATATATCTATTAAGAAAGAGAATGAAGATATAGATAAGAAAAGCATAGAATTAGTCTCTTACTATGAAAATCTTTTAGGCAGAGTTGGAGTGCTAAATATACCATCAATAAGATTAGCTTTAAAAATGTATGATCTTAAATATGTGAAAATGGCAATTGATAAGGCTATTGAAGTGGATAAGATTACCATGGGGTATATAAATGGTATTCTTAAAAACTGGGAAAGAGAAGGGTACCCAAAGGAGAAGGGAGTTAGTAATGGAGGGGAGTTTAGTGGATTTAAACCAAATGAGCCAGAAGTTTTGTCAGAGAATGAGAGAGCAAGAGCAGAAGACCTTATATAAGTGTGAAAAGTGTCGTGATAGAGGGTGGATTATAATTCCTAGAGAACATGCTCAGGCCTTGTTTGTAAAATGTGAATGTCAAAATGTTAATAAGGTAAAGGGACAGTGGAAGGAATCAGGAATTAAAGTGGACATGTGCAAGTATACCTTTAATAATTATAAGGTGTGGAATGATTTTTCAAGAAAAGCTAAGGATAGTGCATCCTCATATTATGTGAAATTTGAGGTTATAAGATATTCAAGGCATAATAGCATTATATTTTGTGGACAAGTAGGTGCTGGTAAAACTCATTTAGCTGTTGCATTATGCCTAAATTTCCTTGAGAGTGGGTTAAATGTTGTGTATTTGCCTTACAGAGATGTGGTTACTTCAATAAAGCAGAATATGTTAGATGGAGATTATTATGCAAATATAATTAACAAATATCAGGTTTGTGATGTGCTTCTTATAGATGATCTTTTCAAAGGAAAGATAAATGAGAGTGATATTAACATAATGTTTGAGATTATAAATTATAGGTATTATAACTGTTTGCCCATTATAGTTTCTACGGAATTTACTATGGACAAGCTTTTAGATATTGATGAAGGGGTTGGCTCTAGAATATATGAGATGTGTAAGAGGTATGTTGTTGAGATACCTAAGAATATTGAGAATAACTACAGGTTAAGGTAATAAAGTTAGAATGGATAAAAGGGGATAAATGAGATAACAAGGTGGACAAGCATTTAATATAAGGATGTGGTAGGTTTGAATGGAGAGGAAGATAAGAGGATTAAGAGGTTAGAAATTGCTCTTAGGGGATATGCTAATAGGAACTTGATATTGGCTATGGAGAATAAGAAGCTAATGGAGGAGAATGAGGGACTTAAGAAAGTTTTGAGGATATTTGAAGAGAGGGTTATTGAGAATGGGTGAAGAGGCTTCTATATGGAGCTTCTTTTTTGTATTTGTAGAAAGTGTTCTTTAAAGATTGAATAATATAGTATTATAATAAATTCATAATAGTATTTAATCTTAAATATAAGGAGGAGTATTATGAAAATAAATCAAATTTTTAATGATGAGGATAAGAAAAGCCTTGAGTATATGTTAAAGTTTAAATATCGTATGCCATATGTACCTTTTGGGAATGAAGAACTGTCTCGTAAACTACTTCACATTTTGACTCCAATATTATATCCGCTTTCTGGATTAGTATATTATATCGGAAATTATATTGCATTTAGCTTTGTATTATTGGTTGCAATACTTTCTACAATGTGGATAATATGGTTTCATTCCAAAGGGAAAAAATATGAACAAAAAGTTGATGATGTAATATATAAATCATCGAAAATATCTGAGGTTACAATAGATGAGGAAAAGATAGTATATAATGATGAGATTGAGGTTAAATATTCTGATATAACGAAAGTAGTTTTTTATAAAAGTTTTGTATTTATTTTCGTAAAAATAAAAGGTTATTTTATTTTGAAGTTAAATAATGAAGAAGGAAATTATTTAAAAACTATTTTAGATCAACATTCTGAAATAAGCCAAGAAATAAAAAATGAACCATTTAATATTTTAGAGTATATTGAAAAGAATGTAATTAAAATGGAATAGAAAAAATTAATTGTACTTGATTAATATAAATTTAAATATATAAGTAAAATTTTATGTCTTAATACTAAGAAAGTAGAAGCTAAGTATATGATAAAAGAAGAGGCTTCAATTAGTAAGCCCCTTCTTTTCATATATTAAGCTACTTCAAATTTAGTAACTTGTCTTTGTACTAACTGAGCTGAATACTTCCCAGTTAATGTACCATTCTTAGTAAGGAAAATATCCTTTTCTATAATGGCATCCATTAAAGTAGAAGCTTCAGCTTGAGTTAAGTTTTCCTTAACTCCTTCAATAGAGATAGTAGACTTATCTCCATTAGATGTAGTAAAAGTCATAGATAAAGTGTATTCCATAACCTAGTTCCCCCTTTCTTTAAGATTTAGAAATTACACCTGTTACGCTTGGTCATTGTCAAGCAAGTTAGAGTCATTTAGGTAGTAGTTTCTAGTTGGATTCTTCAATACTGCTTTTACAGCATCTGCAACAGCATATACATTTTCAACAGCAGCATCGCCCTTAACTCCAGCAAAAGATTTCTTTCTGTAAGTTGGAGCTCCGTTTTTGTCTGATCCATTTTCCACTTCAATAACTAAAGCAGAACTAGCTAAAACCTTAGTAATTGCCAT